>CAKUTI010000013.1 GCA_934691925.1 uncultured Treponema sp. | reverse complement strand
ATAAAGAACCGTTAACACTTCCATTCAAAGCCAAGCCTTCAAAAACACCCGGAAGATTAGGCTGGATAAAATTCAATGTGAAAATATTCGCCGCAAGATATTTATAAAAACTGCCATTGCAAAAATATTCACGCAACGGCAAGACAGAAAATGCCGAAAGTCCAACCGCACAGGCAAACACAACAAGCCAATACTGCGGTAAAATCTTTTTGAATCGCTTTATTGCATATTCTTTTATTGAGCCGCTTTTCAAAAACGACTGTGTAACCCAAAATCCGCTTAAAATAAAAAATACATTTACGGCAATTCCCCGCAAGCCGCAGCAAGGAAAATCAGCTCCGCTTAGAACAACACAATGCTCATAAATCACAATCAGACAGCACACAAGACGAAGAAAATTGAACGCATTGCCCTTTGAAACATTCACCGAAAAAATAGAAGATTTCTGAAGAATATCCGAGCTCATTCCATCTCTCCCGCGCTTCTTGAAAATCCACCAAAGCCAGCCGAAAAAACTTCCTCGTCATCATCAGTTTCTTCATCAGGAACAAAATCTCTGTCACAGTCATAAATCACCTGAACGTTGTTGCCTGAACTTCTGCAAAATTCGCAGAACTCTTCAATCACGCTTTTTCTGATTTCTTCTCCGCCAAGCCAGACAGACTTATCTTCATCCGCAACTGGCGACAAAGTGCAAATATATAGAAGAATTTTGATTTTCGCGTTTTCCTGAAGTCCGTTTTGCAAAGATTCGCTCTTTTGAATCTGAATCGCTTTGGCGAGATTGCAATAAGCTTCTTTTTCACGTTTCGCGTTTTCGATTTCGTTTTTTATGTTCTCAAGAATATGTTTTAAGGTTTTTTCGCTCGCGCCGTTCGGAAAGCTGACTATTCCGCATTTCGCCCACAAGCCTTTTTCAGAAGCGAGAGTATCGCGCATATCATTGAGTTTTTTTTGACTGAATCCTTCTGGAGCAGAGCCAAGAAGAAGAGCGTAATTTTTCAAAGTGACCTCATAAAAATAAATAAAAACTACGAATGTTCGGAGTTGTGAACAATATTACTACGATAATACGAAGTGTTCAAGTGAAAAACTATGAATGTAAGTAGTTAAACTTTGTAAAATCAAAGCATGGGCTTTTGGGAAAAAGTTGAGATTTTGCGGAAAGAACAAAACACGTCATACCGATGGATTGCAGGGCAGATGGGCGTTTCGGAGACGACTGTTTCCAGCATGAGAAAGGCGGGGACTGAGCCTCGCGCTGGAGAAGCTGTAAAAATCGCGAAATCTTTGGGAACGACTGTTGAATTTCTTGTAGGGGCAGGCGACGACGAATTTTTCCAGAAGTACAAAAAGCTAAAATCAGAGCTTCAGATGATTTTGGACAGAAACTGAAGCAGTTTTGGATTTTTGTTTTTTAAAACTCTTCTATAATAAATCATAAAATCTGAATTTTTATCGCTTTTTTTGCACGAAAAGTTCTATTTCATCCGTCGGCTGTTTTTCTTGCGTCTTATGCAATCTTTTCTTTCTAATCTTTCACTTTACGCAACACTGCGGCGGCGTTATACTTTTATCGCTTTTGAAAATAATTTTTATGAGGTACATAAATGGCAAAAAAATCTGACAATGCATGCAAGGGAACTGCGCGCGCTCCGCACCGCTCGCTTTTTTACGCTTCTGGCTATACTGAGGAAGAACTGAACCAGCCGCTCGTCGGAGTTATCTGCGCAAAAAACGAGCTTATTCCGGGACACATTGAGCTTGACCGAATCGCTGAGGCTGTAAAGGCTGGAATCCGCTATGCCGGCGGAACGCCAATTGAATTTCCTGCAATCGGCGTTTGCGACGGAATCGCGATGGGACACGAGGGAATGAAATATTCGCTTGTCACACGCGAGCTTATCGCTGACAGCGTTGAGTGCGTTGCAAAGGCTCATCAGCTTGACGCTCTCGTTATGATTCCGAACTGCGACAAAATCGTTCCTGGAATGTTGATGGCGGCAGCCCGCCTTGATTTGCCGACCGTTTTCTGCTCTGGCGGTCCTATGATGCCGGGGCATCTTCCTGGACATGATTCTTCAAATCCTTATTCTGATAAAAATCTTTCCTTGACTGATATGTTCGAGGCTGTCGGCGGCTTGGCTGTCGGAAAAATCAACGAGGCTCAGCTTGAGGAAATGGAGCATTACGCTTGTCCGGGCTGCGGAGCCTGCTCTGGAATGTTCACCGCGAACTCAATGAACTGCCTTACCGAAGTTTTGGGGCTTGGTCTTCCAGGGAACGGAACAATTCCTGCTGTTACAGGAAGAAGAATCGCGCTTGCAAAGCACGCCGGAATGCAGGTTATGGAAATGTACAGGCGCGGAATCACGGCTCGGCAGATGATGACTGCGGAAAATTTCAGAAACGCTCTCACTGCTGACATGGCTCTTGGCTGCTCTAGCAACACAATGCTTCACGTTCCTGCAATCGCGCACGAGGCTGGAATCACAATCGACTTGCACGAGGTGAATAAAATCTCCGAGCGCACTCCGAACCTTTGCCATTTGGCTCCTGCCGGACACACTTTCATGTGCGAGCTTGACGACGCTGGCGGGGTTCAGGCAGTTCTTGCCGAGCTTGCAAAGAAAAATCTTATCAACACAAATCTGATTACGGCGACAGGAAAAACAATCGCGGAGAATATCAGATTCGCGAAAAACAGAAATCCTGAAATTCTGCGTCCTATTGAAAATCCGTTCAGCGACAACGGCGGAATTGCAATTCTCTTCGGAAATCTTGCTCCAAACGGAACTGTTGTAAAGCGTTCAGCCTGCGCAAAAGAGCTTATGTATCACACCGGCCCTGCGCGTGTTTTCAACGGCGAGGAAGAGGCGATGGAAGCCGTGCAGAAATCACAGATTAAGCCGGGCGATGTTGTTGTAATCCGCTACGAAGGACCGAAAGGCGGCCCTGGAATGAGAGAAATGCTCGCTGTAACTGCCGCGCTTGCGGGACAAGGCTTGGACAAGCAGGTTGCCCTTATCACAGACGGAAGATTTTCCGGCGCGACACGCGGAGCTTCTCTTGGACACTGCTCGCCTGAAGCTGCCGTTGGCGGCCCGATTGCGCTTGTTCAGGAAGGCGACAAAATCACGCTCGACATAAACAACTACAAGATTCATCTTGAAGTGAGCGACGAGGAGCTTGAAAAACGCCGTGCCGCATGGAAGCCGATTGAGCCTAAAGTCAAGACCGGCTACCTTGCGCGCTACGCTAAACTCGTAAGCTCTGCCGACAAGGGCGCGATTCTCGAGTAGAAATCAAAAAATCATAATCTTGGAGCAATTTCGTTTATGCGTTATCATCTGAAATGTATGAACGAAAATATCTCCAAGACTGCCAGGCGGCTTCTTTTAGTTGTCGCCGGCGGCTTTTTGATGGCGTGCAATATCGTCGCTTTTGCCCGTCCTGCTAATCTTTTTCCTGGCGGATTCACTGGAATCTCGCTTTTGATTCAGGACATCTTCTCAAAATATTTCAATCTGAAAATTCCTTATTCGCTTGTGAACTACGGCTTGAACGCGATTCCTGTCGTGATTGGAATAAAATATATCGGAAAGAAATTCACATTTTTCAGCGTCGTGATGATTTTCATTTCCGGCATTTTCACCGACTTGCTTTCTTCATGCACTTTTCTTCATCTGACAGACGATTTGCTTTTATGCTCAGTTTTCGGCGGAATTGTGAACGCTGTTTCAATCTCTCTTTGCCTTTTTGCTGGCGCGTCTTCTGGCGGCACGGATTTTATCGCGATTTTTATCTCCGAAAAAACTGGAAAATCTTCCTGGAACTTGATTTTCGCTTTCAATGTTTGTGTTTTGTTCACTGCCGGACTTCTTTTTGGCTGGGACAAGGCTCTTTACTCGATTATTTTTCAGTTTGCGTCAACTCAGGTTGTAAACACGCTCTACAAAAAATATTCAAAGACGACTCTGCTGATTATAACCGACAAGCCTTCTGAGATTTACGAGAAAATCAAGGAGCTTACAAATCACGGCGCGACGGTTTTTGAGGGGCGGGGCGAGTTTTCCGGCCACAATCACAAAATGGTCTACACGGTCGTCTCGTCCTCTGAAAGCGGCAGCCTTGAAAAAGCTCTCCGCAGCGTTGACCCGCATGCGTTCATCAATGTTTTGCAGTCAAAAGAAATCATCGGAAAATTTTTCAAGCGGCAAAACGACTAAAAAACTGGAATCAAAAATCTGAAAAACAAAAGAATCTAAAAAATAGAAAACGGAGAATATATGACACAATCTTTTTCTAGCTGGACCGAATATGACAACTGGCTCGTAAAAAATTACGAGCAGTATGCGATTGTTTCCGTGAACGAGGAAGACGGAAAAGTAAACGCCGAGTACGTTGAAAAAGCTGAATGGGAAAAAATGCAGAAAGAAGAGGAATCTAAAGCGAATCAATAAGGCTCGTCGCGTTGTTGAAGAAAATTTCTTCCATTTCGCCTTCAAATTCGCTTTTTAAGATGTTCAGGTTTTCTCTCAGCTTTGCAAAAGTCTCCGCCGTGAAAATCACTTCGCAGTAGCCTTTTTCGCGCAGCTGCCTTGCCCCGAGATTTTCCTGCTGGTTTACAATCGAGACAAACGGCAGCGATTTTGCTTTTTTAAGTTTTTCATTGCTTAAAAGCGGAAATTTTATGTTCATCGCTGGAGAAAAACTTCTTTCATTTCTGGCTTCGATTTTTGTTTCGGAATTCTTAAAATCTTCATCGCTTTCAAGATTTTCTTTTGTAATCTCAAACAGAATTTCACTCACGCTTTTTTTCATGCTTGCTGCGTAAGTTGTCGTCATTCCAGAAAGACGCGGATTCACTTCAAGCACAAACCATTTTTTTTCGTCTTCGTTAAAAACAAGGTCAAAATTCGCGCTTCCGTCAAGATTCATTTTTTCGCAGAGACTTGAAATCATTTTTTCAAGGTCGGAAAGACAGTATTTTTCGCGGTCAAAAACCGGCCCGACTTTTACGCTCTGCTTTGGAGACGTGATTCCGTAGCGGTTCACAGAAAATTTGAACGGCGGAAGAACTTTCACAAAGCTTTTTCCGTTTTTTTGAAATCTCACGGCTTCAAGCCCAAACTGTCCGCCTTTTATCATCTCCTCGATAATTCTGTCCGCAGTCGTCTTTTTTGAGAGAATTATCGCTTTTGCCTCCTCAAAACTGTTCACAACGTCCATTCCAAATGAGCTCATTCCAGTTGTGTCCTTGATGATTGCAGGAAATTTTAGTTTTCTGATTTGACTGAAAACCGCGTTTTTGTAGACATTGCTCTTGATTTCACGTCTGTTTCCGCCGTTTATAAAAAGCTCGTGATGAAGATAGACCGCTTTTGCGCACGGAAAACTGTATTTTTCAAAAAATTGGTGCGTCTGCCATTTGTCAAAAGAAATCAAAGCGGCTTCAAGCGGATGGCAAATTGTTTTTACTCCTTTTTTTCGGAGATTTTCCGCAACGAGCGCGTCTTTTGCCGTAAGCCAGTCGAAAGGCGGAACGTAAAAACTCGCCGCCGCCGCAATTTCAGAATTCAGCGAGAAAAGAAAATCAGCGATTTTTTCCTCGTCGTCATCTTCAATCAGAAAATATTCAACGTTTTTTGCTTTTTGCGCGATTTCATTGTTTTTCACGTCTAAAAGAAAAGTTCCCGGAAGCTGCGTTGCAATCAAAAAATGGTGTTCCGGATGTTTTTTCGCAAGATTTTTCCATTGGCTCGCCAACGACGGAAGCGTTCTAAGATTTGTCTTTTCGCCGTCGTATCTGTTTGAATTTGTTGAGTAAAAAAGAATTCGCATATCAAGATTCTAATGAAAAATCTTCCTTGCCGAAACTGAATTTTGCGATTTTGGTTAAGTGAGAAAAAAGAATGTGTCGTGTCATTCTGAACTCGAGCAGGTTTCTGCTCGCTTTGTTTCGGAATCTGTAAAAATGAAAGTGAAAGCACGTTGTTTTGCCCCTCACTTCGATTCGAAATCTATAAAATTATTGACAAAAAATCCGCTTTTATCTGTGAAAAATCCGTGTCAATCTGTGTTTCATTTTCGCTTTTGTTCAGAAAATAAAAAAAAATGCTGAACCAGCTCCTTTCGGCGATGATTCAGCATGACAGCATTTTTTTTGCCGCTTTTTACTTTCTCTTCAAATACTTGATTGAGTCAAGCGCGACCGCCGCAATGATAATCAAACCCTTGAAAACAAACTGCAAGTTCGTGTCGATGTGAAGGAACGTGAGGCAGTAGGTCAGGCTTGTGAAGATTACAACGCCGATTGCCGCTCCGCCGATTTTTCCGATTCCTCCGTTGAACGAGATTCCGCCGACTACGCACGCCGCAATTGCATCCATCTCGTAGCCCTGTCCCGTTCCTGCGCTCGCATTTGCCCTGAACGCTTCAAGAAATGCTCCGCAGCCGTAGAAAATTCCTGCCATTATAAATACGCCCATCGTAACCCAGAAAACAGAAATTCCTGAGACTGCCGCCGCCTCTGCGTTTCCGCCGACTGCGTACATATTTTTTCCGAAAGTTGTCTTGTTCCAGATGAACCACGCTGCAATAATCGCGATAATCGCAGGAATAATCAGTTTTGGAAACGTTACCAGCTCGCCGTTGATAATTCCGAGCGTCCATCTTCCTCCAATCAAGTCTTTTACGTTCGCGTCAATCGAGCCGACCGGAGTTCCTGTCGTTCCAAAGAACAAAAGTCCGTAAATAATAAGCTGCGAGGCGAGTGTTGAAATAAACGGATGGATTTTAAGCTTCGCAGTGAAAACGCCTGCAAATGAGCAGAACGCCGTACAAAGCAAAACTGAAAGCACGAGCGCGAGAATCAGTCGGATTCCCATCGGAAGGGCAGTGAAATTCCATGGTCCCATATTGAAAAATTTTACGATGTTCGTTCCCGGGTGGAGAATAAGTCCTGTAACAACCGAACCCATTGCGACCATTCGTCCAACGCTCAAGTCCGTTCCTGCAAGAAGAATCAAGCCCGCAACTCCAAGCGCGTAGAACATTCTTGTTGACGACTGCTCGAGAATCGTGAAGATGTTAGGCAAAGTCAAAAGATTTCCAGCTCCAATCGCCGGCGCAACCGCAATGCAGACGATAAAGAAAACCGCAATCGCGATGTAAAGTCCGTTGTCAAGGAAAAACTTTGAAAACTTGAAATTGTTCACATAATTTATGAACGAAAGCTGGATATCTTCCGCAAAATTCGATTTTTCATTCCTCAAGCCTCTGTTGATTGTCACATGGTCGGTGAAAGCCTGTTTTTTTGCGTCCTTGCAGCGGTCGATTATTGTCTGGCTTCGATTTTTTGCGTCAAAAAGCTCAGATTTAAGCTCGTATTTCGCTGTCGCCTTGTCCGCAGGAGATTTCGCTTCTGCGATTCTCGCTGTTCCTTCCGCCTTGATTTTCTGAATTTCCGCCGCGTAAGCCGTTTTTTCATCAGCGATTTTCTTGTTTTGTTCTATATTTACTGCATTTATGTAATCTTTCGCGGCCTTGTTTGAGTAGGCGAGGGCTTCTTTTGTAACCGCCTTGTCCTCCTCATGATTTTTTCTTGCGACTTTTTCCGCCTCTTCAAGCTGAACCTTGTATTGTGCAAGAATTTTTGGCTTTTCGGCGTATTCAATCATCGGATTTTTTTTTGCCTTGTGAACTGCCTGCTTGATTTCTGTGATTTTGTTCACGCCGTTTGAGCGCAGCTCGTGAAGTTTATTTTGAAATTCCTTTATTTTCGGATTGTCGTGAAGTGCCATAATTTCAGCCATATTTTTCTCCTTAAATGTTTTTGGGCGTTCCCCTCGCTTTGCTCGGGTCGCTATGTCGTGCGAGTTTTTTTTTAGAAAACTCGCAGGTTACGCTATCGCTTCATTGCTCAGTTCGCGCGCTTTGCTTGCTCGCCTCGCAACGCTTCGCGCCTGCTCCAGCGCTAACGCTACAGGTATTTGTCAGAGAGCCTCAAAAGAGCTTCCTGGTCAGTGTCCTTTGTGTTTACGATTCCTGCTAGCCTGTGGTTCGACATAACAGCGATTCTGTTTGTTATTCCAAGAATCTCCGGCATTTCGCTCGAAACAACGATAATCGTCTTGCCTTCCGTTGCCATCTGGATTATCAGCTGGTAGATTTCGTATTTCGCGCCGACATCGATTCCTCTCGTTGGCTCGTCAAGAAGAAGCACGTCAGGCTCGCGCTCAAGCCATTTTCCGATTATGACTTTCTGCTGGTTCCCGCCTGAAAGCGACGAGATAAGCTCGTCAGCCGAAACGCATTTCGTGTGGATTTTCTTGATTTCACGGTTTGCCGCATCGCGCATTTTTCTTGAAGAAAGCAGTCCGAATTTTTTGTACTGCTCAAGATTTGTTATGCACGTGTTGAACTCTATTGTGTCTTTCGCAAACATTCCGTTGAGCTTGCGCTCTTCCGTAACCATCGCAAAATTGTAGTTCATCGCATCTTTTGGAGACTTGAATCTTAATTTTTTCCCGTCAAGAATGATTTCGCCTTTTGAAATTGTCCTTACGCCGAAAATCGATTCCAAAAGCTCGCTTCGTCCAGCTCCAACAAGACCGTAAAGCCCGAAAATCTCGCCTTTTTTGACCGTGAACGAAATATCTTCAAGATGCGGCGCGTATTTTGTCGAAAGATTTCTGATTTCAAGATAATCTTTTCCCGGACTGTTTGTAACGTCAGGAAAACGCTTGTCGAGCGAGCGTCCGACCATCGCTGAAATCAGCTCTTCCATTTTCGAGTCTTTTACATTTTTCTGATAGACCATGTTTCCGTCGCGCAGAACGGAAATCTCGTCGCAAATCTGAAAAATTTCGTCCATTTTGTGGGAAATATAGACAAAAGAGACTCCTTTCGCCTTTAAATCCCGCACTATTGCAAAAAGTTTATTTATTTCCGGCTCGGTCAAAGATGATGTCGGCTCGTCAAGCACAATTATTTTCGCATTGTACGAGACTGCTTTTGCGATTTCCACCATTTGACGCTGAGACACGGACATTGTTCTCATTATAGTGTTCGGGTTGACATTCATTTTCAGCGAGCTGAAAAGCCTGCTCGATTCCTTGAACATTCTTTTTTCGTCAACCACTCCAAATTTTTTCGGATAGCGGCCAAGGAACAGGTTGTCCATTACTGTTCTGTCAAGACACTGGTTCAATTCCTGATGAACCATTGAAACGCCGTTTTCAAGTGCCTCTTTCGGGCTTGAAAAATCTATCGGCTTTCCGTCAAGAAAAATCTGCCCCTCGTCTTTCGCGTAAATTCCGAAGAGGCATTTCATCATTGTTGATTTTCCGGCTCCGTTTTCGCCCATAAGTCCTAAAACTGAGCCTTTTTTTAAAGTTATGTTTATTCCGTTAAGGACTTTGTTTTTTCCAAATGATTTTGAAAGATTTTTTAATTCAAGTAGATACTCGCTCATTCAGACTCCAATGCATATTTTGGGGAAAGTTCCGCAGCAACGCGGAAAATGTGGAAAAGAGAGAATATCCCGCCTGTCTTTGCGCAAGCAGAATATTCCCGTTAAAAAGACTGTCTAAAAACTGTTGCCATTTTTGAATTCGAATTCTACAGCGTCTGCTTTGATTCATCATCTTTCATATGGATTTTGAAACAGGTTCAAAATGGCAGCAGAATCCAAACTTTGACATCTTTTTAGTATTTAAGCTTGTCTGTGTAGTCTCTTCCTGAATTTGTTTTGACCATATTGATTGCATATGCGTCAAAACTGTTCAGGTTTGTGAACTTGTCAAGGCAAGAAGCCTCGTTCTGACCGTCGCCCTGAACTACAGTAAGGTTGAGGTTCAAGAGCGGCGCGTAGTAGTTGAGCGCAGGAAGATAAGATGATGAAAGGAAGTTGTCAGCCGCGTTGTAGATTGTCAGAAGAACTTTCTTTGAATCCGCGTTTGTCTGCTTGATTCCCTTGTCTCTGTTTCCAGCTGTGAACTGCTGCCAGTTGTCTGAATTTACTCCGACGTTCAAAGCAAGGAGAGCCTTTGTCTCAGGAAGATAGATAAGGTCTGCGGAAATTTTGTTTCCATATTTGTCGTTTTCAGAAATACCTTTCTTGTAGACATCCTCGCCCTCAAGTCCGTCAAGAAGATTGCGGATAACCTGCAAAGTCGCTGTAGCCTGAGCGTCTACGTTCTGTGAGACTGTTCCTGTGAGTTTCCCAGCCCCGATTGCCTCGATTGCGTCTGCGTTAGCGTCGTATCCGAAGATTGGAACTCCAGCCGGATAGTTTGAAGCCTGAAGACAGCCCATCGCCATTCCGTCGTTGTTTGATACAACCATGTCAAGCTGGTCGCCGTATTTTGTAGCCCAGCCGCCCATTGCGTCCGTCGCCGCGTTCGCGTTCCAAGTAGAGCCGTCTGTTCCTGTCATCGCTTTTCCTTCAAGCTCTACAACTTTAAGTGTTTTTCCGCCTACAACAACAGTTCCTTCTTTTGAATCTGTCGGGTCTGTTGTGCCGTTCCAAGTGTTGAGCGCTTTTCTGATTCCCTCAGTTCTCGCCTTTGAGTCATTGTGTCCAACATCGCCTACGCAGAGAACGTAGCCGATTACGCCGTCTCCGTTGCGGTCGATTTTTGCCGCATCCTGATTTGCAAGCCAGTCAACGATAAGTTTTCCCTGAACAGCTCCGCCGCCGGCAGCGTCAAAACCTACGTAATAAGTCTTGTTGTTCCAGCTCATTGTGTCCATTTCAATCTGGCCGGTTGTAGGGTCAGAAGGCTGTCTGTTAAAGAAAACGAGAGGTTTATCTTTGTTAAGTGTAACAGAAGTTGCTGCAGTTTTTTCTTTGCATCCCATAAGTCCAGCGGCTGCCATTGCCAATGCTGAAATTGTAAACAACGCTTTTTTCATAAAAACGCCTCCGTTTGTAATATTATGTTTTATTAAGTTTACGATTGAAAATTCTTGCCGTCAAATAATTTTCATTCAGATTGAAGATAAGTGAGAAATTCATTAAAATCGGAATAAAAAATAAGTAACGGTAGGAAACTGTCATAATGAAAATAAACGGCTCTCAAATTGTAATCGAATGTCTTGTTGAACAGGGCGTTGACACTGTTTTTGGTTATCCGGGCGGAAATATCTTGAATATTTACGATGCCCTCTATAAGAATCAGGATAGAATCCGTCATATTTTAACTGCCCACGAGCAGGCTGCGGCTCATGCTGCCGACGGATATGCGCGCACAACTGGAAAAGTCGGAGTCTGCATGGCGACTTCAGGCCCTGGCGCGACAAATCTCGTTACAGGAATTGCGACTGCGTATATGGATTCTGTTCCTGTTGTGGCAATCACGTGCAATGTCGGAACTCCGCTTCTCGGAAAGGACACTTTTCAGGAGATTGACATCACGGGCGTTACTTTGCCAATCACAAAGCACAATTTTATCGTAAAAGATGTGAAAGACTTGGCTAAAACTTTCCGCGAGGCTTTCATAATCGCGAAATCTGGAAGACCTGGTCCTGTCTTAATCGATATTCCGAAAGATGTTACGGCGAAAGAGTGCGAGTTTGAGCCGCTTTCAAAAAGCGACAACGGGCACGGACTTT
The DNA here is from genome assembly GCA_934691925.1 of uncultured Treponema sp. Taxonomy (GTDB): domain Bacteria; phylum Spirochaetota; class Spirochaetia; order Treponematales; family Treponemataceae; genus Treponema_D. The sequence continues at coordinate 28,688 of CAKUTI010000013.1, read as the reverse complement.
CAGTATTAATAGAAGAAAATCCTAATTTCAAGCGCGTGGTTTCTGTGAATGTTCCGTCTGATGAGGAAATCGCAAAAGCCGCAGAAATCATCAATAAATCCGAGCGGCCAGTGATTTATGCAGGCGGCGGAATCAAGATTTCAGGAGCTGAAAAAGAGCTTCTCGAATTTGCGGAAAAAGCCCAGATTCCAGTTAGCGAAAGCCTTATGGCGCGCGATGTTTTTCCAGCTTCAAATCCGCTTTGCACTTGGATGGTCGGAATGCACGGAACTCGTGCGAGCAATATGGCTGTTACGGAAAGCGACTTGGTTTTGGCGCTTGGCTCGCGCTTTTCAGACCGCGTAATCGGCGACCCGAAAAAATTCGCCTCTAATGCGACCGTCTTCCATATTGACATCGATCCTGCTGAAATCAACAAGAATATTCCTGCGGGGGCAAGCCTTGTCGGAGACATAAAATCGATTTTACAGCGGCTTCTTCCTTTGATTCAGAAAAAAGACCATTCTCCGTGGCTTAAAAAGATTGAAGAATGGAAAAAAGATGTTCCATCTGCATATTTTGAAGAAAAAGAAAACTATGTAAATCCGAAATTTATGCTTGAAACTGTCCATAAATATGCAGGCGACGACGCGTTTATCACAACTGAGGTCGGCCAGCATCAGATGTGGACAGCGCAGTTCTATCCTTTTGGAAAGTCAAGAAGGTTTGTCACGTCAGGCGGACTTGGAACAATGGGGTTTGGAACTGGGGCCGCAATCGGAAGCCAAGTCGGAAATCCGAAAAGCCGCGTTGTGGCGGTTGCAGGCGACGGCTCTTTTAGAATGAACTGCAACGAGCTTTGCACGATTAGACGCTACAATCTTCCAATTGTGATTGTGCTTGTGAACAACGGCACGCTCGGAAATGTTCGCGTTTGGCAGAAACTTTTCTATGAAAAACGCTACAGCCACACAACTCTTGATTTCGGTCCGGACTGGAAAAAACTGGCTGACGCTTACGGAATCGGATATTACAAGGCAAAAAATAATTCCGAATTCGACAAGGAATTCAAAAAAGCTTTTGACTCGGACGAGCCGTGCATTGTCGATGTTCAGATTGACATTGACGAGATGATTCTTCCGATGGCGATTCCTGGAAAGCCAATCGACGAGCAGATGATGGCTTACGAGAACTAGTTTTAGTCAAAGTTTTTAAATGCTTGCGGGCGCAATGTTGTTTTTGAAATGAAAATGCCGTTGCGTCTGTGAATGGCAAAATAAAAAAGAAAGCCTTTCAGATTTTATTTTACGAAATCCGAAGGGCTTTTTTATGCGAGTTTTGAATTATCCGCTTTTATTTTTTTCATTAGTCCAAAGCGTGTCCAGCTGAGCCGAGAACGTCGATGTTTTTGTGCATATACATTTTCTTAAGCTCATCGCGCGCAGGTCCGAGATATTTTCTTGGATCGAATTCCTCCGGATGTTCAGAAAGAACTTTTCTTACGAGAGCCGTCATTGCAAGCCGTCCGTCAGAATCGATGTTGATTTTGCATACAGCCGATTTTGCCGCTTTTCTAAGCTGCTCCTCTGGAATTCCGACTGAATCAGGAATTTTTCCGCCGTACTGCTCAATCATTTTCACATATTCGATTGGAACAGAAGATGAGCCGTGAAGAACAATCGGGAAGCCCGGAAGTTTTTTCTCGATTTCCGCAAGAACGTCAAAAGCGAGCGGCGGAGGAATCAAAATTCCATCTGAGTTTCTTGTGCACTGCTCAGGCGTGAATTTGCATCTTCCGTGTGAAGTTCCGATTGAGATTGCAAGCGAGTCGCAGCCTGTCTTTGAAGTGAAGTCGATAACTTCCTCTGGCTTTGTGTAATGGCTTTCCGCCGCGCTTACTTCGTCCTCAACTCCTGCCAAAACGCCGAGCTCGGCTTCAACAGTAACGTCAAACTGGTGCGCATATTCAACGACTTTTTTTGTGAGGGCGACATTTTCATCATACGGAAGAGAAGAACCGTCAATCATTACAGACGAGAAACCGTTGTCAATGCAGTCTTTTGCGACTTCAAAGTTCGGACCGTGGTCAAGATGAAGAACAATCGGAATGTCGCAGCCAAGCTCGTGCGCGTATTCAACCGCTCCGCGTGCCATGTTCCGCAGAATGAATTTGTCAGCGTACTGTCTCGCGCCTTTTGAAACCTGCAAAATTACAGGCGATTTTGTCTCGACACAAGCCTGAATAATCGCCTGCATCTGTTCCATGTTGTTGAAATTGTAGGCTGGAATCGCATATCCGCCCTTGATTGCCTTTGCAAACATATCTTTTGTGTTCACAAGACCTAAATCTTTGTAGCTTACCATCGGAAAATCTCCTTTTTATTGTTTTGCTGTTTCAATATGAATAAATCATAAGTCTAAAAATGCTTTATTTCAAGAAAAATCAAGTTCGTTTTTTATCGAACGGCGAAAAATATATGGAAGAAAACTTGGCTCAGAGATGAATTATTGGCAAATCTTTTTGAAAATTATTTGACAAAGATATGTGCTGGAAATATAATTGTATTCGATTGTTTAACTTTTAAAAAAGTTGGATAAAAAAGAACTTTCTAGCGGTTTTCGCAATATCTGACGATAATATGAAAACCGTTATAAAAATGAAGGAGTTTTGAATGAAAAAGGGCGTAGTAGTTTTTACTAGTCTTGCACTTCTGCTTGCGTTCTGTGTCCCTGTAGCAGCACAACCTAGCTCTAGAGCAGTAGAAACAAGAGTTATCGAGACTTTTGATGACGCTGGAGAGAACGATTTTACTTGGAATGTCCAGACAAGTGCGTACATTGACAAGGACAACGGCTATCCAAAAATGGCTTATTTTGAGGCTCAGCCGAATTCTCTCAAAGTTTTCAATAAAGAAGGCGACACACCGAAAGTTCTTGGTGTTCAGACAAGCTATCTCCGCAAAGGCGAGAACTGGTTTGAAGTTTATCCAGAGAAAGACGGAAAGCCTTATGAAATTCCATTCGTAGGAACTGTTACACAGATTGACTTCTGGATTTGGGGAGCAAATTATCTTTATTATATCGACCTTCTTGTTCGTGATGCTGACGGTCGGGTTTACACACTTCCTGCTGGCAATCTTGCATTCAACGGCTGGAAAAACGTCATCGTTTCAATTCCGTCATATATCAGACAGCATTCAAGACTCCGCTCAGGTCCAAAAACAATGACTTTTGTAGGATTTAGAGTAAGAACAGATCCTGATGAATTTGTTGATAATTTCAATATCTTCTTTGACCAGCTCAAGTACACAACAAATGCTTTGAGCGATATTTTCGATGGTTACGAGTTGAAAGATATTGACTTTGGCGGCAATTCAAGCGGAAGCGCATCAACTACATCACAGGAGAACGCAAAATGAAAAAAATAGTTACTGTTGCACTTGCTTTGGCAATGTCAGCTGTTGTGTTTGCTCAGGAAAAAGAGCCTGCGGCTGAAAGTTTGGCTACACCTGATCCTACTGTAATTGGAAATGATTCTGCAAAGCAGTCTTTGAAAGAAGTTTCTGTTGACAGATTTGAATTGGAAGGAAGCTGGAATGCTTCAATTTCACCTGATTACGGTGTTATTTCTTCACGCCTTTTTGATGGTTCACCAATGGCAAAAGAGCCTCTTGCTGGCGAGGAAGATATTCCTGATACAAACGTTCTTGGTGTAAAAGTTGAGTTCTTCCGCCGCGGAGTAAACTCTTTCTATATCCGTTCTGCACGCCCGATTCCAATTGAGGGTGTTACAAAGACAATTTCTGTTTGGGCTGCTGGACGCAACATGGATCACAGCTTGTATGTTTTGGTTCAGGACTATAACGGAAACAACTTTGAGCTTTATGTTGGCTCGCTCGGTTTCTCTGGCTGGAAAAAGATGACTGTTGCTGTTCCTCCGACTCCGGATGGAGAGCATGGAATCATTCAGTCTTCTCCATATAATGGAGTAAAACCTGGTCTTAGAATCGTCGGATTTAGAGTTGACTGTGATCCAGTTCTTGCTCGCGGAACTTATTACCTCTATCTTGATGATCTTCGTGCTGTTACAGATCTTTATGATATTGAAAACCGCGATGAAGACGATATGAACGATGACTGGTAATCGTTGATTTAGCTTTTTTAGCCTGCCGAAAATTACGGCAGGCTTTTTTATTTTAAAAACGTTGTTTTGCACTGAAAAGTCAATTCCTCTAAAATCTCGACATTCATGTTGCTTCAAGTTAAAATAGGTCTATGAAACTTAGCGACTTTGGAATAAACGCTTACACTAAAAATAAAAAAGATTTGGATTCGAAAAAGTCGGATTCTAAGAATTCAAGACAAAACTTTTTTTCTAAAAGCGATTCAGCTAAAAATAATCAGCAAAATCAAAAAAAACAGTTTGAAGTTCCCGAAACTCATTATGAGGGAAATCTTGAGGCGAAAGCCGCTGCAAAGGCTCTTGTTTCTGGCGGCCTTTTAAAAGTTCCTGAAAATAAGCGGGAGCTTGATGGCCGTGAAAGTGTCTACAGAAGAGTCGCGAAATTTCTGCTTTTGATTGGTGTGGACGAAGCCGCAAAAATCCTGCCACATTTGTCTGAATCTCAAACTGAGAAAATTATTCCTGAAATTGCCACAATCAGAACAATTTCAAGCGATGAAGCGGAGTCGATTCTTGAAGAATTTAAGGGGCTTTTTGACAAGGCGAGAAGCAGTGGCGGAATTGAAACTGCTAAAATCATTCTTGACAAGGCTTTTGGCGAGAAAAAAGCGGATGAACTTCTTGAAAAAGTCGAGCCTTACGCAGGCGGCAAGCCTTTTGAGTATCTTTCTGAAACTGATGCCGAGAGAGTTTCTGTTTTGCTTAAAGATGAGTCGAATCCTGTGCGGGCGTTGGTTCTTTCGTATTTGAAGCCGAAAACTGCCGCCGCTGTGATTTCCGCGATGGACGACGCGTCAAAAAAAGATGTGATTCTCCGCCTTGCAAAGCTGAAAGAAGTGAATCCTGACATTGTGAAACGTGTTGACAAGGCGATGCAGGAAAAAATGAACGCGCTTGCGACATCAAAATCTGACAAGATTGACGGAAAATCAACGCTTGCCCAAATCTTGAAGAGAATGAGTCCTGAAGCTGAGGAAGGAATCTTGAACCAGCTTTCTGAGTCTGACCCGAATCTTGGCGCGGATTTGCGCGAACGGCTCTTTACAATAGAAGATATTCTTAATGCTGATGACAAATATCTTCAAAAATATCTTGTTGAGGCTGATGAGGAAGATTTGGCTTATCTTATCGCAGGAAAAGATGATGATTTTAGAAACAAAATTCTTAAAAATGTCTCTGAAAATAAAAGAAAGCTTATTCTTGAAACTGAAGATTTCTTGAAGCCGATGCGAAAGTCTGACTGCGAAAAAGCGACTTCAAAATTCTTTAGCGCGATGCGGCGGGCTTACGAAGACGGAAAACTTTATATAAAAGGACGCGACGACGAAATTTATGTCTGACATTTTTACAATTGGAGCAAAATACAAAAAATTCAAGATTTTGAACGTTTTTGATGTGGCGGATTATCATTCTAAAGCGGTTCATCTTCGGCATGAGAAAACCGGGCTTGAAGTTGTTCATCTTTTTAATGACGACGAGGAAAATCTCTTTGCATTTTCTTTTAGAACTCCGAACCCGAAATCAAACGGCGCGGCGCATATCATCGAACATTCGGTTTTGTGCGGCTCTGAAAAATTTCCGCTGAAAGACCCTTTTGTGAATCTTTCAAACCAGAGCGTAAAAACTTACTTGAATGCGATGACTTATCCAGACAAGACTGTTTATCCGGCAAGCTCGATTGCAAAAGAAGATTATTTCAATCTGATGAATGTTTACGGAGACGCTGTTTTTTTTCCGAAGCTCCAGCGTGAGATTTTCATGCAGGAAGCGCATCGTCTTGAAGTTGACGAAAACGGAAATGTGAGCGTTCAGGGCGTTGTTTACAACGAGATGAAGGGAAATTATTCCTCATTTGATTCTGTCGCGAATGATGCAGTTACGTTCAGCCTCTTGAAAAATTCTGTTTATCAAAAAGATTCAGGCGGCGACCCGATTGAAATTCCTTCGATTACTTACGATGAATTCAAAGCGTTCCACAAAAAATGGTACAGGGCTGACAACTGCCTTGTTTTTCTTTACGGAAACATTTCGACTGCTGATCAGCTTGATTTTATTCAGGAAAAATTTCTGGACAGAATCGAGGAGCGGAATCCTGATTTTTCTTATTCTGAAAAAAACAGAGAGAAAAATCTTGAGGAATTCTTGAATTATGTGAAAAGCGACAGCCTGAAAAATCCTGCATACGATGAATATGAAGGTCCTGCCGGAGACAACGAAAAGGAAAGCACAGTTCTTGTGAGCTGGGATTTGGGGCAGGCAGAAAACTGCGTGAAAAACACTGAAAATCTTGTGCTTGCCGGAATTCTGGCGAATCATGACGGCTCGCCTTTTCAAAAATCGTTGCTTGAAAGCGGACTTGGCGAGGACACGGCTCCTCAAAGCGGATTTTCATCGTCATTTTACAATAAAATTTTTACAATCGGGCTTCGTGGCGTAAAAAAGTCAGATGCAAAAAAAATCGAAGCTGTAATCTTGAAAACTCTTGAAAAAATCGTGAAAGACGGAGTTTCAAAGAAAGACATCGCGACGACTTTGATGGGAATGGAAATTTCCCAGCGCGAAATAAAGCGTGCAGGCGGACCTTTTTCGCTTGCCCTTGCAATTCGGATTGTGAGCGGCTGGGCTTATGGCTACGACATTTCAAATCAGATTCGTTCAAGAAAAGTTCTCGATGAAATCAAGGAAAAAATCGAGAACTCAGACTCGTATCTTTTGAATCTCATAAAGCAGAAATTCCTCGGGAACAAATCCCGCGCGCTTAGCGTAATCACGCCGTCAAAAAAATATTCGAAAAGACGCGAGGAAGCGGAGAAAAAAATAATTGCGGAAGCCTTAAAATCGACAACGAAAGAAGAAATCAAAAAGGAAAACGAAAAACTTCACAAATTTCAGGCGACAGATGAAGACGTTTCTTGCCTTCCTCATTTGCATCCGGCGGATTTCATAAAAAACGGCCGCCCGCTTATGAACCGTGGAAATTTGGAGATAAAAGAGATTGATTCATGTGATTCTGGAAAAATTCCATATCTTGTGAGCGAGGAAAACACAAACGGAATCGTCTATTTTGACTTGGGATTTCCGGTTGACTGCCTTTCTGCTGAAGATTACGCTTTTTTGCCGATTTACAGCGACAGCGTTACGGAGTGCGGCTGGAAAAATCTTGGCTGGGCGGAAACTGCCGAGGAAACAGCTCTTCACACAGGCGGAATCGGCGCGAATCTTCTTACAATGGACAGCCCTTCAACAAAAGCGTCAAAAGAATTTTGCATTAAATACAATTGGACAAAGCGCGACTGGATTGTTTTCAGGACTTTTATGATTGAAGAGGAGTCGGGAAACGCATTGAATCTTGTTTCTGACTGCATAACCGGCGTGAATTTCGGAGATTTCAAGAGAATCCGCGACATTGTGAACGAGTCGAAAAATGATTTTGAGTCTTCGGTCGTTCCTGACGGGCACGTTTATGTTTCAAGCAGAGTCTGCTCGCTTAATTCGGTGAAGTCTGCGGTTGACGAGATTTGGAACGGGATAACGCAGCTTGGAATTTTAAGAAAAATCGTGAAAAAATCCGACAGCGAAATTTCAGAAAAATTCAAAAGTCTCCATGAGAAAATCACAAAATCTGGCGCGTTTGTTCACGTTACGGCGGAAAAGTCTGGCTTGAAGAAAATTGAAGAAATTTTGCCGGAATTCATAAAGAAGACAGGGCTTTCAAAGATAAAAAATAAGAAAGAAAACACGCTTGAGGATTTTTCAAAAGTCATAGATTCCGAATTTGATTCTTCAGATTCTGATAAAAAAGAGATTTTTACGGTTGAGTCTCAGGTTGGATTTGCCGCCCAGACAATTCCGGCCGCCGCTTACGGCACAAAAGACTGTGCTTTGGATGAAATTTGCTCGCACTGGCTTTCAAACAATCTTCTCTGGGAAAAAATCAGGACAATCGGCGGAGCTTACGGCTGCTTTTGCAATCCTGAAAATTTCGGCGAGCTTATGGTTTTCGCAAGCTACAGAGACCCGAATCCGCTTGAATCCTGCGAGGTCTTCAAAAAATGCGTTGAAGAATGCGCAAAAATGAAATTCAGTTCGGAAGAGATTGAAAAAACGATAATGGGCTGCTATTCGCATTTTATTCAGCCTCAGACGCCGAAAGGACGCGGCTCGCTTTCGCTCACAAGGGCTTTGTACGGAATTCTTGATGAGGATCGCGAGCAGAAAATCAAATGGCTCCTTGAAGCGAACAAAAACGATGTCCACAATGCGTTTGAAAGTCTCTTCAATCAGATGAAAAATCCTGAATTAAAGTCAAAAATCAGAATGGCCGCAATCTGCTCAAAGAATTCTGTTGAAAACGGCGGAAAAAGCAGAAAAACAAATGGAAAAATCTTCAAATTAACTATATAACTATAATAAAGATTTTCTTAAAATTATTTAAAAACAAACTGCGGAGAAAAATTATGAAAAAAGACCCGAAACTTGAAAAATGCCTTAAAATTATGCGACAGGTTGTCTCTGATGTTCAGGGCGCGCCTTATCCTGGCCCGAATTTGGAGCCGGAGCTTTATAGAATCTGGTACGAGCACGTTCAGCGCGTCTGCACGGAATGTCTTGAATATCTCGATGAGAATTATCCTCTTGAGCAGGAAGACATCAGCAAGACGCTGAATAAATTTTTCAAATAAAATTAGCGTTCTCACAAATCTTTGAAAGCAGATTCTAAAGTTGCCGCTGCAGTTGTCCGAAAATAAAATAAGATAATTCTATCTTTTTAGGTGGGCAAAGATGGCAGGCTCAAAGATAAATCAGCATTTTGATCAGTACGTTCTTCGCGGCAAGTTGCGTCAGGAAGGATTTGAACGCTGGCGGTATTCTTTTTCTGCTTTTAACAGGGAAACAAGCCAAGAGAAAAATTTTTATGTTGAACTTTACATTGTGAATCCGGGAATATCTCCGAAAGTTGCGGTAATCGGCCAGAAATCGCGGCTTGCGCACTCGGAAGCGGATTTGCAGTACGCGCTTGCCGGAACTACTGCGGCAAAAACCGCCAACGAAGAAATAGCCGTCCGTCCATCTTATGTTCTTGTGAAAGCCGGAGTTTACGGAGCAGACGGAATCCAGCTAAACAAATTTATTCCATCGTCTCAGTTCACTTTTATAAGAAATATCGGAAGCTTTAAGGCGGGCGAGTGTCTTTTTGGCTCGAACGCGATTACAGGGCGAATTGAAGTCAGCCAGCAGGATTTAAGGGTGAAGCCCGAGCTTTTGTGCGACTGCGGCTCGATGGAATGGGAGCTTAAATTTGACAGGCAGATTTCTAGCGCGCCTGCTTACCATGAGAAAGACGAATTTTGGGCTCCGTTCGGCGTTAAGACGGTTTACTCTGGAATAATCCATTTGAACGGACAAGAATATGTGATTACGCCGAAAATTGCCGACGGATATTCCGACAAGTCTTGGGGAACGGCTCTTCCTGTGGATTATTTTCATATTTCATCGGCAAGAATGGTGAGCATAATTTCTGGAAAGCCGCTTTTGAATTCTTGCTTTGCAATCGGCGGAAAATTCAACGGAAAGCTCTGCGGCGTTTTGAATCTGGAGCAGAACTGCTTTGAAATCAAGGAGAAAAAGCATTTTGGAAAATGCTCTGTGATTCACGACTGCACGCAAGTTCCTGGAACTGAGGGCGACGAGAAAGTTCACTGGACGGTGAGCGTTCATAAAGGAAGATTTGTTGTTGACATCGACGTTTTCTGCAAGGGAAACGGACTTTCCGTGCGCGACTACGAGATTCCGCAAGGCGAGCGGACTTTGCTTAAAATTTTGGGAAGCGGAAGCGGAACTGGCGAAATCCGCGTGTACAAGAAAACCGGCAAGAATCTGGAGCTTCTGGAGCACGCGAATATTTACGGCGCGGTCTGCGAATTTGGCCAGACCGAAGTTGTCGGAAAATAAATTCTGTTTTTTTGATTTTATGTCGGCGTTGCAGGCGTTGAATGTCTGCAGCGCCGATTTTTTTTGTGATTTCGGCACGCTCAATTTCTGTCTTGCTTGATTTTGAAAAAATATTTGACGATTTGCCTATGTTGTAGTTATTTTCATTATGAAAATGAAAAATGGAGGCGGGAAAATGAATTACGACCAGTTTACTTTGAAAACTCAGGACGCTTTGCAGGAAGCCAGCACTTTGGCCCAGCAAAATGACCACGGCGAAGTCGGTCTTGAGCATCTTCTTATTGCCTTGCTTGAACAAAAAGACGGGATCATAAAGCCTTTGGTTGAGAGAATCGGGGCAAACTGCTCTGACTTGCTTTTTGCCGTGAAAGGCATGCTGGATTCTTATCCGAAAGTTACGGGAAACGCGAATTTGCAGTTTTCGTCTGAGGCGCAGAAAGTCTTGGCTAAAGCGGAAAAATATATGTCTCAGCTCGGAGACTCCTTTTTGAGCGTTGAGCATATTTTTCTTGCGATGTGCGAGTCTGACTCGCGCGTAGGCGAGCTTTTGCGGAAGTACGGAATCACAAAAGAGACTGTGCTTGAGGCTTTGAAAGCTGTGCGCGGAAACCAGAAAGTCGATTCCCAAGACCCGGAAGCAAAAATGCAGGCGCTTGAAAAATACTGCACTGATTTGACGGCGCGTGCAAAGCAGGACAAAATCGACCCTGTAATCGGGCGAGACGAGGAAATCAGGCGCGTTATGCAGGTTCTTTCGCGCAGAACAAAAAATAATCCTGTTCTGATTGGAGAGCCGGGCGTTGGAAAAACCGCGATTGTCGAAGGTCTTGCCCGAAGAATCGCTTCTGGAGATGTTCCTGAAAGCCTAAAAAACAAGCGTCTTTTGAGCCTTGATATGGGCTCGCTTGTTGCAGGCGCGAAATTCCGCGGCGAATTTGAGGAAAGGCTAAAGGCTGTTGTTGATGAGGTCAAGAAAAGCGAGGGACAGATAATCCTCTTTATCGATGAGCTTCACACGATTGTTGGAGCGGGCGGCGGAGACGGAAGCATGGACGCTTCAAATCTTTTGAAGCCGGCTTTGAGCCGAGGCGAGCTTCGCGCGATTGGTGCGACAACTCTTAACGAGTACCGAAAGTACATCGAGAAAGATGCCGCGCTTGAACGGCGTTTCCAGCAGGTTTACTGTGCGGAGCCGAATGTTGAGGACACAATCGCGATTTTGCGCGGACTCCGCGAGAAATACGAGATTCATCACGGCGTAAAAATCAATGACGAGGCTCTTGTTGCGGCGGCGACTCTTTCAAACCGCTACATCACGAACCGTTTTTTGCCGGACAAGGCGATTGACCTTGTGGACGAGGCGGCTTCAAGGCTTAAGATTGAGATTGAGTCCGAGCCGACCGAGCTTGACCAGCTTGAAAGAAAAATTCTTCAGCTTCAGATTGAAAAGCAGTCTTTGAGCAAGGAAGACGACGTGGCTTCAAAAGAGCGTCTTGAAAAGCTTGAAAAAGAGCTTTCTGAAATCACTTCCGAGCGTGACGCGATGCGGCTTAAATGGCAGAACGAAAAGGCTGAAATCGACAAGACAAGAAAGCTAAAGGAGCAGCTTGAAAGCGCGAGATTCGACGAGGAGAAATTCACACGTGAGGGAAATCTTGCTAAAGCGGCAGAGTACAAATATTCGATTGTGCCAAACCTTGAAAAGCAGCTTGCCGAAAGCCAGAAGCGCGACGAGGAGCGCAACAGCGGCGAGGGCGGCGTGAGCGAGTCTTTGCTAAGGCAGGAAGTTACCGAGGAAGACATTGCGCGCGTTGTCTCAAGCTGGACTGGAATCCCTGTTGCAAAGATGATGACAAGCGAGAAGCAAAAATACGTTCAGCTTGAAAGCGTTCTGCATGAGAGGGTAATCGGGCAGGACGAGGCGGTTTCTGTTGTGAGCGACGCAATCAGGCGAAACCGGGCAGGGCTCAACGACCCGAACCGGCCGCTTGGAAGTTTCCTTTTTATCGGACCTACCGGCGTTGGAAAAACCGAGCTTGCAAAAACTCTCGCGGACTTCCTGTTTAACGATGAGAAGGCACTCACGAGAATCGATATGTCTGAATATATGGAAAAATTCAGCGTGTCGCGCCTTATCGGTGCGCCTCCGGGATATGTTGGATACGACGAGGGCGGCCAGCTTACAGAGGCAGTCAGACGGAGACCGTATTCGGTCATTCTTTTTGATGAGGTTGAAAAAGCCCATCCTGATGTTTTCAACGTGCTTCTGCAGGTTCTCGACGACGGACGGCTTACAGACGGGCAGGGAAGACTTGTCGATTTCAAGAACACAATCATAATTATGACTTCAAATCTTGGAAGCGACCTGATTCTTGACGCCGACACAGCCGAAAAGATGAAAGCGGCAAAGCCGCAGGTTGACGAGCTTTTGAAGCGTACTTTCCGCCCTGAGTTCCTGAACAGAATCGACGAGATTGTGATGTTCAGCCGTCTTGACAAGAACTGCATTGGCGGAATCGTGAAGAACCAGCTTAAGCGTGTTCAGAGCAGGCTTGACGACAGAAGAATCAAGCTCAGCTTTGACGAAAGTGCAATCAGCTTCCTTTCTGAAAAAGGCTACGACCCGGCGTTCGGCGCGCGCCCTGTAAAGCGTGCGATTCAGAACTTCGTTGAAAATCCTCTTGCAAAAGAGATTCTTGCAGGAAAATTTGGAGACGGAGCTTTGATAAAAGTGAGCGCGGACGGCGAAAAGCTGAAATTCGAGTAGCGTAAAAGGCGGAATCTTTCGCACGCCGATAAAAAAACGAAGCGGAAACAGAGAAAAAGCTCTGTTTCCGCTTTTTTTTGTTTTAGGAGGAAAAAAACACAAGAATTTAATTCCAGAGGAATTCAGAATTCCTGCGTTCGCGCTTGGATTCTTAATGCTTTATTCCACTGTGACAGCTTTGCTTGCTGTTGTTACCGGTGTTTTCAGCTGCTTGTCGCCGCTGCAGAATCTTGTGCGGATTACAATGCTGTACTGTCCTGGTGCAAGGCTGTCTGGCACATAGAATTCAAGCGACTTGGGCTTGTTCTGGCTTAAAGTCTGCGTGCTTACAGAAGTCCAGCTGCTTTCATCATTGTTTGTCATTCCGTCTTCCTTTACAGGCGCGAACCAGATGCCTGAATCCTCGCCGAACACCTTTAGCTTTGAGCCTGTAATTTTTACGCCTTTTCCAGTTTTCAGAATCCGTTTTTCATTCTGGTCAAAAACGTTGATGATTTTATCGATTGCAGGATTTGAGTCCGCAATCACAACTTTGTCAACCTTAAGGCTTCCTAAAGACTCCTGCGCCTTTGCGCTCGGCGTGAAGTTCAGCTTGAATCCCGGAATGTTTGTTCCTCCCGGATTTTCTCCGTTCACTGCGCCCGCAATGGAAATGAACATTGTTCCAAGCCCCAGAAAATCAACAGAATTTCCGTTCTTGCAGTCGTTCAGCATCTCATTTCCCAGAAGATTTGCTGTGTGCTGAATCATATATGGGCTTATGCCTGGATTCTTCTCTGCTATTGACGCAATAAGGTTTTCAAGAGTCACTGTGTTTCTTGTTACACGTCCAAAGAATGAATTTTCTTCATGCGTAAATTTGTTCTTGCGCAGGGTTACGCTTAAAAGGCTGTCCGCCTTCTTGAAATCAGTAGCCATATTTTGCTCCTATTGTGATTTTTTTCTGACAGCGATTTTAATAAATGTAGACCGCTGTCGATTCTGCCAAAGACAAAAAATGCGCGCGGAGCCTGTCTTCCAAAAGCACTGCGGCTGTAAAAAAAAACTTTGACAAGGAGCATAGATTCAGTGTAAGATAGAACATCGTTTTTGATTCAGTTTTGTTTTGAATCTATGCAGAGCCTTTGTTTAACGCCAATTAAGCAAGGGCTGTTTTTTTGCCTTCCGGCATTTATTCTATCCTCCTTGAAAATGCCGCTTCTTTTCTTATCTGCGGCAGAATTGAATTTCTGAAATTTTCTGCAAGAAAATCATGGTTCTGAGCATAAAAGAGCGCGAGAGAAATCTGGCTGTCGCTCATGCATGGGCAAACGCAGCTCTTTTCGCTCTGGCTGTTCAAAAGCTCTTCCTCGCTGAAAACAAGCAGGGCTGTAAGAAGATCCGCCATGTTCTCATGGATGCTGCCTAAAATCATCTTTGTTACAGAATCAATCGATTTGTTTGTGATTCCAAGATTTAAGTTAAAGTGGTTGAGCAGTCCCCAGTGCGAAATCTCGTGCGCAATTGTGAAAAGCGCACCGCGGTCTCCGCTTCTGGCCTTGTTGTACACAGATTCCTTTATGCCGATTTCATGGGATTTGTCCTTGTGCCGGTAATAGGCCTGCACGCTGTTCTTGCAGCTCCAGTCCTTGTCAGCAATTATGTTGAATTCAAATGCGTCGTCTGCATTGCACAGCTCGTTTTCTGCGATGCTTAGCGCGGGAAAACTCTGGGATGACTCCAGCCCGAAGAATTTCTTGAACTCAACAGCCATTTTCTTAAAATCCACAATCATCATAAGAATGACTGTTCCAACAATGCTAATCTGCTCTGCCACTTTTCACCTCCGTGCTCTACATAGGCTTTGCTTCCATTTTGATTTTCTGCAGAAGCTCCTTAATTTCTGCAAGCTGGCTTCTGTTCATCTGCGACAAGTCGTGTGCAAACATAACAGCCGTATCCACATATTCAGGAAAAAGCTCCCCCTGAACACCCTTTAGGTCAATCTCGACCTTTTCCCTTGACTCTGCGACCAGACGCGCGAACTCAAGCTTTTGTTCTTCTGAAAGACTGTACTTGCTGAACAGCTTGTCTTTCATGTCCTCCGGCGCGACTCTCTTGTTGTTTTCAATCGCCGAAAGGTAAGCGGCAGAAACTCCAATCTTTTCCGCCATATCGCCCAAGCTCTGTTCGTTGTCAATGCGCAACTTCCTAAGAAACTTTGCGATGTCTGTCATAGTAACCTTCCTTAAGACCACGGAACGTTCCGTATGATTTTTACTTTCTCACGATTAGATAATATTACAACTGTTTTATGAAGTCAATACTTTTATTTGTAAAATATTTACAAATTGTAAATAAAAATGTTTTATTTGTGTTTACTTGCGTTTTTTTTGCGGTTGTGTCCGCGATATGCAGAACGCACGTTCCATTGCCTGTGGAACGTGCGTTATAGGGACTGTGGAACGTACGTTCCAGAGACCGTGGAATGGACGTTCCAGTGTGTGTGGAAGGCTCGTTCCGCAGTCTGCGGATTGGGCGGGGGCTGATTTTTTTTCTAAGAAATTTGACAGAAAATAAAAATATGGTGTAGAATAAATTATAAAGGATTAGTTTTATAAAAAGTCTAGGCAGTATGGAAAAGAGAGAGAAAATAGAAAAAATAAACCGCATAATAGCCGTGCTGCTTATGATGTTGTATGCGGTGTCATTGCTGCCTGCAAAAGAAATCTCTAGCTCATTAAATGCAAGTAAACAGCGTCTGGATTATTATCTGGAAAAAGCCAGTGCTGAGTATGATGAGGGGCTGGCTGGGAAGAAAAAGCTGAAGCCGGTTTTGAGGAAGCCCTTAAGTATTGGGAAAAAGAAAGCTTATATATAGAAGAAAACGATTACGAAGAGTATAAAAGGCAAAAGGAAGATGCAAGGCTTTATCTTGAAATGGAAAAGAATAAAAGCTATGTGGAATGGCTTTGCAGAAAGGCGGCGGTTGTTTCGGCGAGTAAAGTTAGTAATGAGCTTGCGCAAAAAATAAAAGAAACAAGGGCTACGTATAATACAGACGGATATTCACTGGATGAGACAGCAGTCTTAAGAAATGAATGGAATAAAAAATCAGAAACAATTATCAATGAGTATCTGGATAAAATAGATTCAGAAAACCTTTTGCAGCTGGCGGAAATAAAAAACAGGCTTAGCGGAAAAGGTATAACCAGCATAGATATTGAAGAAATCTTTGAAAATGCAAATGTGTCTACCCGCAATGTTGTAAAACAGGAAAATGAGCAGCTTTTAAAAACAGAAGGAAGCAAGCTGATTGTAAGATTCTTGGAAGACAAAGAGTCAATAAAAGCGGAAAAGTCAAAAGAGGCTGCAAAAGTTATAGCAAGGGGAATTGCCGATAATGCGCTGACAGAATCAAATGCGGCGATGGACAGCCTTTTTTCTGAACTGGAAAAAACAGTAAGCGGCAAGAATATTGAAGAGGCTGATGTTTCAGATTTGCTTTCAAACTTTAAGGTTGTTTTTTATAAAGGTCTGAAAGTATGGGAAGATGCGGAAACTGAATTTTTAAGAAACCGGCAGGATTGGGAAACTGAGGCTGAAAAAACATTCCAGAATGGCGAGGAAAAATGGCAGGATGCGTATAACGAGCTAAGAAGCAAACGTGCTGACTGGGAAAAAAGCATTAGCGAAAGAATAAAGAAAATTCAGGAAGAAGTAGCACGAAAGAATCTGGACAATGAAAATAAACTTTCGGAAATGTACCAGTCTTACAATGCCGCGCTGGAAGAAGAAAAATCTAAATTGCTGCAGATTGCCGAAAGTCAGATAACTTTGTACGGAAATTTAAGAAGCGCATTGGTCATGTGCAAACAAGGAATAGAAAGCTGGTACGGAATTTGGGAATCAAAATATAAAGGGTTATATAGTTACTGGAAAACGGAAGACAATGAAAAATATGAATTTGATATACAGAATTTTAACGAAGAAAAAGCAGAAAAATTAAAAAACGATTTAGCAAATATTGTAAACAGTTGGCACTATAAAAAAACATTAAAAAGCGATTTAAGCAATCTTGAAGACTTGATAGCTTCCGCAGAAAAACAGAGCGGAAATGCAGAGTTTTTTAAGAATTTAAAAGCATTAAAAACTGCAGATGACTGGATAGACCAGATTTTATATTATAAAGAACAGTTAAAAAGTGCGGAAAACAACATTTATAATCTTACAGGAAATGTTGAGGAGGTTTCATTTAAATCTGAGCTGGAAATAGAACTTAGCAAAGCTCAGCAACTTGTTCAGTATTGGGAAGAAGAACTGTATGTTGCCCAGCAGGTTGAACAGTATGCAAAGAATGTGGATGCCAGCCGTGACAGCTCTGAAAGAACAAGAGAAGAAAAAGAAAATGCCGAAAAAGAGTATGACAATGCACAGTCTGTGTATGAAAAAGAAAATTCTGAGCTTGACGCTTTGGAAAAGAACATAAACGAAAACTCTGTAAAATTAAATATAATAAATGAGCTGCTGGACAAAAAACGAAAAGAAATCGCGGAGCTTAATACAGAATATCAGGCATTAATGGCGTTGGACCAGAATGTAGATATAAAAACAGTAACTCATCAGATAAAAAAAATATAGAAGATTATGAGGAAGTCCAGAAGAAAATTCAGGATTTTGAAAAAGATATGTATTTTGTGGAATATTCATTGAGCCAGAACAGTGAATATGAAAAACTGAAAGATGTGCAGGCAGACTATGTTAGTTTTGAAAACAAAATCATAGCTAATTTAAATATAATAGAAGATTCTGTTAGCAATGAGACAAATGGATATTATAATACTGTCTATCCTCAGCTTGAAAAAATGGGCACGGCTTTTATTGCGCTGTATGAGGATGTTGTAGAGCTTATAAAGAAGAATGCTTCTGATTTGGATGAAATTCTGTCTAGCAGTGAATACTCGGAAGCAGTTAAAGATAAGAGCAGGGAGCTTTTTGTAGACATAATAAAAAGTGAAATCGGATATATAAAAGACTGTGAAAATATAAAGCTGAATGCGGCAAACGGCAAAGATAAAAAGAACATATCAACTGTAATTTATGCAGATGATTTGAATACATATTTAAAAAATATTATAGAGATATTAAAAATCAAAAGCGAAGAAAATTCAGAGCTGATTAACATAATAGAGAATTCATTGAAGAATTCTGCCAAAACAGTGGAAATTCTAGGCAAAGATGAAAGATTAAAAATACTTCTTGCAAAGGAATATAAATTTGCTGATTCGGAGCTGCAATTTTGCTATGAACTTTTTATGAGCGCAGAAAAAGAGAAATGTCTGTTAAGCGAAAAGTTAAAAGATAATAGTTTAGAGCTTGATGAGTATGGCAGACTTTATAATGCGGAATACAAAAAATCAAAGTACGAAAATGCCAGAAAATCAATTGCGGAGTCATTGAAAAATTACACAAAAGCTGAAAAAGGGTATTCAAACGTAATTGACTATGTGATGAGCCTTTATGAAAAAACTTTGTATTCAAGTGACACATTTGGAAAGGCTTTTAACAATTATATAGAAGCATACTTAAAAAGCGAGGCTTTTAGATACCGAAGAAGCTCTGCTTTTGATGAAGAAAAAGTAAGGGCGGAAAAAGAAAAACTTTCTGAGTATATAAATTCAGTTGATGTAAAAAAACTTTCAGAAGAGGAATATCACGCATACACAAAAAATATGTGGACACTGAAGTTTCTTTCATACGCAGAAGGTTACACAAGTGAATACAGCAACTGGTTTGAAAAAATAAAGAAGACAGATTTTTGCAGCTCCGAGATACTTGCAGATGATGATAAGCTAAAGTTCCGCAATATTGTGGCTTCTTGGGAGTCAAGCCTGCAGCAAGAACTTGAAGAGCAACTGCAATATGAAAGAAAATATTTTGAGGCAGAGCTTGAAGAAATTGAAAATGTAAAAGAAAACAATCTTGATTATTCAGAGCATGAGCAGAATGTAAACAGTTTATGGCAATTAAAAAGCAGTCTTGCAGAATATGCGGAAATTTATGGAAAATATAGCCTTAGCAAAGATGAATTAAATCAGGCTGCTTTGGAAAAGAAAAATGAAATTTCAGAAAGAGAGGCGGAATATCAGGAACTGCTTAATCAGTATGAAAGTGCAGTTTCGCGCTTAAAAAATAGCGGTGATGTCTACAATAAAAAAGTTGAAGAGATAAATGAAAAATACAGAAACGTTCTTGAAGCAAGAAAAGTTTTAAGGGCAAAACAGGCTGTGTACGACTGGGCAGAAAGCATATATCTTGAAAATCTGGGGAACACAGAGGGAGTAGACTATTTAACTCCAAAAGAAAAGTTAAGCAAAGTAAAGTACGCATACAACAGAGCAAGCCTGTCATTGGAAATTCTTAAAGAAGTCCAGAATTCAAAAAATCAGGAAAAAGAAAACTCTAAAACTGTTGGTTTTAAGCAGAAAGACAAGCTGTATTATGATTCATGCATTATAAGCTATGAGGTTTCAGAAAAAGTGAATGCTGTCCTTTATGAAATGCAGCAGGCTGAGCAGGAGGCAGAAAATCAAAGATATGAGCTTTTTGGCAATACAGACAAGAATGAGTGTGATGAAGAAACAGAGCGATGGCTTGAAAATCTTGTTGCTGACAAGAATTATTTTGAAAAAGTAGTTGCGGCGACTTTGTATTATAAATTGTTTGTGGCTTCAAAAGATGAAAAAAATACTTTTTTTGAAGGAAATTCAAAACAGGGGGAAGACATATATAAAATATTGGAAGACGGCTGCGACACTGGCAGTTTTTCTGTTCAGGGAGTTTCAAAAGCGCATGGAAATAATGTCGGAAAAAAATTCAGAAACTATGTAAAAGGCTATCTTGAAGATTCATATAAGTATGTTATGGAAAAAGATTCAGAAGCCATAAAAAAGGCTCTTGCCTTTAGAGACACAAAAGGAAAATACGCGCAAAAAATGGAAAGCCTTGAAGTTCATCTTGTAAAAAAATATGCGTATAAAAAACTTGAAGACTGGCTTGACGATATAGAAGACGCCCATTGGTTTTCTCAGCATTTTCTTTGGGGTAAATTAAAATTTCTTGACAAAGAGGGAGAATGGGCTAAAAATGCATCTAAAAAAATGAAAGCCGCAAAGAATGGGGCAAATGAAAACTATGGGAAATACTATGAGGACACAGCTTCTCTTATAGGCAGCCTGAAAGTAGCAACAGACAATGCTGTACAAGCCAGAAAAAAATATAACAAAATATTGACAGGCTCTGAGAATGGAGACGGCCAGAAAATAAAAGGAAGCGAGGCAAAAAAGAAGATAGAGTCTCTCTTATCAGAAAACGTGAAAAGAAATGTTGACCTTAATGCTGTGCTAAGCAGAATATCTGATGAAGAAGAATATGATGATATTGTAAGCGCAATGGCAGGCGCAATGTCCTTGCTAAAAAAAGAGACCGATGCTGCGAAAATGCTTATGGAGAAAGAAAATTCTGAGCTGCAGAACGAGCAGGCTTTGTATACTGATATTTATGAAAATGAAGTAAACAAGGGACTTGCGGTCAGCGAGGAAGATTCGTCCAGATTAAAAAGTCTTGCCCGCATGGCTTCTGACTTGACCCTTACAATAGCAGAAAGAAACAGGGCTTGTGAACAATACGATGAGCTGTTTTCTTCATTGAATGTAAATGCAGACAAGGCTTATCTTGAGGCACTCGCGCAAAAGACATGGGGCGCAGGCAGCTACAGCAGCACAAAGGATGCACAGACAGTTACTTCATTGTATGAAAGCTACATAAAAGGAAACGGCGCGCTTTTTACAGACGAGAACAGAAATGCAGAAAGCTACATGACGGAAATGCTCAATAACTGGTATGTGAACTATGCAAAACTTTTGGAGACACGAAACGGTCAAAAACTAAAGGAATACCTGAACGAGCTTGATTACAGCGCCAACTCATTTGCAACGCAGAACAGTGAAATTTTAAGCCAGCTTTATGATATAAAAGAGGCTTCAAAACAGGAATGGAACAAGGCATCTGAAAAACTGAACGCCACATATAATGTATGGAAGCGAGATTTTCTTAAGACATACCAGAAGAACACAGAGGACTGGCAGGCTAGCTACGATGATTTCCTTAAGGACAAGCAGGAATGGATAACAGCAATGTATGTTGAAGCTGCAAACCAAAGTGCCTACAGCGAGGAAAAAACAGCGGAGACCGTGGCGAAATCATATGCAAATGCAAAGCTGGCGGCAGCTGAGAAAATGCTGGAAGCTACAATAGATACAGAAGCATACGTAAATGAACTGTTGGCAGACACGAATCTTGCTAGTCTGGAAAAGCACATGGCGGATGTTTCTTCCCGGCTTGAAAAGACTGCGGGATTTTCAGCGGTGAACAGGAGCAGCTTTGCCGGAACAATGGCAAGCTTTCTTATGGCTCAGAAAATAAGCTCGGAAGTTACAGCCAAAATGGAGGTTACTGCATCAAAAGCCGCAGCATTAAAGGCTGCAGAGAACATAGAAGCCAATATAAAGCAAAGCTATGAGATGGTAGACGAGCAGAACCAGTATTACGAGGACTATGTAAAGGAGCTTGTGCAGGGCGCAGGGTACAGGTGGACAAGCAAGGAAAGCAAGCGGAGAGTCGCTGTTGACTCACATGCTTTCGGAACTGTATATGAAACACAATATGTTGCAAGCTACCAGTGGTTCAAGACGGCAGTTCCTGAAGTAACGGTAAGCACGGCATTGCTTGGAAACATGGAGGGCGAGACTCTTGCTCTGGCAACAGCGCAGGATGCAAGCGACCTTGAGGAATGGCGAAAAAGAATATTCAGCGCAGAAGAGGGGAAGAAAGGCGAATTTGTAGAATGGGTAGGCGAAGGCGGAACTCTGAAAAGCGACTATGACACAAGCAAGAGTCTTTCCAGAAACACAGAGAAGTCAGGCTCTGGGCAGATGGGGCCTATAATCCTGAATTTCCAGTGGAACGAGATACAGCAGGCGAAAGGATTTGCTGAGCTTGCAAAGCCTGTTTGGGATCAGAAGCTGTATCCGCAAGAAATGTTCGGAATGGAAGCTCCGAGCATACGGACAGCTGCGGGAGTTGCGGCGGCAGCCGCAGCAGCTGTTGCAGGAACAGTCGCTGCTCCTTTTACAGGCGGCTCTTCGGCCGCGCTTGGAGCTGTTACCGCCGCCGCGATAGGAGCTGCCATAACATTTTCAAACGAATTTGTCTTTGCAATGCTTGATTTGGTTGGGGAATACAAAAGCCCTGAAGAAATCGGCAGGCAGCTTGCGGTAAAGGCGGCCACAGATGCGGTCAGCGTGCTTGGTGCAGGAGCCGGCTCGGTAGTCGCAGGGATAAGCGGAATAGCAGGTGTTGCGGCACGGACAGGAGTTAGCGTTGCTGCAGGCGCGGCAAGCACAGTTGCAGCAAACGCAATCCAATACGCGGGCGACTGGGATGGATTCAGCGGCAGCATGTCAAACTTTGACACCTGGAGCGGAGTTGTGACAAGCGCGGCAGGAAGCCTTGTAACAAACAGCCTGAACGAGGCTGTAGTCGGCGCACGGTATGAAAATGTTCTTGGTGAAGGTGGCAAAAAGATAACAAGACTCACGCACAGCAAGCTGGACGGCTTCAGCTCAAGCCAGATAGGAAGCATACAGAAACTCAACGGCACAATAGGCGGACTTGCAAGCGCGGGGCTTTCCTACGGGCTTACAGGCGAGGCCACATTCAACATACTGAACATCTCGGATTTTTGGGCAGGGGCGAGCAGCGGACTTCTGGAGATGACGCTGAGCAGGGACAGGGGCGTTACAGCAAGGCTAGGCACAGGCGGCACAGACCTGAGTTTTGGAACAGTAACCTCGTCACTGCAGGGCATAAAGACATTGAACAAGAATATGCAGATAACGCGTGCCGCAAGCCGGAACAATATGGAAAATGCCGCAACTGCGCTGCGCACACAGTACGGCTTTGGAGACGAGAAGCAGCTTGCCCAGCTGGAAGAGATACTGAAAGGCAGAACTGAACTGAAGCGAGGCAATGGAGGCGGCAGGGCGCAGACTACAGCAGAAAACGGAAAGCGCACAGTATACCTGAACAGCTACAAGGAAAACATGACACGAGAGGAGCAGCTTGCACTGGGCATAACGCTGGGACACGAGGCATACAGGGACGGAATAACAGGTGGCGCGCAGAGCCAGATAGAAGAAACCCGCTCAGCAGTAAAGGGACACGCGGAAATGTTGAAGAATATGCTAAGAGACAGCAATTATTCATACATAATGGATGGAATTGTGTCGAAAAATCAAAATCTGCAGATGGATTTGATGGCAGACAGTCTTGGTGAAAAGATTTTTGATTCATATGTAGATGGTATGTATGATTCCTCTGCGGATTATTGGCGGATGACATGGTCTGGACAGCTATTAAGTGATGGTGACGGCTGGTTAAAAGATATGAATGGAAATTATATCCTTGACGAGAATGGCGACAGAATAGGGGCTGAGAAACAAGAGTCTGGGCTTTTGAACATAATGAATGGCACTGGCGGTCAGAGCTATGCCTCATTTACAGATGAACAAAAAAGTAAGGCTCAAGAAATTATGAGAGCAGCTGGTCTTGAAATGTATTCGAATGGTCAATGGAATAATAAACTTGGAAAAAAAATTGATATGGCTAAAGTAATGGAACTGTATGGTGACTCAATAGCTGATAAGGTGTTCTCTGCATATTATAATAATAAAGTTGATTCTGACTTGGCTTCAATGTGGCAGTTAAACCTGAAATTTTCCGATTCAACACTTAGCAAAAATGTTCTTGAAGTTGCTAAGGACAGGTATTCAGAACTTGTAACAAGACATTTGAATGATACCGCAACGCCTGCTGCCTTGATGGATAAATATACTTGGTCAATTTATGATAAAAATGGTATCGCAACGCAACTGTATAAGATAGATGAGAATAATTCATTCTTGGATGATTTGGTGAAACAAACAGATTCAGGGCTAAACAGCATCATTAATGCATATGGCTGTAATTTTATGTCTACAATAGCTTTCCCGCAGTTGCTTACTGGAAACGTTTTGACTGCAAGTGAAATTCAAGACATATGGGATTATGCTTCTAGACAACAAGCCTTTTCTTGGGGCGATTATAAAGAAATGCCATGGATAATAGAGCAATCGGAAGTGAAACAACCTGATCTTATAGCAAATAAAGTTTCAGCTGAGTTAGGGTATGATAAATTAAGGTTTATTTTTGGTGGGGAGCATAAATATAATCAAATTGGAAGAAGAGTAAAAGTTCCATATAGACCAGATCATTTTGTGACTGGAAGTATATATAGTAGTGTAATTTATAATCCAGCTAATACTATTGGAAAACATAGAGATGAGGTTCCTGTATATGTTTATAAAAAATAAAAAAGAAATTTTATTTCTTATTGTAGGTTTTATCAGTTTTTTCATTTACGCTTCTGATGAGTTTATAAATATAGAAGGAGCTTGGGCATCGGTAGAAAATTGTAAATGGATGATGGAGAATAATACTTTTAATTTGTCAATAAGAGATGACAAAAGTTTGAAATGGGAAAAGAATGACGGTTTTATAATTGAATTTCCTAAAAAAAATAAAAAAGGATTGTTTGGATTGTTAGGAATTTCAAATCCTTGGTTGGTTGATAAAATATCTATTAATAACAATAAAGTAGAATTAAGTGCATATCAAATTAATTATTATTATGATGAAGATGGTTTTCATAAGAGTATTTCTGATGAAAAGAAAATTATTAATATTACTATAATTGACAATGAAGAGGTCGTATTTGACGATTTTTCATATCCGAAAGGAACTCATTTTTATCGTATTTCTAAACCAGCAAAATTGCCTATAAAACAAGCTGTTATAAATGATTCAAATGTAAGATTAAGAGTAAAACCAAATTTAAATTGTGATATTTGGACAAAATTGCAAAAAGGAACTCAGGTAAAGATAAAAGATAAATCAAAAGAAAAATTCGAGATTGATGGTGAAAAATGGTATTGGTATTATGTGGATGCCGATAATCTTCCCGATGGCTGGGTTTATGGAAAATACCTTGATATTAAAAAATAGGATATGCATTAGGAAACCAGAATCACGAGGACTATGTAAAGGAGAACTCGTGCAGGGCGACTGGGATAAATTCAGCGGCAGCATGTCAAGTTTTGACACCTGGAGCGGAGTTGTGACAAGCGCGGCAGGAAGCCTTGTAACAAACAGCCTGAACGAGGCTGTGGTCGGCGCGCGGTATGAAAGCACTCTCGGAGAAGGCGGCAAGAAGATAACAAGAATGACACAAAGCAAACTGGACGGCTTCAACTCAAGCCAGATAGGAAGCATACAGAAACTCAACGGCACAATAGGCGGGCTTGCAAGCGCGGGGCTTTCCTACGGGCTTACAGGCGAGGCTACATTCAACATACTGAACATCTCGGACTTTGGCGCAGGAGCAAGCAGCGGACTTCTGGAGATGACGCTGAGCAAGGACAGGGACTTTGCCACAAGGCTAGGCACAGGCGGCACAGACCTAAGCTATGGAACGGTAAGCTCGTCATTGAAGGGCATAAAAGCCCTGAACAAGAACATGCAGATAGCGCGTGCCGCAAACAGAAACAATATGGCCAATGCGGCAACAGCTCTACGCGCCCAGTACGGATTTGGAGACGAGAAGCAGCTTGCCCAGCTGGAAGATATACTGAAAGGCAGAACGGAACTGAAGCGCGGCGATGGAGACGGCAGGGCGCAGACTGTAACAGAAAACGGAAAGCGAACGGCATACCTGAACAGCTACAAAGAAAACATGACACGCGAGGAGCAGCTTGCGCTTGGCATAACGCTGGGGCATGAGGCATACAGGGACGGAATAACAGGCGCCGCGCAGAGCCAGTTCAATGAGACAGCGGAAGCTGTTCTTGGGCACACAGCCCTCGCAAAAAGAATGCAGAGCGACAGCATTTACAATGACATGATGACCGGCCTTATAAATTCAGACATAAACCTTAGGAACGACATTTCAGCCTTTGACTATGCGCTAGCAACTGGCGACTGGGGCGCGTTTGGAAGCTATGTAGGTGCTGCTTATGATTCCTCGGCTGATTATTGGCGGTTAAAAGCTGATGGCTCTATAACTTTTGACGGCTCAAGAGACTTGAGTGTTGAGTATTACGATGAATGGGGAAATCTTAGAACAAAAAAAGGCTATATAACAGATGAAACTGGCTCAATACGTAATAGAAAAGCCGAAAAATTACTGCGTGAAAATTCAAAAATATATTTAGAACTCGCAGATGTTTGGCTTGCGTTAGGGCTGAAAGAGCGTGCATTGGATGAATTGGATAAAGCCGAATTGTTGTCAGATGAACCGCAGCAAATAAAAGAATTGAAAGATTATATAAGAGAGAATATATAAGCCTGAATGTTGGCTTTGCTTTTACTGAAAATTTCATTGAATTCTGCTAGAATAATATAAAATAGGAGAATAGAAATGAAGTATACGCTTTACCATAAAAAATTTCCCGTTATAACTTTTGAGCTTGATGAAGATGGCTATGTTACAGAAATATATAAAGTTGAGAACAAAAAACATATTCCTGTTCAATTTCTGGAAAATGGGAAACTTTTAGAAGACGATGGCTATTACTCATTGTATGATAAAATTGTCCGCTGGCTGGCAGGAAGAGGCGTTCCTTTAAGCAGAAAAAATATAAAGACAGTCCTTGCAAAGTTAAATTTAAGCAATACAGATGAATTTGCGAAAAAAAGTTTTTATCTTTCTTTGAGCGACCAATATTGGGCAGCCCCTGCTGATAAAAATCTTGACTGGGAAAAAATCAACTTTTTTACAAACAAATTTTCTGATGATGTTGGAGCTTTGCTGATTGACAGAAAGCCGCGCGGAAATTCGCTGAATCTTAATTCTCCAAATAATACATCGCAGGGAAACCTTAAGAAAAAATGGGTTATCCGGAATGGAAAGCGGGTTCTTGTAAAGGGCGGCTCTGGAATTGAACAGCTTGAGCCTTTTAATGAAGTTCTTGCCTCTGAAATCTATAGGCGGCTCGGAATCAGCCACGTGGATTATGAATTTTTTGTTTGGAACAGAAAACATTATTCAAGATGCCAGAATTTCATAAATAAAGATACGGAACTTGTTACAGCATATGAGCTTTGTTCTGATAAAGCGACAGCCTTTGATGATTATATAAGTTTAAGCGATATTCAGAAGCGATGCGAGTTATATAAGATTCCTTTTGATTTGGTTGAGCTTGGAAAGATGTTTGTTGTTGATTTTATAATAGCAAATGTGGACAGGCATACCAACAATTTTGGCTTTATCAGAAATGCGAACACTTTGGAATGGATTGGGCTTGCTCCGGTTTTTGATTCTGGAAACTCAATGTTTATGAATTTGCAGAGTTTTGAGTTGGAAAAAAATGGACAGGATTCTTCTGCTATAGAGGCAAAGCCGTTCTGCGCAAACCAGCTTGAGCAGCTAAAGCTTTTTCCGCTGAAAGAGATTTTTGGGCAGATTGATTTAGACAAACTGGAAGGAATCGGTGGGTTTTATAAAGAGCTTTTGAATAAAAACCAGCGGAACATTGACAAAGAAAAAATCGAGAAACTTGCATTGGTCTTGGAGGAACGTGTAAAAGAAGTGAGAAAAATTTTTGAAACATCATTATGAAAATTTTCAAAAAAGAATTTCAAAAATTGCAATATCAAATTGATAATAAGCTTCGGAAATAATTTTTGCCAATACAATTTTAGAAAAGAAATCAAAAGAAATGCAAGAAAAACTTCAGAATGATTTTGTTGAAGAACTAAAAAATGATGTGTTTAAAAATTTTGCCAGAACAAAAAAACTGCAAAACGCAGAGCTTTCGTTAATCAACAAGTCCTAAATCAATACTGGACTTTTTTTTCCAGATGTCGGTTTTGTTGTTGGCCGCCGAGATAAAGAAAATTGTATTGTCCGCGCCCCAGGCTGGAGAATAAGCGTCAACAGAGCCTCTTGTGAGCTGAGTTTTGGTTATTCCGTCAAATGAAATAAGATACAAATGAAAATTTGTACGGCTCTTTGCAATCGAAATAATACTTTTCGTGAGGCTCGAAGTCATAGTTCCTTTTGCGTTTACAGGAGTCAGCTGTGAAAACAAAATATATTTTCCGTCTTTTGAGTATGAAGGCTGATAGCAAGGAAAATCACCATTCTTGTAAATTTCTGTAGCCTGATTTGTATCAAGATTCATTTCAAAAATTCTGCCGTTGCGCATAAAAATGTGTTTTTTGGGAAAGCGATTTTATTAAAATATAATTGGCTGTGATTTATTAAGAAGAATCGACGATTGTAATAATATAATTTTCCATAAAGCTCTTGATTTTTCGCAAGACTAAAACTGTGTTTTGCAACCGCTTTTTCAGCGTGATTTGTAATCAGAGTGATGAATATATGAAAATTCCAGATGATTTCACGCTAGGTCAAGCTAAATTTATTCCACTGGTTTGGTGCAAGGCTGTTTGGAATGTAGAAATATTCAAAGCCCGTAAACTGTCTTTGTCATAATCTTTCTGTCTCAAAACCATAGATTTATGGTATACTATTTTTGTATTTTCAGAAGATGTGTTTATGAGTAATTTTGCATTTTTAAGAACTTATTGGCCAGATTTTGCAAAAATAATGGATTTTGCGGAGAGCTATGTTTATACTGACCCGGCTTCGAGCAAGAATAAATCAGGGCT
>CAKUTI010000012.1 GCA_934691925.1 uncultured Treponema sp. | reverse complement strand
ACGTTCGGCGGCGGAATTACCACTGTATATTTGATGTTAGATTCTTTCTGAGAATGAACAGGCGAATCTTTGTCGCTGGCAGGCTTAAAATAGCCTTTTTCAACCCAATCGTTATAAATTCTGTCTTCAAAATCTTTAGGATTATAAACTTTTTCAAGTTCGATAGCTTTCATTGCACAAGCGTCCTTTCTATAAAATCGAAAATTTTTGTAAAAGTATAATGAATTTATAAGCAGAATTCAATTAAAGTGGAATTTAAGGAAGATTTCAGGAAACAGAGACAAAAAAAAGCCGCTCAAAGGCGACTTGATTTTTATGCGGAATAGTAGATTCGAACTACTGACCCCCACGATGTCAACGTGATGCTCTAACCAACTGAGCTAACCCCGCAAAACGTGAATAAAATTATAGCAAAAGAATATAAAAACAGTCAATAGGACTTTTGATAAAAAGACTGATTTTTATTCAGAAAATCAAGTATATTTCTATTTTTCATTTACAGATTCAGAATCACGTTCGAAATGATGGCTTTTTAGCTGAATCACAAACAAAAAAAATCCTGCGGGCATGGCTTTCGCAAATCCGCAGGATTTTCAATTTTCTCAAAATCGCTTATAAGCTATAAAACGCTAAGCAATTTTTTACGGCTGTACGCTCGCCTTGTAAACAGAAGAGATTTTTCCGTCGTCGCCCTGCACAAATTCAAGGATAACGGCTGTCTTTACAGGGTTGTGGTGCTCGTCAAAAGTTATGTGTCCTGTAATATAGTCTCCGTCTGTTGCGGCAAGAGCGTCGCGGACTTTTTCAGGGTCGGCAGTTCCAGCCTTTACAATCGCGTCTCTGAGCATGAAAACAGAATCGTAAGAAAGAGCCGCAAATGAAGTCGGAGCAGATCCGAATCTTTCTTTGTAAGCAGCGTAGAATTTCTGTCCTTTCTCGTCGTTCGCGTCAAGAGCATAATGATTTGAATAATATCCGTTCAAAAGCTCTGTTCCCGCGCCATTCGCAATTCCGTCCCATCCGTCAGGACCAACAGCAGCGCAAGTGATCCCCTGAGCGCGGAGCTGCTTTGCAATCAAAGCGACTGTTCCGTAATAGTCAGGAAGATAAACGACATCAGGATTTGCGTTCTTGATTTTTGTGAGCTGAGCGTTAAAGTCCTTGTCGCCGCTCTGGTAAGATTCCTTCGCAACGATTTCTCCGCCTTCCTCAGTAAATTTCTTCTCGAAATTTTCTGTGAGTCCTACAGAATAGTCGTTTCCAATGTCATAAAGAATCGCAGCGCGTTTTGTTCCCAAGTTCTCAGCCGCGAATTTCGCTCCGACTGTTCCCTGGAACGGGTCTGTGTAGCAAGCGCGGAAAATGAAATCTCCAGCGTCTGTGATTGCAGGATTTGTAGCCGCAGGCGCAATCTGAACAACTTTCTGAGCCTGAGCAAGCGGTGTGATTGCGATTGTGCAGCCAGATGTCAAAGAACCGACGATAAGCTTAACACCGTCTTTTGTGACGAGTTTTTTGTAAGCGGAAACTGATTTTTCAGGATTTCCCTCGTCGTCCTCGGCGATAAGCTCGAATTTCTTTCCGTCGATAACGCCGCCGTTCGCATTGATTTCGTCAACTGCGAGCTGAATCGCGTTTCTTGCCTCTGTTCCGTAAACAGCAACTCCGCCTGAAAGCGGTCCGATTGAGCCGAGCTTGATTGTGTCTGATTTTTCATTACAGCCAGCGAAAAGCATAGCCGCCGCAAATGATGCAGCCGCAACTTTAAAAACTTTCATTTATTTATCCTCCAGTTTTTTCTGATAAATATTGTTCTAATTGATAATAATATTAGGAAAATTTGTCAAGAAATTTATAAGAAAATGTTTGAATCCAAACGAAAAAGAATGAAGATTATGCAGATTGTGCAAAATCTTAAAATACAATGTAAAAGAAAGCGTTTTCGCGCATAAAAAAACCCGCTCTCAGCGGAACGGGTTTTTGCAAATTCAGCTTACTTTGAGCTTTTGTCTTCTGCAGCCAAAGCAACAAGAATAGCGTGGTTAGCAGCAATTCTCTTGTGCTGTTTTCTTACATTTCTTTTTGTAAGCTTGTTTACAACCTTCTGTGGTCTAAAACGGTTTGCAAGTCTCATAATTTACCTCATCGATAGGATTTTAGATTAATCTAGCAAAAGATGTTATCAGAAATCAAAAGACGCTTCAAGACAATTTTTTTCAATCGCGTATCATTTTTTGAAAAGAAACCGAACGAAAAAAAATTGTGGAATTTGTCCGCCGAAACTGAAAGTTTACTGCCATTCCGAACTCGAGCAGATTTCCGCTCGCCTTAAATTCAGCATGACAACACTTTCTCTAATAAATTCCAAAATCTTAAAAAACAATAGCCGCGCAAAAATAAATTTTATATCTTTTAGATTAAATCAGATAAATGGAGGAAATTATGGCAAAAATCGCTTTTTACGACACGCGCTCTTACGACAAGGAAGCTTTTTCAAAGGAAAACGAGAAGCGCAATTTTGAAATCGAGTATTTCGATTTTCGTCTGAATGAGAAAACTGCTTTTACCTCTCATGGATTCGACGCGGTTTGCGTTTTTGTAAACGACGTTGTGAACGCGGAAGTTTTTGAAACGCTGAAATCATGCGGAGTAAAAATCGTCTTGCTTCGCTGCGCAGGATTCAACAATGTTGACTTGTCTGCCGCCGCAAAAACCGGAATTAAAGTCGCGCGCGTTCCAGCATATTCTCCTCACGCTGTCGCCGAGCACGCAGTCGCGCTTTTGCTCGCGCTCACAAGGCACATTCCGCAGGCATATATAAGGACGAAGACCGCAAATTTCAATCTTGAAGGATTAAAAGGAAGAGACCTTTTCGGCTTGACCGCAGGAATTTTCGGAACTGGAAAAATCGGCCGAGTAATGGCTGGAATCTTGAAAGGCTTCGGAATGAAAATCATCTGCTACGACCCATTTCCGAACCAGAAATGGGCTGATGAAAACGGCTTTAAATACGTTGACGTTGAGACGATTTTCAAGGAAAGCGACGTTTTGACTTTCCACTGCCCGCTCACAGACCAGACACGCCACATCGTGAACCACGACACAACAAAAATTATGAAGCACGACGCGGTAATCATAAACACAGGGCGAGGCGCGCTGATTGACACAAAGGCGCTTGTCCACGCGCTAAAGCACAAATACATCGGAGGCGCGGCGCTTGACGTTTATGAAGAGGAAAGCCAGTTCTTCTTTCAGGACTGCTCAGCGGAAGTTATCACAGATGACGTTCTCGCGCGACTTTTGACGTTCCCGAACGTGATTGTAACCGGACATCAGGCGTTTCTCACGTCAACTGCGCTTGAAAACATCGCGGAAGTTACGCTCGCAAATCTTGATGATTTTCTGAACGGAAAAGAGCTTCAAAATGAAGTGAAAAAATAAGATTCCGACACGGAAAATTTTCTTGAGCTGCCGTCGTAATTGCGAGAAGCGAAAGCAGTGAAGCAATCAACCGCTAAAATCTTGCAATGGCAATTTTTTATTCGGCACAAAAAGTTTTCTTAAAAAATCAAATTAGAAAAAGGGAAAAGCCATTTTCCCTTTTCAAATTCTTTTTCTTCCAAAAAAGCACGCCTGTTTTTCCGCTGTGTAATTTTCATCAGAATTTCAAAACTTATTTTGGGCTAGATTCCGAAATAAATTCTGAAATGACGATTCATTCCTATCAGCGAGCCTCTTCCAAAAATCAAAAATCTTTCTATAGACAAACTAAAGTTCCACGCGCAAAGTTCTTCAAAACGGCAAATTCTCGGCATTTTTCAAAAATCATGCTTCATCGTCAGCGGCAATATTGCTAATATTGAATCTAATCTAAAAAGTTTTGCTTTGCAAAACAATAAGATGCGATAAAAACTTTGCCTGAAATAGCGTCAAAGTTTTTATTTACAAGTTTGCATTGCAAAAAAAGGAGATTTTTATGACCAACGAAAAGGCTATCAAGGCTTTGGAGCAGATGAAAACTTACGTTTCTGCTAATTCTTTGGACGAACTCGATTACGCGATTGAAGTTCTGAAAAAACTCGAGAAAGACGGCGTTAAAAATCCGCTGGAAACAGATTTTTCAAAGGCAGGAAAATAAAAAATGAATATGATTGGAACATTTTGGTCGCTTGTGCCGCCGATTGTGGCGATTGCGCTCGCTTTAATCACAAAGGAAGTTTACTCGTCGCTTTTCATCGGAATCGTGATTGGAGCAGTTTTTTATTCGGTGAGCGTCGGCTCAGGTTTTTCAGGATTTCTCGCGCAGCTTTTGAACAATACAGTCGGCGAAGGCGACGACGCGGTTTCTTACGGCTTAATCTCGTGCGTTTCTGATTCTTACAACGTCGGAATCATCGCTTTTCTTGTTCTTCTCGGCACAATGGTCGCTTTGATGAACAAGGCTGGCGGCTCGGCAGCTTTCGGAAACTGGGCAAAAAAGCACATAAAGTCAAAAGTCGGAGCGCAGGTTGCGACAGTCTGCCTCGGAATTCTTATTTTTATCGATGACTATTTCAACTGCCTTACAGTCGGCTCGGTTATGAAGCCTGTAACAGACAAATACGGCGTTTCAAAGGAAAAACTCGCTTATATTATCGACTCCACAGCGGCTCCAGTCTGCATTATCGCGCCGATTTCTTCCTGGGCGGCTGCGGTTTCGGGCTTTGTCACGACCGGCGAAAACGGAATCGCGCTTTTCTGCAAGGCAATTCCGTTCAATTTTTACGCGCTTTTCACGCTGATTATGCTTTTCGCGCTCACATTTATGCGCTTTGAGTACGGCGAAATGTCAAAATACGAGAAAGCGAAAAAAATTATGAACAGCAAAGATGACGAATCTGACGAAATTGCAACTTCGGAATCAAATGAATTCGAATCCAGCGATTCAGAATCAGATTCTAAAGACGCAAAAGGGAAGCGGAAAGGAACTGTTCTTGACCTTGTTGTTCCGATTGCGGTTCTTATCGTTTTCTGCGTTGTCGGAATGATTTACTCAGGCGGATTTTTCAGCGAGGGAGACACTCATTTTGACTTTGTAGACGCGTTCGCTTCTTCCGATGCTTCAGTCGGTCTTGTAATCGGCTCGCTTGCGGCAATCATAATCTCGCTTGTCTGGTATCTCGCGCGCCGCGTAATCTCGTTCAAGGCGGCGCTTCTTTGCCTTACAGACGGATTCAAGGCGATGGTTCCAGCTATTCTGATTCTGTCTTTGGCTTGGACTCTAAAATCAATGACTGACAGTCTGGGCGCAAAAGATTTCGTTGCGGGAATTGTTTCAGGAAGCGCGGGCAGCCTGCAGATCTTCCTTCCGGCGATTATTTTCGCTATTGCGTGCGGACTTGCGTTTGCAACCGGAACTTCATGGGGAACTTTCGGAATCTTGATTCCAATCTGCATTGCAGCTTTTCCGGAAGGCTCTCTTAGAATCATCTCGATTTCAGCGTGCATGGCTGGAGCTGTCTGCGGCGACCACATTTCCCCGATTTCAGACACGACAATCATGGCGAGCGCGGGCGCGCAGTGCGACCACGTCAACCACGTTTCAACGCAGCTTCCTTACGCAATGACAGTCGCGGCAATCTCGTTCTTAACGTTCATCGTCGCGGGTCTTACATCAAGGCTTCCAATTGCGCTGAACGCAGGAATTTCGCTTTTGTTCGGAATCGCGGCACTTTTCGCAGCTTTAGTTCTCATAAAGAAAAACGTTATGAAAAAAGCCGGTGAAGCTAAAAACGCGCAAAACGGTTTTAATTCAAGAAACTTTATGATTTTATAAAATCTCTTCTAGTTTCTTATGACTTCAAGAGATTTTGACTGATATTTCGGCAGGAATTTTTTCTTGCCGGAATTTTCAAAGCTCACGGTGATGCAATATTCACCGTCGGCATTTTCTTCCGTACTAGAAATCATGCCGTAGCCGTAATCATCATGAAAAATCTGCGTTCCTTTGGAATATTTTTTCTTGATTGGGTCGGTTTCAACATCAGGATGGCTAAGCCCTCTCGCCCCGTAGTCTCCGCCGTGAAACGCGCTGTTTCTGTAGCTCGAAGGAATATTTCCAATCGCTTTCAGCTTTGACGGATTCACCTCGAGCAAAAAAGGACTTGCAGCCATATATTCCGTGCGGCCGTACATTCTCCGCATTGCACAGCTCGTAAGATAAAGCTCATTTCTAGCCCGCGTCATTCCAACGTAGCAAAGCCGCCTCTCCTCTTCAAGCTCATCTCCAGACTTGTCCTGACGCGGAAAAATTCCAAGCTCCATTCCAGTCATAATAACGCGGTTGAATTCAAGACCTTTCGTGTTGTGAAGCGTAATCAGCGTGACGCGGTCCTGATTTTCCTCGTCATCGTCGCCCGCCTCCTCAATCGAACGGTCAAGCTCGATATTGTCCAAGAATTCAATCAAGCCTTTCATCGAACATTCGTAATTCACGGCGTTGTTCGCAAGTTCCTGCAAGTTCGCGACTTTTTGCGTTCCAGAAATCTCGTCCTGGCTTTCGTGATAGCTTTTCAGCCCGGATTTTTCAGAAATCATCTCGACAAGCTCCGAAAGTTTCGCCTTGACTTCTCCAGGAAGAGATTTTTTTGATTTGGAATCTTTTAATTCAGGATTTTTTTGTTCAGAAACATCAGATTCAATGGAATCAGATTCCGAATTTTCAGATTCAGCAAGATTTGACTCATCAGAATTTTTAGAATTAGGATTTTCGAATTCAGAAGACGCAATTTTTTCCGTCTCATCAGGATTTTCTGAATTTTCAAGAGCCACTGCCGCAAAGTCAATTTTCCCAATTTTTTCTTCAAGCTCGCCGATTAAATCCGCGAAATTCTGAACGCCCTCTCGCGCCTTTTTCGAAAGCGACGGAGCAAGAGCCTTGCACGCCTCAATCAGATTCACCTGGTTTTCGCGCGCATAAGAAACAATTTTCTCCTGGCTTGTCGCGCCGATTCCGCGTGCAGGCTTGTTTATCACACGCCTAAAAGCAATCTCGTCCTTTGAGTTCGCAATCAACGCGAGAAAAGCGAGCAAATCCTTGACTTCCTCGCGCTCGTAAAATTTCAGCGAGCCGACAACCTGATAAGGAATCTTTCTGTGCAGAAAAGTTGACTCAAAAGCAAGCGACTGCGCATTTGTTCTGTACAAAATCGCCCAGTCACTGTAGGAGCTGCCGTTTTTATGCGCAAGAGAAACCAAATCCGCGCAAAAAGCCGCTTCCTCGTCCTGATTCGGCAAAAACGCGAGAACTGGCTTTTTTCCTTTTCCGCGCTCCGCAAAAAGCGTTTTTCCAAGCCTGCCGTTGTTGTTTTTTACAACGTCGTCCGCAATGCTCAAAATCTCTTCTGTCGAGCGGTAGTTTTTTTCAAGTCTTATGATTTTTGTCTCTGGAAATTTATCTTTGAAAGTCAGAATGTTCTGAATCTCCGCGCCTCGGAATTTGTAGATTGACTGGTCGTCATCGCCGACAACGCAAACGTAAGTTCCGTCTGGATTTTCCTTGTTTGCGCAAAGACCGTATTTCACGCCTGAAAGTTCCTGCAAAAGCAAAAACTGCGCCACGTTCGAGTCCTGATACTCGTCAACCATAATCACCTTGAACCGCGCGTTAAGCCGCTCACGCACAAATTCGTTGTTGTGAAG
The DNA here is from genome assembly GCA_934691925.1 of uncultured Treponema sp. Classification (GTDB taxonomy): domain Bacteria; phylum Spirochaetota; class Spirochaetia; order Treponematales; family Treponemataceae; genus Treponema_D. The sequence continues at coordinate 37,726 of CAKUTI010000012.1, read as the reverse complement.
CACGAGATAAGGAAGCATAATCAGGTCGCCAAAATCGACATTTCCAGTCTCGCGGAGCCGCTTTTCATAATCCGCATAGACTTCGGCAAATTCACAGTCAGAATCGATGTTCGCCAAATTCGGAGAATCCGGCGTGTAGCAATAATCTTTCGCAAGTGAAATTTCGTGCGCAAAATGATTCGCCTGTTGCTTTGTGAGCCTAGGGCAGGCTTTCTGAACCAAAGTTGAGATGTCATCGTCATCGTAGACCGTAAAATTCGGGTCAACGCCCGCGCTCTGCGCATTGAGGCGCAAAAACCACGCGCCGAACGAGTGAAAAGTCCTGATTTGTGAATATTGGGCGCGCCGGTCAAGATTCACAGCACGATCGCGCATCTCGTTCGCGGCCTTTTTCGTAAAAGTTACAGCCAAAATCTGGTGCGGGTCGATATTTTTCTCAGAAATCAGATACGCGATTTTCGTTGTAATTACACGCGTTTTTCCAGAGCCAGCCCCAGCCAGAATCAAAAGCGGCGAGCCTTCATGCTCAACCGCCGCCCGCTGCTCTTCATTCAAAACGTCAAGATAAGAAAGATTTTCGTCCATCGCAAAAACTAAAACAAAAATAAATCGCCAAAAACGGCAAAAACAAATTCCGCAAGAAGAAATTACGTGCGGTCGCAAAACGAAATAATTCCAAGAGCAGAAATCGAGTGCTGTCAGCAAACGGAATAATTCCAAATAAAAAATCGTCTCTACACGATTTCCTGAGCAAATTCCAGCTTGCTCTTTTTTATTGAAGCGTTGAGCGGACTGTCGGAGACAAAATCGCCGTTCAAGTCAACGTCTCCGCTCGAAACGATTTTCACGCGGACAAGCCGTCCTGATTTCACAGCGTCGCTTTCCTCTTTTGAAGAGCGGTCGTAGCGGACAACAACAGAGCCGTCAACTTCTGGAGCTTCAAACCAAGCGCGTCCGATTGCAAGTCCTTCGTCAGGATTTTCCGAGCTTTCAGAAAGAACTTCCTCAATCAGAACATCGTATTCTTTTCCGCAGCGAAGTTTCAGCCTGTTTCTCGAAATTTCCGCTTGCTCCTCGACAAGCTCCGAAGCGCGTTTTTCCGCAATTTTTCTTCCAATCTGCTTCTTGAAGCTGTACGCCGGAGTGTCGTCCTCGCGTGAATATGAGAAGCAGCCGCTCCAGTCGGTGTCAATCTCGCGCAAGAATCGCTTTGTATTCTCAAATTGCTCGTCAGTCTCGCCCGGAAAGCCTGTCATAAAAGTCGTTCGGATTGCCGCATCAGGAAAATAATTCCGAATCATTTTTATCGTATTCTTGTATTTTTCAAAACTTCCGACGCGGTACATTCCACGGATTACAGTGTCATCGCCGCTTTGGAAAGGAATATCAAAATAAGGGACAAAACGACCGTCAGCCTTCATCACAGGCAAGATGTCCTCATTGAAATGGTCAGGATGAATATAAAGCAGACGCACGCGGAAAGTGCCTTCAAGAGCTGAAATTTTCCGCAAAAGCGTGCAAAGCCCGGATTCTTTTTGATTCTCGCGGCCGCCTGAAAGCTCGTTTTTGTCGCTTTCCTCAACAGACAAGTCGCCCGGAGTTCCTTTTGGAAGATAAGTTCTTCCGGTTCCAAAAACGTTGTCGCCGCGTCCTGTTCCGTACGCCGCCAAATCCTGCCCGATTAAGTTGAACTCGTAAACGCCTTCATCGATAAGTTTTTTTATCTCATCGATGATTTCGCTTGCAGGCCGGCTTCTAAGCTCGCCGCGTATAATCGGAATCGCGCAGAACGCGCAGCGGTTGTTACAGCCCTCGGTAATTTTCACGTAAGCCGCGCCCGCAAAGTTCAAAAGAAGATTTCTGTCGCCGCCACAAACGCCTTTCTGCTCAGGAACAAGCACAGGACGCTCGCCTTTCATAAGCGGCTCAACAACTTTATAAAGCTGGTCAAGGTCGCCGTTTCCAAAAAATCCGTCGGCTTCGGTAAGCTCGTCTTTCAAGTCTTTCGCATAACGCTGGGCAAGGCAGCCTGCAAGAAGGATTTTTGATTTCGGATAACTCTGCCGTGCAGACATTACAGCGTCGATGCTTTCTTTTTTTGCAGACTCAATGAATCCGCAGGAATTTACAATTATCAAGTCGGCTTCGGACGGCTCGAAAGTCTGCTCCCAGTCCTTTTTTTTGAGGATTGAAATCAAAAGCTCGCCGTCAACCTGATTCTTCGCGCAGCCGTGCTGGTCAATAAAAAATTTCTGTTTCATAAAATCAAAATGTGACCGCAATTTTTAGCGGCCTTTCCATAAAAAATAAAAATGCTGGAGATTTTTCCGCTGAACTTAGTCCATATCGACAACAACGACTTTATATCTGCCGTCGGTATCTTTTATCCATTTGATGTCCTGAGCGGCAACCGCTCCAGCTTTCAAGACTCCAAGGTCATACGACTTTCCATTGGCAACAATCTGGAATTTCACAGAGTTTCCATTGGACAGCCAGACTTTGATTCCGTTGCTTGCAGTAATGTTCACAACGTCGCCGTTCGCAAAATAATCCTCAACGGTTTCTTTTCTGTCAGGACGATAGCGCATAAGGCAGCCAGCCCGGAAAACAGCGTTCAAAGTGAACGGATAAGCCCTTGTGTCTGAGAAAATTTCTGTCATCGTCTTGTCTTTCGGCAAATCTTCCGCGCTCGGAATTTGGGCAGCGTCAGGAGCAGCAACGGCGGCAGAAGACATATCTTTAAGCATGATTCTGACTTCCGCGCCACGCTCAACGTTTTTCTGGCTAACATCGGAAACGTAGACAATAAGCTCAGGACGAGAATCTCCGTCAACATCCATCTCGATTTCCTCAGAAAGCTCCACATACTGAACTCCAGCTGGAGTTTCAAGCGCGAAAATTCCCTGAGTTTCCGCGACGGTCAAAATCAAATTGCCTTTCTCGCTTCCAAGAATCAGCTGGTCTCCCTTGAAAACCCTTCCTTCAAAAATCTTGTCTGTAAGCTCGTATTTTTTGAAAGCGTTTCCCTGAATGACTTCAATGTTTTCAGCCTGCTTCTCCTTGGATTTTCCAACGAGGACAACCGCAAGAGAGACAAGCCCAGCCAGAACAACAATTCCGATTCCAACAAGAAGAGGAACCAAAAACGCCGGTTTCTCGCGTTTTGTAAGCGCGGCAGGCGGAGGCGACTCTTGAAGCTTTTTCGCATGATAAAGCGTGATCAAATGCGCGGAGTCAAGCCCGAGAAAATCCGCATAATTTTTCAAGAATCCAATAAGATATGGCTCGCCCGGAAAAATCAAGGAATCTTCTTCTTCAAGACCTTTCAAAAATTCTTTTGAAATTGAAGTTTCCCTGTAGACAGCCTCGTAATCAAGATTTTTTTCTTCTCTGGCTTTTTTTAGAATTGCACCGTAGCTTTCCATTTTAGCTTAAATCACTCCGAATAGAGAAAATTGTTATAATTGTTTGCCGATGTCGGCGCGTCATAGATAAACCGCTGGTCTGAAATTCCGTGATTTATCACATAATTTTTAAAGTCAAATGTAAAAACATCGTTTTGCGGCGTTGTCGCAGTGATTCTTCTGATAAGTTTTGTGTCCGGCGAAATGGCGAGTTTTATCTGGCTGAATGCCTCGGACGCATTTCTCCTATAAAGAACCAGTTTTATGACCATTTCGCTTCCGTCATCATCAAGAGGAACTGGCGACTGGCCGATTTCGTAGCTCACAGTGTAATAGCGGCTCATCAGAGAAAGCCCCTGTGGTGTTGAAAGATTCGCAGCTCCGGCAGAAGTATTCGAGTCAACAGTCTGATTCAGGATTGCAGAATGTCCCGGAAGATAAATTGTAAGCAAGTCGCCGTTAAAACAGATTACCTGCTCTTCAGGATTTGTAAAGTCAATCCGCAGGAGATTCGGCCGCTTGAACGAGACGTGTCCGCTCATCGTCTGAGTTTTCGCCTTTATATTCAAGTCGGCCTCGTAATCGTTTATCGTGCCGTAATATTCGGAAACGCTTTTGAAATAAACCGGAGCTGTCAAAATCCCCTGAGAGAACAAAAATCCTGCGCCAAAAATGAGCGCAAAAAAGCTAAGCGCGATTTTTCTCATTTTGGTTCTCCTGATTCTGCGTCGCCTTTTTCAGATTCTTCTTTGGTTTCTGATTTTTCAGAACCTGATTCAGAGTTCTCGCTAGAATTTTCTGAAACGGAGATTTCCGCTTTTGCTTCGTCCGCAAGCTGTTTACAGTGTTCAGAATTCTTGATGATTTCATAGAATTCTTTTCCTGTCATAGTTTCAATTTCAAGCAGACGCTTTGCAATGTAGTCGAGCAAGTCTTTTTTTGAAGAAAGAAGTCCTAAAACATAGTCGTAACGCTCATTGATGATTTTCGCGATTTCCTCATCGATATAACGCTGAGTGTCCTCGCTGAACTCGCGGACAAGCTCCGGTCCGTCACCGCCGTAGCCGCGTCCTGTTTTTCCAAGCACAACGTTCTGGAATTTGTCGCTCATTCCGTAGTCGGTAATCATCTTTTTAACGATGTCTGTGGCACGCTGAATATCGTTCGCCGCGCCCGTGGAAATCTCGCCAAGCATAATCTGCTCCGCAGCGCGTCCGCCAAGGCAACTGTCAACCTCATTCAAAATATCTTTCTTTGTCTTGAAGAACCTCTCCTCTTCCTCGCGGTACTGAGTGAATCCGCCAACGCCGTTTGAACGCGGAACAATTGTGATTTTATTTACCGGCGGATAATCAGGCGTGAATGCTCCGACAAGCGCGTGTCCTGTCTCGTGGAAAGCGACAAGTTTTCGCTCTTTCGCGTTTTCACTGCGGTTTTTCTTTTTCAAGCCGATACTGACTTTATCAATCGCCTCGTTGAAATCTTCCATAGAAACTTTTGTGCGTCCGTTGCGCACGGCAAGAAGAGCCGCCTCGTTCACAACGTTTGCCAAGTCCGCTCCGGCAAAGCCAGTCGTTCCATGCGCAATCGAACTGAAATCAACTCCGCTGTCGAGCTTCACATTTTTCGCATGAATACGCAAAATCTGCTCACGTCCTTTTACATCAGGGCGTTCAACAGGAATCTGACGGTCAAAGCGGCCAGGGCGAAGAAGAGCCGGGTCAAGAATATCGGCGCGGTTTGTTGCGGCAAGAACGATAACGCCCTTCTCGTTGTCAAATCCGTCCATCTCGACCAAGAGCTGGTTCAAAGTCTGCTCACGCTCATCATTTCCGCCAAGATTGTTCACGCGGCTTTTTCCGATTGCGTCCAACTCGTCAATAAAAATAATGCAAGGAGCCTTTTCTCTCGCCTGCTTGAACAAGTCGCGCACACGGCTTGCACCAACGCCGACGAACATTTCAACAAAGTCCGAGCCTGAGATTCTAAAGAAAGGAACTCCAGCCTCGCCAGCAACTGCGCGCGCAAGAAGAGTTTTTCCTGTTCCCGGAGGTCCGACTAGCAAAACGCCTTTCGGAATCTTTCCGCCGATGTCGGTATATTTTTTCGGCTCTTTCAAGAAGTCAACGACTTCCATCAGTTCTTCTTTTGCCTCGTCAACGCCAGCAACATCAGCAAATCTCGTCTTGACTTTTCCCTCGTCAACCGCCTTTGAACGGTTTGCTCCGCCGCCAAAAACAGACCCCATTCCGCCTGTCATTCTGCGCATAAGGAAAAAGTAAATCACAAGCAAAATCGCGAAAGGAAGAATATTTATGAGAATGCTCAAGATGATATTGTTAGACTCGCGGACAAATTTATATTGAATATTTTTTTCCTCGAGAATTTTCAGGAACGAGTCAAGAAGAACGCCGGTTGTCTTGTAAACAGCGCGGTTTGAAACCATCGCGGAATTTCTTGAATTTCGCACAAATCCGAAAGGATTTCTTCGCTCGTCCGCCATTGTGCTGCTGATTTCTTTGATTGATTCAGGACCGTAGCCTGTAAAAAGATTCGAATTCAGATTTATTTCGACTTTTACGATTTTTCCGTCTTCAACAAGCTGCTCGAAAGTTGAAAAATCAATCATCTCGTCTGGCTTTCGCATTAGGAAAATGTTCACGAAAGCAAGAACGCAGACAACTGCGACCATCAAGCCGAGAAAAGGGAATTTCGGACCTTTTCCTTTGCCGGAATTATCGTCGTTTGAGTCGCCGGCAAGCTTAAAAAAGTTGTACGGGTCTCTGTCGTCCTTATTTTTTTTATCGTTGTTTTTATTTTCGTTTTCAGCCATTTTTTCCTCAAAAGTATGTAAAAAATCAGTATTTAATATACAGAAAAAATGTTGTTTGGGAAAGCAGAAAGTTTTTCGCACGATTTTGCGGCATTTAAAACGGAACGCAGCAGAGAAAATGCCACGCCGCTATGGAGCGCATGAATAAAAATCACCTCCTTGTGATTTTTATTCATAAGAAAAAATTCTGTTCACCTGAAGGCAAACAGAATTTTTTCTCCTCGTTTTTTTCCGCCTCCTGCGGAATGTTTTTATTTTTCCGCCTCCTGCGGAATGTTTTTATTTTTCCGCATCCATGCGGAAAGTTTTTTTTGTCAATAAGACAGTTCGAAAAGCGAGACAAAAACTGCGGAAGAATGAGCGTGAGCGAAGCGCGGAACAGCGGGCTTTGTAATCACGCAGAAAGCGATTTTTAGAAAACATTGAATGCTCAAGAAAAAGTCCGTGCTAAATTTTAAGTCAAAATTTCCGATAATCAAAAAGAATAGACATTTGTCGATTTTCGACTAATTAAATTGTCCGGATTATCCGGCCTACTAATGAAAATTCCAGTTTTGGAGGGGAAAAATGGGATTTAACAACAATCCTTATGCTGTGTACCAAAAAACAGCGGTCAACACTGCAAGCCAGGGAAAACTTATCGTTATGCTTTATCAGGGAGCTGAAAAAGAGCTTTCCGCAGCGTTGAACAGCTTCGGTTATGACGGAAATATTCCAGCAAACGAAATCGAAAAATTTGGAAAGCACATTTTAAAGGCACAGGAAATCATCAACGAGCTTCAAGTTTCGCTCGACATGGAAAAAGGCGGGGAAATCTCGCAGAATCTGATGGCGCTTTATGTTTATTTTAACAAGGAGCTGATGAGCGTGAACATTGAGCAGAACAAGGGAAAGCTTTCTTCGATTTTGATGATGATAAAGGAGCTTGGCTCGGCTTGGGAAACGGCGATTGCAACTGCTGACTTTGCGCCGAAAGCTCCGCAGCAGACTTTGAACATTACGGGCTAAGCGCAAAACGCGCAAGGAGACTTTTTATGGAAAAGAAAATCTCGCAGGAAGAGCTTGAAGAAAGAATCGCGATTATAAAAAGATTCAAAAAACTTTTGCAGCAGCAGAGAAATAAATTTGAGGAATATCTTCTGGTTCTTGAAAAGCAGTCTGGAAAAATCGAAAAGGAAGACGGAGACGCTTTGATGGCGCACGCCGAGCTTGAAAGCCAGATCGTCGCGAATATTGCGGAACTTCAAAAAGTTATCGTTCCGATGAAAGGAATGTACGACGCGGTTGTGCCGCAGGCAGCTTCAAACGAAACTGAAAGCATCGAAAATCTTCAGTCGGACTTGGAGAATCTGCAAAAACAGGTTTTGATTCAAAACGAGCACAACAGAAATCTTCTAAAAACTCATATGGAGCAACTCAAAAAGCAGATTAACGCCGTGAGAATCGCAAATCCGTACAGAAATCAGCGTTCTGTTTACGCGGAAAGAGCGACCGTGGGCAGCATGATTTCGATTGAAAGCTGAGTTTCTTGTTTTGAGTTTGTTTTGGGCTACGCCGTTGTTTAGAAACGCGAGATAAAAACGGTTTGAGTTGAAAAATTGTGCCGGCCGGAAAAATGTGAAAATTTGAATAAAAAAAAGCGTGAGCGAAAACGTAAGCGAAAATCGAAATAAAAAAATCGTGCCGATCAGAAATACAAAAAAGTTGAAAGCGAAAACGCAACGCAAAAACTGGATTTTTCTAAAAAGAAAATTGCGTTCATCGCTTGGAAACAACAGAAAAAAAACGAAAAGCCAGCTTGCTAAAAACAGACTGGCTTTTTTATTTTACAATTATCAATTTTCAATGTCATAGCCGAAAAGCGCGAAATCCCCGCGTAGCGGGTCGTCCGGGAAAATTTCTTTCATTTTTTCGGTGAGTTCCTGCGCTGTCCTCAAATTCGCGGATTTTGATTTTATCAAGCCAAGCTCGTTCGCCTGCCGCATTACGTGGACATCGAGCGGCATCAGAAGATTTTTCTTGCTGTACCAAGTCCAAAGTCCCAAGTCAACAGGCGAATTTCCGCGCACAAGCCATCGCAAAAGCATATTGAGCTTTTTTGCCGCAGAATTTTTCGCATGAGGAATCAAAGCGCAGCTTTCGTCAAAAGCGTCTTCAATCACAAAATGCAAAAGTCCTCCCTTTTCTTCCCATTTTTTCTTGAAAAAATCTCCGAGAGTCTCGTTCTCGTCAAAAATCTTTTTTAAACCGTCGAAAAACAAAATCATATCGCGGTTCGTGTACATTCTGTAAAAAGATTTTTCGATTTTTTCAGACGATGAAAGAAAAAACGACTTATAGCCGCAAGACAAAATCCATTCGACGGGAGAAGAGCCGGCAGCGTCAAGAATTTGGCTGATATGCGACAAAATCTGCTCACGCCTGCCAAACGCCAAATTTGCCGAAATAAAAGCGACCGTCTCCTGATTTCTAACGTCAGAAAAGAGGTGCATAAACTGAGAAGGGTCTTTTTGAAGAAAATCCGCAGTCTCAAACTTTTCAGCGAGAAAGCGGATTTTTTCGGTTAATTCTTTTTCCATTTATTTGTGAAGAATAAATTCAACGCGGCGGTTTTTCCATGCGTTGTCCTTATCTCCAAGTTTTGCGACAGGTTTTCTTCCGCCACGTCCAACCGCTGTAAGGCGAGAACCTGCAACGCCGTAGCTTTCAAGTTTTCCGATTACAAATTCCGCGCGGTCTTTTGAAAGAGGCTCGAGTGCTTTTCCGTACTTGTTCGTTGTCTCCTCGTCTTCAAGTCCTGTTACAGAATTTGCGTGTCCTTCAACCGTTACAGTATAGTTCTTGAATTTGTTCAAAATCTGCGCGATTCGCTTTAAGACGCGCTCGTTGTTTTTCGCCTGCGCTTCTGTGATTCCTTTCTTTGTCACTCTTCCGCTTGCGTCAACAACCTGAACGCCAAAGTCCGCCTCGTCCTGCCTAAAGATAATCGCAGGAACAGCCATCTTCAAGACATCTCCCTCGCGGATTACGAGAACGTCAACGCTGATTTTGTCATTGACCTCGGAAGTAAGCCCAAGAGAATCCGTAACCGTGAATGTATAAGGATAATCCATAGCCGACTGCACAAGCTCGCCGTTGTTTCCGCGTCCGTCCCACACAACTTGCTCCGTAATAGAAGATTTTCCTGAAATTTTCCAGAAAGGCTTTCCGTTTTCAGGGTCTTTTATCACAAACGACCAATTTTTAAGAGGAACAATGTCGCTTCCTTTCAGATTGATGTAAAGCTCATCGTTTTCGCCGTCGTTGTCAGGAGAAAAATACTGAGGCGCAGTTTTTACAGCCAAATCTGGCGGTGTAATAGAACAAATAAACGCAGAAGATTTCACATCGACAAAATTTCCTTTTTTGTAAGAGATTTTCAAGTTTCCTGTGAAAATGCCTTCCGCAACTTTATTTTCAGAATCAAGTCCGTCCCAAATAATTTCAGACGGAAGAACCGCATCTTTTCCATTATTCTCGTCTTTCGGCTCGCTGCTCCACTGGCGCACAGATTTTCCTTCAGGAGAAACAATGTCAAAGCTCCAGGAATCGATTCCTTCAAGCAAAGTCGCGCGCAAAGCAAACGCCTGGGATTCAAGATAGTTGTCTCCGTTAGGCGAGAATGCGTCCAGCTCGGCTGTGAGATAAGCCTTTGTCTCGCGCTTGTCAACTTTTACATTTGCAATTTCGGCAGTTCCAAAGTTTCCGGCAGAATCTGTCGCGCTGAATGCAAGACGATAATCTCCGTCCGCAACTTTGTTTCCTGAGTTGTCAGTTCCGTCCCATTCAAATTTCGCAGGAATTTGCCCGCTGTAGACTTTTGACCATACAGTCTGATTTTGCGCGTTTGTTACAGTCGCAACCCATTTGTCTTCCGATGAAGATTCAACTGAAACAGGAATCGCGTCTTTTCTGCCGTCGCCGTCAGGAGAAAACAAAACATATTCCGGCGAAAGTTTCACGCTTGGCGAAACAGTGTCAATCACGAAATTCTGCGATCTTGTGGCCGCCTCAGCTCCGTTTGCAGATTTTGTCGAAAGAGAAGCGAAATAGTTTCCGTCAGCGCAAATGTCTCCGCTTGAAGATTTTCCGTTCCATTTAAATGAAGACGGAAGAGAATTTCCGCTCTGCGACCAGACGACAGTTCCGGCAGAATCTTTCACTTCAAGACTGAAATTAGAGATTGTGCTTCCGCTTTTTACGACCGGTGTAAGAACAACAGAAGAAAAAACTGCGCTTGATGAAGAAGCAGGAGTGAATGCTTTTGGAGAAGCCGCAAGCATAAGCTCGGTTCTTGTCGTGTCCAAAGCAACCGCGCTTTCAAGCTGAATTTCAGATGAGTTTCCAGCCATATCGGTTGCGGAAAGAATATAGTTGTACTTTCCATCGGCAGCAATCGCAGAAGAAGCGTTCAAGCCGTCCCATTCAATAGAAGATGGCGGATTCGCCCCGAAATCGAACTCGCGGACTGTGCTTCCGTTTTCATCGATGATTTTTCCAGTCCAGTTTTCGATTGGAGAGCCGGAATTTGCCGCAATGTTCTGAGTAATTTCCAAAACGTCAAGATTTCCGTCGCCGTCAGGAGAGAAAGTCAGACTGCTCGCCTTGATTTTTGCCGCAGGAGCAGTTGTGTCAAGAACGATATTTGGCGAACGAACAACGTCAGGCTCGTAGCCGTTCAGATATTTTGCCGTGACAATCGCCTGATATTCGCCCTCAGCAGCTTTTTTGCTCGCGTCATCATTTCCGTCCCAAATCACGGTTTCAGGAGGATTGTCCGTTCCCTCGTAAGTGCGGACGATTTTTCCTTTTGAATCCGCAATTTTAACAGCCCAGTTTGTGAGCTTGTTTCCCGCGCGGACATCAGGAAGAGGAATATTCACAAGAAAAGTTACTGTATCGTTCACGCCGTTTCCGTTCGGAGAAAAATATCTGCTTCCAGAAATTGCGACATTTGTCGCAGGCTTTTCAGCCGAATAAATGATATTTGTGATTCCGGCTGGCGCAGAAACGTTTCCGGCGCGGTCTTTCGCAGAAATTCTATAGTTGTAGATTCCGTCAGGCAATGGGGCGCCAGTGTCGTCAGTTCCAGCCCAGTCGAATTTCAGAGGCTCGCTTGAAACCCATTTTCTCGTCATCACAACGTTGCCTTCGGAATTCAAGAATTCTCCAGTCCACAAGTCCTCGGAAGAACCGCTTTGCCTTACTGTGAAAAGAGTTTTCGCTCCTTCTCCAAAGATTTTTCCGTCGTTTGAAGGCTGCTGAATTTCAATTTCAGGAGCTGTGTTGTCAACAACAACAGAAAGTTTTTTTGTTGAAGCCTTGTTTCCGTTATCGTCAGAAGCTGTAACGTAATAGAAATAATTTCCGTCGGGAGCGACTTCTCCGTTGTCCATAACGCCGTTCCACGCGACAGATGACGGAACTGTAACTCCGCTTTTCGGTGTGAAAAGAGATTTCCAGAAAGTCTTGAAAGTGATTCTCGTAGGACGTTTATCTTTGTTTCCAATCGTTCTGACAACTTCGCCCTTTTCGTTTTCAATCACTAAAGCCCATTCGCTAACATATCGTTTTTCTTTGATTTTCAGAGGAATATCAAGAATATCCTGAACGCCGTCGTTGTTCGGAGAAATGTAAACAGTTCCTTTTTCCGCAAAAACAACGCTTGAAAGGAGAACCGCAGCTCCCGCCGCCAATAAAGTCTTTTTCATAATTATTCTTCTCCTCCCCAAAGCTCGATTTCAGGCGCGGCAGTGTCTTTTAGGCCAAGATTCAAGATTGCGCCCGCGCTGAACGCGTCAATGTTTTCGTAAAGCCGTTTCCAGCCGCCTGAGACAGTCATCTCGCTCTGCTGCCAGCCATTGTTCGCCAGGAACGAATTGTCTTTTGAATTAAAAAGGAATTTGAAGCTGACTCCGATTGAAGGAATTATGCTTTTTGAGCCTTCCGCAAACTCGCGCACGTCAAATTCCCAGCCAGAATAAACTTTCATAAAGTCGTGAATCTGCATCTGAAGACCAGCGTCAACAACTAAATTCTGAAAAGATGGAAACGCCAAGTCGAAAGACGCTCCCAGGTTAATCTGGTCGTTTTTAATCAGAGTTGCGGCAGCTCCAGTTCTCAGCGTTGCAAGAGCCGGCCAAGAATCCACGTCATTTTCAACATAATCGCTTTCAATTCCGAAAGTGTTCGAGCTTGAATACATTTTTCCAAGATTCAAGAGAGACGCTCCAAATCTGATGTCTTTCAGAGCTTTCCAGTCGCCGAATTCATAATAAGCACCAAGAGACGCGCCAAGCGTCCAGTCATTTCCGGCATCGCCAAAGAGATAGCCGAAATTCGCCGAAAGCCCAACTGAAACTTTGTCCGTAATGTCTTTCGCAAATCCGGCAGAAAAATTCACGCTGTCGCCGACAGGCATATCAAGAAATTCTGACCAAACGCCCTGAAAAAGAAACGACGAGACTCCCCATCTTGAAGGAAGAAGAAGTCCGCCCTGAAACGCGCTCCCAACAGAGCTGTCGTCGTCGCTGTTCGCGCTGTGAAGAACAGTTCCAGCAACGTCAAGAACGATACGCTGCTCCCATGCAGTCAATGCAGGATTATTCAAAATTGAAGCCGGAGTCGCGCCGAAAATTCCACCGCCAGCCGCAGAATTTGCCCCTGCAAGAATTTGAGGCTCTGTAAGGCGAAGCGAATTTTGGCCGCCAGCCGGCGGATTGTAGGCAAAAAGCGCGGCAGTTGCAGCAAGAGAAACAAAAACTGCGCTCAAGATTTTTTTCATAAAATCCTCCCGATTTTTTTAATTCCCAAATTTTATAACTGAAAACTTTCTTTCAAATTATCAAAAATTGCATTATTTGTCATCTAAGGATAAAATTATACCGAAAACACTTAAATAGGGGGAAATTTTGACAGAAACACTCAATTCAAAAAATATGGCCGCGGAAAATCTCACGATTAAAAATCTTCCAATTTTAATCGCATTGCTTCCGCTTTGCGTTTTTTCAGCCGCAGCATCGTCATCGCCGGTTCATTCAATTCTGATTTTTTTTGTAAGCGTTGCGTGGTGCTTTATCTTTGAAACATTCGGGCAAAAACTTTTGAAACAGAAACTTATGGCTCACGACTTGACCGCTGTAATCTGCGGTCTAGAGCTTGCGCTTCTTTTGCCTGAGCAGATTCAGCTTTGGCAGGTTATTCTCGGCGCGCTTGTTGCGATTGTGGCGGCGAAGCTTTTTTTCGGCGGAAACGGAAGCTACGTTTTCTCGCCTGCCTTAATCGGACGAGCGTTCCTTTTTGTAAGCTTTAAGTCCTCGTTTTCGGAAAGCAAGTGGCTTTTTCCATGCGGAGACGAAAAACAGGCGGTCTGGGTGCTTGCTTTGCTTGCCGCAGCATTTTTGTATCTCGTCGTTATGAAAGCGATTTCGCCGGAAAGTGCGGCGACTTACGCGGCGGTTCTGCTTGCGGCGTGCGTTCTTTACAGCCTGATTTCAGGAGAAGAGATTTTGCCTTCAGCCGCAGGATTTATGACAAGCGGAGCGGTTCTCTTCATGGCGGTTTTCATCATCACAGATTCAACGATTCTTCCAGATTGCGCATTGGGGAAAATTCTTTACGGAGCTTTTGCCGCAGTTTTGACTTTCATAATTATGATTCCGGGAAAAACTCAGGACGGAGCGATGTTCGCAATTTTGATTATGAATGCGGTCGCGCCTTATTTTAACCAGAAGAAAAAGGCGAAAATTCCAGCGGCAAACGCAGGAGGAGCAAAATGAACGATATAAAGCATATGATAAAGCTCGGATTCACGCTGTCGGCATACGCTGTGGCAGCCTGCATTCTCCTTGCGCTCACAAACAATCTTACAAAGCCTGTAATCGAAAAACGGCAGATGATGGAGCTTAAAACAAGCCTTGCGGAAGTTTTCAAAGACGCTTCTGAATTCGAGCCGGTTTCAGACAATTCAAAAACAGAAGGAATCGTCTCGTGCTACAAGGCTTTGGACAATTCAAAAAAAACGCTCGGATTTGCAGTCGTCGCCGAAGGAAAAACTTACGACCATGCGGAAATCCTAATCGGATTCAAAAACGATTCAGACCAGACGATAACAGGAATGAAATTTCTGGAGCTTTCAGACTCGCCGGGATTCGGACAAAGAGCTGCAGACCCGAACGAAAAAGTAAAGTCGGGGAAAACTTTCTACGGGCAGTTCGCGGGCAAAAAAGCAAGCGACGGTTTTGTTCTGAACGAGACTTACGACGCGGTTTCAGGAGCGACAATCACATCTACTTCCGTCGGAAAAATCTTGCAGAACGCGGCTTCGTACGCTAAAAAAATCTCAAACTAAGGAGGAAAACAATGGAAAACAAACTTTCAGTTTTTACAAACGGCCTGATGAAGGAAAATCCTCTTTTGGTTTTGAACATCGGTCTTTGCTCATCGCTCGCTGTTACAACTTCGGTTTTTAACGGTCTTGGAATGGGATTCGGAATGATGTTCGTTCTTGTGATGAGCGAGCTTATCATCTCGATTTTCAGAAAATTTATCCCGGACACAATCCGTCTTCCAGTCTTTATCATCATAATCGCGGCTTTCACAACGATTATCCAGCTTTTGCTTCAGGCTTTTCTGCCGGAGCTTTCAAAATCGCTCGGTGTTTTTCTTCCATTGATTGTTGTGAACTGCATCATAATGGGACGGGTCGAAGCTTTCGCGTCAAAAAATTCTCCTTTGGCTTCAGTTTTGGACGCGTTCGGAATGGCTTTCGGCTACACTTGGGTTCTCGTTGCGATTTCTCTTCTGCGCGAATTTTTGGGAGCAGGCTCATTCTTCGGAATCAAGATAATTCCAGACGAATACACAATCGCGTTTTTCTCCCGCGCGCCGGGCGGATTCATAATTTTCGGGCTTTTAATCGCGGTTACGGCGGCAATTAAAAGAAAAAAGATGATAAAAGAAGCTCTTGCTAAAAAAGCTGCTGCGGAAAATGCGGCGAAAGGCGGTTCAAAATGAAAGATTTAAGCTTAATAAATATTTTTCTAAAATCGATGCTCGTTGACAACGTGATTTTGACTCAATATCTCGCGCTTTGCCCTTTTATCGGAATGACAAAAGACAGCTCAAAAGCGTGGGGAATGGGAATCGCGACATCTTTTGTAATTGTGCTCGCGGTCGCAGTAACTTGGCCGCTTTACAATTACGTTATGGTTCCGAATGGACTTGAATTTCTGCAGACGCTGATTTTCATTCTCGTGATTGCCTGTCTTGTCCAGCTCGTCGAATTCTATCTGAAAAAATGCGCGCCTGCCCTTTACAGCGCGATGGGCGTTTATCTCGCGCTGATTACAACAAACTGCGCGGTTCTCGGAACTTCTTTGAATTCATGCAGCGAAAATTTAGGCTACATCCAGTCGATTGTTTACGCTCTTGGAATTTCCTGCGGATTCGTTCTTTCGATGATGGTGATGTCAGGCGTCCGAAAAAAGCTCGCGAAAACGACATTCCAGACTCCAGTTTTTATGCGCGGAACTCCGATTCTGTTTATCTCGGCGGGACTCTTAAGCCTTGCGTTCATGGGATTCGGAAATCTGATAAATTAGTTTTTTGAACAAAAACGACGGAGAAATGCCAGCAAGTTCGTCAGTTGTGAGCCGAATTTTATCAGGCGATGAAACAAATTCAAAATGGCGGACTTTTTGGCGATTCTTTCAAAACGCGCTTTACACATTTTTTGGAGATTTTTATGAAGATTTTGATAACAACAATTATTTTTTCATTTGTCATCTCTTTTGTCTTAGGAATTCTTCTCGGAATTTTCCAGAAGATTTTCGAGATAAAAGTTGACCCGAAAACAGTGAAAATCCGTGCGGTGCTTCCGGGCGCAAACTGCGGAGCTTGCGGATTTCCGGGCTGCGACGGATTTGCCGCTGCGGTTGCTTCCGGAAAAGCCCCGACAAACGGCTGCCGCGTTGGAAGACAGCCGGTCGCGGAAAAAGTCGCTGCAATAATGAACTCATAATTTTAAGCGATTTAAATTTATCCGTTAATTTTGTATAATCGCTTTTACTATGGCAAAAAAATCAGAGTCTTTTTTTTCACGTATTCTATCTTCAATTCTTGGCGGAAATGATCCTGAAGCGGAAAAAAAGAAACAGTTAAAGGCGATTGCAAAATCACTGTCAAAGCAGCATTTCAAATTTTACAAGGCAGGGTCTGATCAGGCTCTGCCAGCATTCGGAAAATTTTTCTTCGATATTTACAAGGCGGTTTCGGCTTCGCAGGTTATGTTCAACAATATGCCGAACCCGAATTACTACAAAGATTTAGTTGTCGATGTCTCGCTCTCGGAAAATCAGAAAAAACTTATTGAAGATTTATCGGAAGAAGCGATTCAGACAAAAGCCCGCACGGTGGAATTCAACCAGCTTAAGCAAAAAGTAAAGGCTGATCTTGAATCTTTTGAAAGCGAATTCGACCAGCAGAAAATTCAGGAAATCGATGCGGCTTACACAATGCTGATGTCATTCAAGTCTTTCTGCACTTTCGACTATTATTTTATCCTCAGAAAATTCGACTCGACCTTGCGCGAGAATGACACAAGCAGAACTCCAAAATTCAACGCAATTGACGCTTCATACATTTCTGACGATTTAAAGGATTTTCTTGCGATTATCTGGTCAATGCCGCTCGAAAAAAACTGGGCAAACATGCTGAGCATTTTAAAGGCGGCACGCGGAGTTGAACCGATTAAGCCTCAGCTCTGGAATAAAATCGTGAAGTTGCTTGTTCAAATCAGAAACGCTCGCGTTCTCGAAATGATAATCCAGCTCACAACAAAAGACCCGAACTATACAGTCCAGTCGGAAGTGAAAAACGAGCAGGTTGTTGACGCTTACATCACAAAAGTGAAAAGAGAAGCCACAACTGCAATCCAAAAAATGGAAAACGAGCAGAAAAGCTCTAAAATCGACAGCCTTGTAACGCAAATTTTCGCGACAACTTCTGTGCGCGGCGTGAAATATTACACGGAAGAAGGCAGCGAGCATCTCACAAAAAGGAATTTCGACGGATTCGTTTTTGCGCGGCCGCTTAATTATCTAAAAGCGTTTTTGATTGAATATGTCAAAAAAGATGTGCGCGAATTTGCCGACTTGGTCTTGGTGCGCGGAAAATGGTCTACTGTCCAGCTTTCAACAGAAATGAGCGACGCTTACAATCTTCTTCTTGAATATTCAGAAAAAATCACAGCGTTTGACGAAAAACTTTCCGAGGAAAAAGGCGAATTCGGAACAAAAATCAAGACTTTGCTTCCACGTGCGGAAAGAGATAAGGAAGCCGCAAACATAATCAGGACAACGCTCCGCGACTGCAACAATCTTGCGCGCGAATTCATAATCAACACGACAAAAAATCTGATTTCGTTCGCAAAAAGCACAAAGTCGCTTCTCGAAGATTATCAAAAGCCGCATCCGGAAATGCTGATAAACTGGAAAGAGCTTGAGCGTTTCGCAGAGCATCCAATCAAGGATTTGGGCGTTGAAGTCTACAAAAAAATCTATCTGATTGTGAGCCTCATGCAAAATTTCGTGGGCAACAAAAGATAAAAACGAAAAATGCAAAAATCATAAAATTAAAGGCTGTTCAAACTGAAACAAAAACGTTTCAAAATGAACAGCCTTTTTTTATTTATTGTATTCAGGATTCAAGCCGGCTACCATAAATTCCGCAGGAAGTCTTGCAGGCCGGCCGGAAGAGCTGTTCACGCTTGCCCAAGTGACATCGGCCTCAGTGCAGACAGTTCCGTCATTTTTTCTGATAATCTGATGAATCTGCCCTGAAACCGCTCCGATTTTCACAGGCTCCGTTTCAATCGTAAGCTCGTCATCAAAAAAAGCCGAAGCCTTGTAATAAATATCAACGTGCGTAACGTAAAGATAAAATCCTGCTTTCACGCATCCCTGATAATCAAATCCAGCCTGCTGCAAATAATCCATTCTTGCAAATTCAAGATAGTTAAGATAATTCGCGTTGTTCACGTGACCGTAAGAATCACATTCGTATGTTCGAACTTTAAATTTTGTGTAATATTTCATTCTTAAATGATAGCGTTTTTCATAAAAAATAGGAAATCTCTTTTTCTTCCAAAGATTCCGCAATTTTCTGATTCTAAAAAAATCGGAAATCAAAATCAAAAATTATCCAAAAAAGATTCTCGCCAAAATCGCTCCGGCAGAAATAAACGGAACAAACGGAATCGCAAAAACAGGATGCAGAAATTCATTTCTTCGGATTTTAGAAAAAACTGCAAGAAAAAGATAAGTCAAAATGTCAAGCAAAGCGGCAAAAAACAGTCCGGCAAGATTTTTCCACCAAACAACGCAATAAACTGCGGAAAAAATTCCAAAAATTATGTCGCCGATTCCAAGTACGCCGCTGGAAAAAAAACCGCGTCAAAAAAAGCACAAGCGCGGCAGAAATCACCGAAACCGCGCAAAATTTCAGCTGGGAAAAGAAATTTCCAGTCGAAAAATAAAAAAATCTACACGCAAAAAACGCCGCAATTCCTAAAAATGTGTAAAAAAGCGAAATCCGCAGTTTTTTTACGTCCATTATCGACAACGGAACTGCAAAAATCAAAAAAAGAAAAGTTTCAATCAGAAAAATCTTTGAAAACATTAATTTTTCAAGACAGAATCAACAAGTTTTTTAAGATTCAAGTCGATTCCTTTGTTTGAATAATAAGCCGATTTGTCCGCGATACGAAAAGTTCCGTCGCTGTTCTGAACGATAGTGTCTGAAACCTCTGCTCTAAGTTCTGTAAGATTTGTGTCGTTAGCCGCAATTTGAATGAATGAAAATGGCATTGTTTCCTCCGGACTTTCAAGCTCTTCAAGAGCCGAAATCTCCTCTGTATCGTTTTGATTTTGTATTTCGGCAGGCTCGTCACGCTCGCTCTCAAGTTCCGGCAAATCTTCTTCCGAAACCTGCTCAAATCCTTTTTCAGAATGAACGTCTTTCCCAACCGCTATAATATTATCGGAGTCTGATTTTTTTTCTTCATAATTTTTTGAAAATTCTGCCGAATTTTCAGATTTTTTTTCGGGATTTTCAGGATTCGGCTGATTTTCTTTCTCCGGCAATATTCCAAATTCTTCCAGCGGCTCTTCATCGAGAAAAGCGTAATCGAGATTTTCCGTGCTAAAATTGTCGATTATCTCATTTTCGTTTTCGTTGTTTTTAGAATCCGTTTTCGTTTCCGCCAAACCGAAATCGATTTTTTCAAGAAAGGGCTCGTCTTTGTAAACATCATCAAAATCCGATTTTTCATCAGAAGACGGCGACGAAGGATTTTCTTTAGCTAGAGTCGATTCTGTTTCCGAATGTTCATCAGATTTTTCTTTTATTGAAGCTGACGTTGCATTTAATAATCCGCCAATTTTTTCTTCATTTGAAAGCACCGCGTTTTTTTGATGCTCGTCAAATTTTGCTTCGTCATCTAACGGAGAAAGTTCCTCAACGTCATCAAGAGGCTCTAAATCTTCAACTTTATCGGTTTTGTCAGCGTTTCCAGTTTCAACAACATTTTCTGAAACTTCGTCATTTTTCAAAGATTCTATTTCTTCCAAATCTTCCGCTTCATCGACTGGTTCAAGCGGCTCTAATTCTTCCACGCCGTCATTTTCATCGATTTCTTTTCCGCTGTTTTCCTGTAATTTTTTGGAATCGCAAATATTCCATTCGTCTTTTAATGGCTCAATTTCTTCAATTTTATCATCATGAGACGCATTTTTTTCATTCTCAACAATTGAATCATTTTTTTCAGAAAAATCAGCATTTGTCAAAGATTCTAATTCTTCAGCATTTTCGATTCCATCAGAATTTACGTCGTTGTTCAAAGATTCAAGCTCTTTAACTTCAGCATTTTCGATTCCAGCAGAAGGATTTTCTTCATCGAGAGGAGAAAGCTCCTCAACATCATCGACAGGCTCTAAATCTTCAACATCGCCATTTTCTTCATAAAGAATTTTAAGCTCTTCTACATTATCAGAATCCTCGAGTTCAGCAGAATTTTCATTTTCATCAATCGGCTCGGGAAATTCAACTTCGTCATCAAGAACTTCAATAGGTTCGGGAACTTCAATTTCATCATTTTTCGATTTCTGATTTTCAGGCGGAACAATTTTTTCCGTCGTTTCTGATTCATCGAGAACTTCTAATTCTTCTGCGTCATTAACGTCAATTTTTTCCGCAGCTTTCGGCTTCGACGTTTCTGCAGTTTCAGCCGCTTTTTCTGTTTTCGCGTTTTCTTCTGTTTTTTCTTCATCAGAGTCATTTTTTTGAAACGAATTTTCATCCGGCTGCGAAGTCTTCTCTGTTGATTCTATCGCGGGAGCTGTTTTTTGCTGAATTTCAACCGCGTTCACCCTGATTTTTCCGCTGCTCACGATGTCTTCCAAAATTTCGCGAAGCTCGTTTTTGTTCACAACAACGCTGTCGTTTGGAATCATCGCGTAAGGTTTTTCGATTTCAAGGAGAATTTCGTTCCAGCACTTTTCAAAAAGATTTTGAAATTCCGGCTCGTATTTTTCAGCAAGCCTTCCGAGGCTTTTCTTTATGCTTTCCTCAAGATTTTTTTTGTGATTTTCCAAGTCGCTGTCGTTTTCAATTCCGGCCATTTTTTTGTATTGCCGGACAAACTGCCTTTTAAAAGAAGCTATTTTTGATTTTATCACAACGATGTCGTCATGCTTAAAGCTGAAAATCAAGAAAACAACGAGATAAAAAGTTATGAACGCGCTAACAAGCAAGAGAAGCCGCAAAAATTTAGGAAATTTCAGCTCGTTTTCATCATAAATAGCCGCGACAAATCCAGCGTCGCTCCGTTCGAGTTTTTTTGAGAAAACAAAGTAAGATTTCGAAGGTTTCGGCTCGAATTTTTCGCTAAAATCTTTAAATTTCAGGAATTTTTCAGAATTTTCAGCCGATTTTTCTAATTTTGAAGATTCTTCAATTTTTTGAAGATTTGAAATATTTTCCGCGCTTTCATTTTCCTCAAAAGCCATTTTCCAGAACGGCTTTTCGGAATTTTGCTTCCATTCAGAAAGGACCTGCTGTTCCGCAGATTTTCTTCCAAAGTTCGGAAGTCCAAAAACGTATCCGCCAAATCCTGCATCAAATTTCGGGTCGCCATTTTCAGCCGCAACGAGAACGCAAAATCCGTTCATATCGATTAAATTTCTGCTGAAAAGATAGCGGTTCAAATGGTTCGCGTCGCAATAAAAAAGCAAAGTTCCGCGGAAAGATTTTTTTGAGTCATAAAACGGAAAAGAAAAAATCAGGCGGTTGAGCCTAGAATCCTTTATCACTCTGCCCTTTTCGCCGGACGGCGCATTTTCTGCAATCCAGTCGGAAGATTTCACAAGCTCAAACGGAAATTCATTCAGAGAGCCGTAATTTTTGTAGGAGACAGAGCCTTTCGCGTTTTTTATCTTGTCGGAATCGAAAGTCGAAAAATAAACGTTGCTTCCATTGTCGTCAACAAGCCGGATTCCAAGCAAAGCCGCAGTCTCAGTCATTAAAGCTGAACGCAATTTTTCTCGGTTCTGCACAGAAACATCGTCAGGACGCAAATCGGCATAAGTCTTAACATCTTTTTCCATTTCAAAAATGTTAAAACGCGACATGAGACTTTCTAAATATTCGTTTTCAGCATCTTTTATCTCGTCGAGTTTCTGTTCTTTTAATTGCTTTACGGCAGGCTGGTAAAATTTTACTTCAACGAAATCGAACAATCCTGAAAAAGCGGCAACTGTAAAAATCGAAAAAGCAAGAACCGAAACCAAGAGACTTGACGCGACTTTCTGAGCAGAAGTCATAATATTCTCTATCTTTTATTTTCGGAATTTGTACTTTGATTTTTTATCAATTTCGGATAGATTTTTCAATATGTATGAAGTAAAAGAGGAACAGGAGCGAAAAATCAGAGCGATTCTGGTTGGCCAGCCTGATGATGATATTTCCGAGCTTGAAGGGCTTGTTTCAACGCTCGGACTTGAAATTGCGCGTTCTGTTGTTTTGACGCGGATGGAAATAACGCCGGCTTACGGAATGGGAAAAGGAAAAGCCGAAGAGCTTGCGTCGCTTGCAAAGGAGCTTGACGCGGACGCGATAATTTTTGATTTTATTCTTGAGCCAAGAAAACAGCGAAACTGGGAAAAACTTGCAAAAATTCCGGTTTTTGACAGGCAGGAAGTTATCCTGCGAATTTTTGCCCAGCGAGCGCAGACAAAGGAAGCGGTTCTGCAAGTTCAGCTTGCGCGGCTTCAATATTCGCTTCCTCGGCTCGCACATTCTTACGGGGATATGGCGCGGCAGCGCGGCGGAAATTTCGGCTCGAAAGGCTCTGGAGAAACGCAGCTAGAGCTTGATATGCGTCAAGTCCGCGAGAAAATCGCTCAGGTAAAACGCGAGCTTGAGCAAGTTGTAAAAGACCGTGAAACGCAAAGAAAAAAACGCGAGCGGATTCCGCTTCCTTCATGCGCGCTTGCCGGCTACACAAACGCCGGAAAGTCATCGCTTTTGAACGCTCTCACTGGAGCCGATGTTTTTGTTGAAGACAAGCTTTTTGCGACGCTCGACCCCACAACGCGAAAACTCCAGCTGAAAAATGCGAGCGGAACAAATATTCTGCTCACAGACACAGTCGGATTCATCTCTAATCTTCCACATTCGCTTGTGAACGCTTTTAAATCGACTCTTGAAGAAGCCCAGCGCGCGGATTTGATTCTTCTGGTTCTTGATTCAAGCGACTTGAAAGCTGAATTTCAATATGACACAGTCTGCAAAGTTCTAAAGGAAATAAAAGCTGACGAGATTCCAAAAATCGTTGTTCTGAACAAAATCGACAAACTTCAAGACAAAGAGACCGCCGACCCGTTCGCGCTCCAGCATCTTTCGCATCTTGAAAAACTTTTTCCAGACGCAGTGAAAATTTCGGCAAAAACTCACGAAGGATTCAACGAGCTTTTTGAAAGAATTTGCGACGAGCTCATGGGAAGAGAAAAAAATTACGTGATTCCGCTCGAAAAAATCGCGCTTTTAAACGAAGTCAGAAAAACGGGCTTGATTCTCGAGGAAAACTGGCTTGACGACGGCGTTCACATCAAGGCGAAAGGCGGCGAACTTAGAAAAAATCCACGGCTCTCAAATCTTTTGTCGTCTTACGAAAGTCTAGATTAAAAGAGTTTTCGGATAAAAATCAAAAATGAAAAAAAAACTTACTTTTAACAAGATTCTTTTGCTGCTTGCGCTCGTGATTTTGCTTGGAATTGTTGCGACGAGCGCAGTTTTTCTCTGCACAAAAAATGCTGTTCCAGGCGCCGGCTTACGAAAAATCGAGTCTGAATCGCTTCTTCAAAAAAACAATGCGGCGTTCGACTTAATCGGGCTTTTGCGGATTACAACAAAAATCGACAGAGACAAAATCCGGCACGTTCTCGTCGTAAATCCGTGGCTTGAATACGATGAAAGCGACACGCAGCTTTACGAAGAGCTTGACCGGAAACTTGTCGCGGTAAAAGCCGTTTTCAGCGCGTATTTTTCATCAAAAACAAAATACGAGCTTGTCTCCATGACGGAAGAACAAATCAAAAACGAGATTTTAAGCCAGATAAATTCAAATCTCGTTCTCGGAAAAATTTCAAAAATTTACTTCAAGGATTACATCTTTCTGAACTGAAATTCAAAAACTGCTTGCAACCACTTTTCACAAATTGTGTCTAAAAAACGGAGGCAAAAATGAACGCTATCACTTCACCAGCGGCGCAGGTCATAATCGCTATAATTCCGATTGCTGGAATCGCCATTGCAGGCACGATAATTTTACTCGCGATTTTATGGCAGCACACAGAACACAAAATGCGCATTGAAAACGGAATTTCAGAAAAATCCGCATTTAATTACAAAGCTTACGTTCTTTTGATTGGGCTTTTGCTCACCACGGTCGGATTCTCGCTTTCAGTTTTCTTCATAATTCTTAACGGAAAATCCAACGCAATTTTAGGCGGACTCATTCCTTTTACGGTCGGAGTCGCGCTTTTGATTTTCTACAAGCTCAACGACTGGGAAAAAGGCAAAAACAAGATTTCTGATGAAAAATAGCCTTCGTTCTCTCGAACAAATCATCACAGAACGGCGCGACAATTCTCTCATAAAAACGGCTCTCGAAGGAGATGAAAAATCGTTTGCGAGGCTTATCTCGTACTATAAAAAAAGAATTTTCGCGCTTGGAATGAGTTTTTTCAAGAATCAGACGGACTCGGAAGATTTTGTTCAGGA
This sequence comes from uncultured Treponema sp., assembly GCA_934691925.1. Taxonomy (GTDB): domain Bacteria; phylum Spirochaetota; class Spirochaetia; order Treponematales; family Treponemataceae; genus Treponema_D. The sequence continues at coordinate 13,111 of CAKUTI010000012.1, read as the reverse complement.
CGTTTTCATCAAAATTTACACGAATCTCAAAAATTTTCAGGGAAAGTCGAGCTTTTCAACTTGGCTCACGTCAATCGCTTACAACACAGCCGTGAACGCAAAAAACAGACGAAAAGAATTTCTTCCGCTTTCAAATGAAGAATCGATTTTAGACAAAGGCTATTCGCCGGAAAAAAACGAAATCCGAAGAATAACCGCCGCCGCCGTGAACGAAGCTGTGCGCGAGCTTCCCGAAAACTATGCGATGTGCATTGAGCTTTATTTTTATTACGACAACTCGCACGCCGAAATCAGCAAAATAACAGGAATTCCTGTAAACACAATAAAATCGCACATTTTTAGAGCAAAAAAGATTCTAAAGGAAAAACTGGAGGAATTTTATTATGAAAAGTGAAACTGCACGAAGCAAATGCGACAGAATGATGGACAAATTTCTTATGCTCGACAAGCAGGAGAGAATTCCGCTCGACGTTACTTTTCATCTTTTAAAATGCAAAAAATGCAGAACTCAAGTCCGCTATCTTTCAAAAGCCGAAAAATACGCTTCTGAGCCGCTAAAAGTTTCTGTTCCGATTACAGACTCAAAAATCAGCGCGATTCTAAAAGCCGCAAATCCGCGCTGGTCAACAGAAAATTTCAAGATAAAGCCGGTTTCAATGGCAAAATGGATTATCTGCGGAATTTTAATGCTTTTGTTTATGACAACTTACACATTCACGGCGGCAAAACTCGGCAACGAAGAAGCAAACACATTTTTTTACATCACGTTCGGAATCGTAATCACGGCATACTGCGCAATTTTCATCGCCTCGAACCTAGATTTTTTCATAAAAAAGATAAGCAGCTTTACCGGCGAGACAAATTGCAAAGAAAGGCATTTTTCCGGAAATTAAGGTTTGGTTTTAGTTCCAAAGATTTTCAGGATTAATTTGCTTTCCGTTCTTGAAAACTGTGAAATGCAAGTGCGGTCCAGTGCTTAGGCCAGTGCTTCCAACGCGTCCGATTCTCGTGTCCTGAGTCACATTCTGACCTTTTGTGCAGAGAATCGCGCTCATGTGTCCGTAGAGCGTTTTGTATCCAGAATGATGGGCGATAATCACATAGTTTCCGTAAGTTGTGTTGTAGCCAGTCGCTGTAACTTTTCCAGGCATTGCGGCAAAAATTGAAGTTCCGCTCGGGCAGGCCATGTCAACGCCAGAATGATAAGAGCGTTTTCCTGTAAACGGACTTGCGCGCCAGCCGAATCTTGAAGAGCGATACCAATGCGCATGAATCGGTTTTTTGAACAAGTCTCCGTTGATTTCCTGCCGGGTAACCCAGTCAAGCTCTGCGTCAGGAACAAAAACAGTCTCGCCAGCCTCGTAAGACGCTTCAAGCGCGACATGGTTCACCGCCGCAAATTTGTCAGCGTCAACCTCGTATTTCTCCGAAATAGATTTTGGAGTTTCCCCCGATTTTTTTACAGTGTAAAGGATTCCAGGCATTGTCGGAATTTTCAAGAACTGCCCAATCTGAATAAGCCTTGAAGAACGGATGCTGTTCACGCTGATGATTGAATCCTGCGTAACTCCGAAATTCTCAGCAATCACGCCGACCATATCGCCTTTTCTAACACGATAAGAAATATATGACAAATTATAAGAATCTTCTGACAACAACTTCTGCTGAGAGCCGTTTTCAATAATCGCCGCAGTCTCTTCCGTAACAACTGGCATTCCCGGAGTTTCAAGACCGCCCTGGCCGTTTTCGCTTGCGCGCGCAAAAGAACGGTTTCCAAAAACAACCGCGCCGCCAAGAACCGCAACGCAAACGCCACAAGTAATCAAAGAACACTGGATTGCATTTTTCAAAGAAAAATTTCTCACAAACGACTCAATTTTCCAAAGCAAACTTTTTATCATCATTTTTTACCTAATCCAATCAAGAATGTTTCAAAACTTTCAGAACGGCAAGCTTTCGGCTTGAAGCCTTTCGCCTGCGTAAAAACTTCGCGCATTTTCTTGAGCATCGCCTGCTGGTCTCCGTTCTGGAAAATCTTCACGCAAAAATTTCCGCCCTGCTTCAACATAATTTCGGCATACCAGATTGCCATCTTTACTAATCCAGCGGAACGCGCAGTGTCAACAACGCGGTTCCCAGTTGTGAGCGGAGCGGCATCACAGACAACCAAATCAAAAGGACCTTCCGCTTTGATTTTCTCGACAATTTCCTTTTCGAGCAAGTCGCCCTGAATAAAAACGAGATTTTCTCCCTTAACGCTTTTTGAAAGCGGATTCAAATCGCAGCTAACAACTTTTCCGCTTCCTTCCATTTTTCTTAAAAGGAACGTTGTCCAGCTTCCAGGAGCCGCACCCAAGTCGAGAATCTTGAAATTTTTCTTCAGAAATCCGAATTTCTCGTCAATTTCCTGAAGTTTATATACGCTTCTAGCCGGATAGCCTTCAGAAAAAGCCTTCCGCGACCAAAAATCTGGTTTTTCATAAGAATTTGCCATACTTTTTATTTATCGGATAATTTAATCAGAAATTTCAATATTTGTAAATTTTCCTTTTCGTTGAACTATAGCATTTTTCAGTTTATAATTATCTTATGAATACGGAATTTTCTACACGGCTCGAAAAAATCGAGACTGTTCTCGCAAAATATCTTCCATCAAAAATTACAGACGACTGGAAAAAACTTTCTTTCGGACCAATCGATTCTTGCATAAACGAAACTCATCTTTCAAATCTTCTTGAGCCTTGCAGAAATCTCGTCTCGCTCGGCGGAAAAAGATGGCGGCCTCTGCTTTTAGTTCTCTGCGCGGAACTTGCTCAGGACGCGAAAAAAACAGCGAATTCGCTTGAAAACGCTTACAAGCTCACGCCGCTTGTTGAATTTGCGCACACGGCTTCTCTAATTCACGATGACATTGAAGACAATTCCGACACCCGGCGAGGAAAAGCCGCCGCGCACATAACTTATGGAATGGATGTCGCGCTGAATGCCGGCTCTTGGCTTTATTTTCAGGCGACAAGCTGCATTCAGTCGCTTGATATTTCAAATGATGAAAAACTTGAATTTTACGAGCTTTTCTTGCAGGAGCTTCGCCGCCTTCATCTTGGGCAGGCGATGGACATTTACTGGCACAGAAATTCAGAAATTATTCCGTCTGTAGAAGAATACACGGCGATGGTTCGGAACAAGACCGGAACTTTGGCTCGGCTTGCGGTGGAGCTTGGAATTCTCGCAGGCGGAGCCTCGCTAAAAGACGCTGAACGCGCAGGAAAAATCGCGGAGGACATCGGAACAGGATTTCAGATTCTCGACGATGTTACGAATCTGACAAAAGGAAATCCAGGCAAAAAACGCGGAGACGATGTTGTCGAAGGCAAAAAAAGCCTGCCGGTTCTCTATCATCTTGCGGAAAAGCCAGAGGACGAGACAACTTTGACAAAGCTTTTTAAGCAGGCACGGCGCGAAGGAATTTATTCTTCTGCCGTTGAAAAAGTCATCGAGATTCTTTCTTCGAGCGGAGCGGTTGAAAAAGCGCGCAAAAAAGGAAATGAAATCATCAGCCAAAAAACGCTGGAGCTTGGCTCGCTTTTCGGAAACGAATATTATCACGCAAAAACGCTTATCGTAGATTTGTTCGACTCAATCCAGAAAAAAGCGTAATGCGGATTTTACTTTTTATAAATTTTAGAAAAGGAGGTTTTGATATGATGAAAGAAAATGTGTCCTCGCTGAATACTCAGGCGATTGAGCTTGCCTCAGCAGGAAATTTTTCTGACGCAATCGCCTGCCTAAAACGAGCAATTTCTCTTGAAAAACATAATTATCTTCTCTGGTTCAATCTCGGAATCACTTACCGGGACGCTGGCCAGCTGAAACAGGCTTTCTACGCACTTAGCCAGGCCTACGAAATCAACGATGAAGATGACGAAGTCATTGAAATGCTTGCGATTGTCTGCCTAAATCTCGGACTCACAGACGAAGCGCTCGAATATTGCCAGGAAGGACTGAAACTGAACAATCAAAATGCGCATCTTTGGAACACGCTCGGAGTGATTCATTTCAACACGAACAATTTTGACGACGCATGCACGGCTTTCGAGCAGGCGGTAACATTAAATTCGTATTATTATGACGCTCTTTACAATTTGCGCGACACGTACGAAGAACTTGGCAACAAGACCGGCTACGAGCAGTGCGTTTCTCAAATGAAAAACATTCAGATGAACGAAAAAGATTCCGGAGATTCTTATTAAATGCGTGACTTTGCTATCGTAAAAAAAATTGAAGGGCAGCTTGTGCAAGTCGTTCCGATGATTTCAGACGCGTGCATAAGCTGCGACTCGCCAGACTGCTCAAAGCAAGGGAAAACTTTCAGCGTGATAAACAGGCAGAATTTTGATTTGAAAGAAAATTCCGTTGTGAAAATCGGAGTTTCAAAAGCAAGCCAGTGTCTGCAAGGAATCGCAGCCCTGCTGATTCCAATTTTGTGCGCGGTTTTCGGCTACATTTTCGCGCCTGCGCTTTCACAAAGGCTCGGAATCGTTTTTTCAGAAGGATTTCAGGCGACTTCAGTTCTCGCGTTTTTTCTGGCAGCGTGTCTTGTAGTCTTTGTAATTTCAAGAAGCAGTATTCATATAACGCTTCCTGAAATTACGCAAGTTCTCTAGGCGTTCAAATGCTCGCGGGCAAGCTTTGAAATCTCGTCCGCCATATTTTCAAGTGGAACTTGCTTTTGCACCGCGCCAAGCTCATAAGCGACTTTCGGCATTCCGTAAACAATCGCAGTTTTTTCATCCTGGCCAAGAGTCCATGCGCCCTGCTTCCGCATTTCCGCAAGCTCGACAGCGCCATCTTTTCCCATTCCAGTCATAATCACGCCAAGAGCGCGGTTCTGATAAATTTTCGCGACAGACTCAAAAAGAACATCGGCAGAAGGTCTGTGTCCGTTTCTCTGAGGCTCGTGGGAAAGCCTGATAACTTTCTTTCCAAGCGCGCCTGCTTCCACAACGATATGATAATCTCCCGGAGCAATATAGACGTGTCCGCTTTCAATCGGATCGTTGTCTTCCGCCTCTTTTACTTCAAGCGCGCAAATTTTATTCAAGCTGTTCGCAAATTCCTTTGTAAATCCTGCCGGCATATGCTGAACAACTAGAATCGGCTGCTTCAAATGCGGGTCAATCATCTTAAAGACATCGCGCAAGGCGTTAGGTCCGCCTGTTGAAATTCCAAGCGCGATTATCTCGATTCTTCCGCCTTCTCGAATCGGAGTTATAACAGCAGGCTCTTTTTTGCGCGGAACAGTGTTAAAAATGCTGTTCTTGATTTCTTCACGGGCTTTTCTCGCTTCTTTTACAGCGGCTTCAGACGAAAGAAATTCCTTCGCTTTTTGCTCGCCCATCGCAGAAGTGAGTTTCCGCTCAACAGCGCGCTCTTCCTGCAAATGAACGTAAAATTCATCGTTTAAGACGTGCTTGCCTTTTCTTCTAGCGTAAGCCCCGCCATAAGAAGAAATCATTTCCGTTAAGCGGTCGGCAACTGAGCTTATATCGGCAGAAATCGAGCCGTTCGGCTTTGTGATAAAGTCAGACGCGCCAAGCTCAAGACACTGCATCGTCACCGCCGCGCCGCGCTCAGCAATGCTCGACAAAATTATCACTGGAATGTCAACGCGATGCTCTTTCCGCCATTTCAAGAATTCAACGCCATTCATAATCGGCATCTCAATATCAAGAACAATAACATCAGGCTTCAGCAAAGAAAGTTTTTCGATAAGGAACTGGCCGTTCATCGCCTTTCCAATAACTTTCATTCCCTCAGTTCCGTCAATCACGCGCGAAATAAGATTGCGCATAAGCGCAGAGTCATCACAAATTAAAACTTCAATATCGTCCATAAATCTGTATAATCCTAAAGCTGTTTTTGGTAAAGGCAAGCCCACTGGGTCTTCAAGAATTCAAATTTCGTGTCCATTCCAAAAAGAGACTCAGAATGTCCGATAAAAAGATAAGAATGTGGCCCCATAGAATCCCAAAAACGGTCGATTGTCGCTTTTTGGGCAGCCTCGTCAAAATAAATCAAGACGTTCCGGCAGAACACAACGTCAAGATTTCTTGCTCCGGAATCGTTCCGCAAGTTGTGATAGTCGAATTTGATTGTGCTCATCAGCTCGCGCTTTACCTGATAGCCTTTGTCAACCTTTGTAAAAAATCTTTGAAGATATTTTTCAGGAATTCCCGCAACTCTCGCGTCAGGATAAAATCCCTGCTGGCCGACCATAAGCGACTTTAGCGAAATATCAGAAGCTGTGATTTGAAATTTGTAAGGCGGCGGCAAAATGTCGGCAAGAATCATCGCGATTGTGTACGGCTCTTCGCCAGTTGAGCAGCCTGCGCTCCAAATCCTCACAGTCGTGTCGCCAGTTTTCTTTTTACATTCAAGAATATGCGGAATAACGTAATTGACCAAAGCGTCAAAATGAGGCTGATTTCTAAAAAATCTAGTCAAATTGGTCGTTACAGAATCGAGCATCGTCTTCATTTCTTCCTTGTTGGAACGGATAAGACGATAATATTCTTCTACTGAATCAAGCTGCTTTTCACGAAGCTTTTCTTTTAAGCGGCTGTCAAGAATCGAGCGATTTGTCGCTGAAAATGTAATTCCGCTTTCATCATAAATCACCTTGCGGAACATATCAAATTCTGCATCAGTTAATAAATCTGCCATATAAAAGATTATACACCGTGAACTTTTAATTGTAAATTAAGAATTTATCTCCAAAGTCTCCAATTTCAACGGAAAAAAAATTGCTGGAAAATAAAAAAATCGAGGTGATTAGAGAAATCTCGCGAAAAATCAAAAAGATTGCAGAAACCGATGAAAAATCTGAAAACAAAAAAATAATTTCGCAAAAAACGGAATTTTGATTCGCTGCCGTTTTTATGATAAAATCTGCAAAATGAATTTAAAAAAATTCTTAAAAGCGATTCTCGCAACGCTGATATTTTCATCATTTTTCTTGTCCTGCTCGCTCGAATATTACAAATCGCAAAATTCAGAAGAGACAATCCCGGAATTTATTTTTAACGACGCAAGTTTTTCACGTTACGAGGCCGGAAAATCAAAAATCAAGCTGCAGGCGGAAAAAATCGAGCAGTACAAATCCGACAGCTCAACTTATGCAAAAAACGCGGAATTCGATTCTTATGACAACGACGGAAAACTTGAAACAAGCGGCAGCTGCGGTCTTCTTGAAGCAAAAACAAACACAGAGAACTACAAGCTTTTCAACGACATTTATCTGAATATGATTTCTCAAAAAATGGAGATAAATGCGCAAAGCCTTGCTTTCAACAAAAAATCCGAGCAAATCACAAGCGATTACGACTCGGAAGTTACACTAAAAAAAGAAGGAATGGAAGTTTCGGGGACTGGATTCAGCGGAAGCGGCGTGAGCAAAGCATTTTCTTTTGAATACGGAGTTTCGGGAACAATCGAGACGGAAGAGACAGAAAACAATCAAAACGAAACCGAAAATGGCGAAAAATCATTTGAGGAAAATTCTAAAATAAATGCAGAGTCTTCAACTCAAAAAAATCAAAATGCGGACAGGAAAACAAAATGACAAGAAAATTTCGCGCGCATTTTTCAAATTCTTCTAAAAAAGCTTTCTTTGCAGAAAAAATCGCTTTCAAAAATCTTTTTAGCGCAGTTTTTTTCGCTTTTTTTGTTTTTTTTCTTAGCGAAAATCCTGCTTACTGCGAAAAAATCGTTTTTCATGCAGATTCAATGAACGGAAAAACAGGAAGCAAAAACGAGGCTACAACGCTTTTGGGAAATGCTTACGTAAAAACAGAGGCAATGGAAATCAAGGCGGACTCAATCACTTTGTCGGGCGAAAATTTCAGATACATAACGGCGAGCGGCACGGTCGATGGCAAAAACACGGAAAGCGGTCTGGATTTTACCTGCGGGAACATGAAATACGACCGCACAACGAAAATCGCGCGGCTTGAGGATGCAGTAAGCATGACAGATACGGCGAACGACGTGAAAGCGGACGCGCAAATAATCGAATATGACCAGAACACAGAAATCGCGACAATGCAAATCAACGTTTCAATCAAGCAAAAAGACAACACTTGCACTGCGGCGTTCGCAATTTACCGAAAAGGCAAGCAAATGCTCGAAATGACTGGAAATCCGAAAATCGTTCAGGGCGAAGATTCTTTCAGGGCGCAGGAAATCAGCTTGAATCTTGAAACGCAGGAAATCAGGCTTGACGGAAGAGTCAGCGGAAAAGTTTCAGACGCAAAAAAGTCAGAGAATCAAAAAGAAAAAACTTCAACAGAAAGCGAAAAGCCAAAAGAAATAAAATCTGAAAACGAAAACAAAGAGCCGCAAAAAGATTTGGGCAATTTCGGAAATGAAAACAGCGCGGCGCAAGATTCAAAATCGGCAAGCGAGGGCGAAAATGAATAACAATTTTTCTGACGAAAAACTCAAGACTGAGATAGCTTCAAAAGAAGTAGAAAACAAAAATCAGATTCACACGCTTGAAGCAAGGGACCTGCACAAATATTTCGGCAGAAAAAAAGCTGTTCAGGGCGTAAATTTCAAGATTCACTCAGGCGAAGTTGTCGGGCTTTTAGGTCCGAACGGAGCCGGAAAAACAACGAGCTTTTACATGGTCGTAGGTTTTCACAAGCCGACTTCCGGGCAGATTCTCCTTGACGGCAAAAACGTGACTTCGCTTCCAATGTACAAGCGCGCAAAAGCCGGAATCTCCTACCTTCCGCAAGAGCCGAGCGTTTTCAAAAAACTTACGGTCGAAGAAAATATCTGGTCGATTTTGGAGACACGAAAAGACATCGACCGAAAAGAAAAGCGAAAACGTCTTGAAGAGCTCATCGAAGAATTTGGAATCGGACACATCAGAAAACAGTTTGCATACACATTGAGCGGCGGAGAGCGGCGAAGAACTGAAATTGCGCGTTCACTTGCAATCGAGCCGAAATTTCTTCTTTTGGATGAGCCGTTCGCTGGAATCGACCCGATTGCGGTAGCCGACATCAAAGGAATAATAAAAATTCTCGCAAAGAAAAACATCGGCGTGCTGATTACAGACCACAACGTCCGCGACACCCTTGAAATCACTTCACGCGCATACATCGTAAGCACCGGCCAGATTTTGGTCGAAGGCGACAAAGAAGCAATTATCAAAAACGAACAAGCAAGAGAAATCTATCTCGGCGAAAATTTTCATATGTAAGAAACCAAAAATACATCCTGTATTTTTGGTTTCAACGAGAATTTTCTTCAAAAATTCTCTCTTTGCTTTGTTGCCGCATCCATGCGGCAGATTAAAAAAAGCAAACGTACTGATTTTAACGAGTCTCCGAGCAGCTATGCTGCGACGGCGTAAAGAACAAAAATACATCCCTGCATTTTTCCTTTCAACGAGAATTTTTTTTTCAAAAATTCTCTCTTTGCCTTGTTGCCGCATCCGTGCAGCAGATTAAATAGCGATGGATATTTTAATTCCATCAAGGGCACAAAAAAAGCACTTTGGCAAAAAACCAAAGTGCTTTTCATTTTTTAGTTCACACGCTTAACGTGCATATTCCACGATTCGTGTCTCGCGAATCATTGTAAGCTTTATTCTGCCCGGATAACGCAAGTCGGTTTCAATCTGCTTGGCAATTTTCTGCGCAAGCTCTTTAACCTCGCCGTCCGGAATCTTCTCATTGTTCACAAGGATTCTCAGCTCGCGGCCTGCCTGAATTGCATACGCCTTTTCAACGCCCGGGAATTTTTCAGCAATCTCTTCCAAATTTTCAAGACGCTTAACGTAGTTGTCAACAGTCTCACGGCGTGCGCCCGGTCTAGCCGCGCTTATCGCATCCGCAATCTGAACGATTACAGCCTCTACAGTTTCAGGCTCGCAGTCGTTATGGTGTGCAGCAATGGCATTGACGATTTTAGGGTCTTCGCCCATTTTTCTAGCCATTTCCGCGCCCACTTCCGCATGGTTCTGGTCGCTGTCATTTTCCGCGCCTTTTCCGATGTCGTGAAGCAACGCAGCTCGCTTAGCAAGCTCCCTGTTCGCTCCAACTTCAGCGGCAATCAAACTAGCTAGCTCCGCAACTTCCCGCGAATGAACAAGAACATTCTGACCGTAGCTTGTGCGGAAATAAAGCCGCCCCAACGCCCGGACTCCGTCCTGGCTCATATTGTGGATTCCCAAGTCGAAAAGGACTTTCTCGCCCTCTTCGTAAATTTTCTGCTGAATCTCACGAGTTACTTTCTGAACAATCTCTTCAATTCTCGCAGGATGGATTCTTCCATCTGTAACGAGACGCTCAAGCGACTGCTTCGCAATCTCTTTTCTGACAGGGTCGAAACAGCTGATAACAACTGCTTCCGGCGTGTCGTCAATTATGATGTCAACACCTGTCAAAGTCTCAAGAGCGCGGATATTCCGTCCCTCACGTCCGATGATTCTTCCTTTCATCTCGTCGCCCGGAAGAGAAACTGTGGCAACTGTTATGTCGCCTGTTGTCTCCGTGGCAACCCGCTGCATTGCTGAGACAAGAATTTCAAGAGCCTTTTTCTCAGCTGTAAGCTGCGATTCCTGCTCAATCTTGTTAAGCAAAGCCTGCGCATCGTGCCGGGCATCATTTTCGAGGTCCTTGATAATTAAATCTTTAGCCTCTTTTGCAGTAATTCCGGAAATTCTTTCAAGTTCCTGACGGTACTTGTCTTCCTGAGCCTGCATCTGCTCTTCACGCCGTTTCATCGCGTTGACACGGTTCTGGAAATCGGCTTCTTTCTTGTCGAATTCCTCTGCCCGTTTGTCAATCAGCTCTTCCTTCTTGTTTACACGCGCTTCGTACTTCTGAACTTCAGCACGTCTGTCACGATCTTCCCGTTCCTGCTGTTTTCGTTCACGAATGATTTGGTCTTTTGCTTCTAGCAAAATTTCTTTTTTCTGTGCTTCGGCTTCCTTTATTGCATCCTGTTTTACACGTTCAGCTTTTTGCTCTGACGCAGATAGTTGAAATCTGGCATAACACCATCGAATAATCCATCCAAGAACGATTCCTGCAACCGGGAGACCTATGAACAAAATCACATTGCCCATTTTCTACTTTTCTCCTAGTTTATGAAATCAATTACTACAATAATAATGTTTAAAATGATGATTGTCAAAAGAAAATCGAAATGCGATAGAACTTTAAGCCCGAAATTGACCGATAAAAAGCTATGTGGTATATTGAAGAGGAAGGAAATGCCTGATTCAGTCGGTCGTCTCCACGATATTTGCTATAAAGCCGCCAAATTGTGTTAAGACTAGGCGGCTTTACTTTTTTAAAACCAGCGAAAATCAAATACATTTTTCAGCGTATGAAATCGAGCTTGCCGACGGCACAAAATTCAATTATGAGGATTATATGGAACTGAACGCGTTCATTGACCCGTGCGACACAGTTGAAGATTTAGAGCTAAAAGACGATGCGATTTTGATTTCGGGACTGAAATACAAGAAAAGCGTTTAAGCCCAAAAAAAGGATAAACACAGAAAATTCCGCGTTTATCCTTCAAATTATCTACAAACAAATTCAGCTTTTAGGCAAGGCACTTGTCAAGCTCGTCCGCGATTGCTTTTTTGTCCAAGTTCTGGCCGATAATGCAGAGCTTTATCATGCGGTCGCCGACTTCCTCGTCCCATTCCTTTTGAATCTGAGGGTTTTCAGCAAGGATTTTTTTCTGCTCGCCTGCCGGAGCGGAAGCAATCCACTGTCCTGAATATCCTGCTGAAATCTGTCTGCCTGAAGTCTCAAATACAACCGCCATTTCAGGCTCGTCTGAGAACCAGCACAATCCCTTGCAGCGGATAATCGACTTTGGCCAGTTTCCAGCGAAAGTATCGAGCTTTTTGCGGTCAAACGGCTTTCTTCTATAATAAATGAAAGTTCCGATTCCGTATTCATCCTCATCTGCGCCCGAGTCGCCCTCGTGCTTGTGCTCGTGGTGATGATGCTCGTGATGCTCATGCTCATCTTCGTCATGGCCGTGCTCATCATGGTGATGCTCTTCATGCTCGTCGTCGTCATCTTCCTCTTCCTCGAGTTTCTGGCACCAGCCGGCAGAAGCGTAAACATTCTCAAAATCAAAAGAGCCTGTTGAAAGGATTTCATCAACATCAACTTTGCCGTGGTCAGTCTCGATGATTTTTACTCCAGGATGAAGCGCCTCGATTACCTTGCGCACTTTTTTGAACTCGTCCTCTGTAACCAAATCCTTCTTGTTGATTACGAGAGTTGAGCAAAATTCAATCTGCTGAACGAGAAGGCTTTCAATATCTTCCTCGCCGATTGCTTCCTTGTTCAAAAGTTTGTTTCCGCCTGCAAATTCGTCAACAAGGCGCGCAGCGTCAACAACGCCAACAACATTGTCAAGTTTTCCGTTCTTGATTGTCTCAAGCTCCTGCGCAATTGGCATTGGCTCGCAGACTCCGGAAGCCTCAATCATAACATAGCCGTATTTTCCGGACTTAATCAAATTCTCGATATTCTGCGCAAGCTGAGTTTTGAGCGTGCAGCAGATACAGCCGTTTGTAAGCGGAACGATGTCAGAAGTGTCTGTGATTTTTGCGCCGTCAGCGATAAGTTTCGCGTCAACATTGACTTCTCCAATATCATTGACGATTACTGCGACTTTATATCCTTTCTGATTTGAAAGCACCTGATTCAAAAGCGTTGTTTTGCCCGCGCCAAGATAACCGCAAAGCAAAGTGATTGGTATTTGTTTTTTTGCCATAAATCCCCCAAAAAATATTCGCGTTTAAATATAATGAAAAAACATTCCATCGGCAAATGCAAGTTTTCATGAGAAAATGCGCAATGTTTCAGACAAGAACTGTGTGGTCAGAGACCAGACTTTCGGAACCTCCATAAATATTATAGATGCTGAAACTAGTTCAGCATGACACCATGATTTTTGTGCTATAATCATTTTATGACTCAGAATGAAATGCAGAAAGCGGCAAGAGAATTCGCCGCCCAATGGAAAGACAAGGGATACGAGAAAGGCGAAAGCCAGAAATTCTGGC
>CAKUTI010000011.1 GCA_934691925.1 uncultured Treponema sp. | reverse complement strand
CTCGGCAACAACATCAGGACCGATTCCGTCGCCTGGAATCAATGCGATAGTTTTTTCCATGATATTCTCCTAAAAATTAATCCAAAATTGAAAAAAATCTTATTCAGATTACCACTTTTTGCCCGCTTAGAAAATAGCACCGAAAATTTGGCAGGTGAAGATGTTTTTCATACGTATAAACTTTTACTTCTTTTGCACTACTATGAAATCATCAGGATAATCCCATTGCTCAAAATATAGTGTAACTTCAAGTCCCTCGTCATCTAAAGAAAAATGGCTTTTGTCCGCTTTTACAGTCATTATATTTTTGAAACAGTCTGGAATCTTCAGTTCGTAGCTTAAATCGTAAAAAACTTCTTTCTTTGTTCCGGCTTTTTTTACGCCCATGCAAATGCGATCGATATTGTCTGGGTTTCCTGTAAAATGGACAGAAAATTTCTTCTCGCTTTCAAAATATGCTTTTAATGCTTGAAATTGGCTGTCCTCGCTTTCCAAATCAAAGCAAGATGTTAGCAGTAATGGCAAGAGAATAAGAATAATTATAGGAAATTTTGTTTTCATGGTTTAACCTCTGCTGAAAAAAGTGCCGTTAATTTAATTCTACTTTTAGAAAATAAAAGTCTTCATTAGGACCTTTTTTAATAGTGAAATTTCCGTCTTTTGGCCCCACAATAGGCAAGTCGAGGTCATAACCACCACGTATATTTATCTTGAAATTATTCTTTAGATAACCTTTTGCTTTACCGTCAGGAGAAAATGTTGCGCCAAGACTCACTGTTTCTCGTACAGGCACATTAACATTTATATTTCCTGCTTTTACACCTATGCCTACATATGGGATGGCTTCTATAAATGGGCTTATGTCTGCTGAAATTTCTAGTCCCGGAGTTTTTTCGTCATTTGCAATTCCCATAAATCCGGTAAATTTAGCAATGCCGCCTCTGCTTTCCATGTATGGACTGAAATAAATTTGCGGTCTGTATATCCATTTTCTCCATATTTTAAACCATTTTACTTTTCTGCAACCGTATTTTGCTCCGATTTCAGCACCTGCGCCTGCTAAACCTGTAAAGCCCATATACATATAGTCATTTGACTTTAGTTCGCCTGAAATAGTGTATGGAATATCAAAATCTATAGTTAAACCATATGTAAAAGGAATTGGTCCTATGGGCTTAGTGTCGCTGTATTCAAAAAAAGGTTTGTCTTTTAGACTTTTCTTGTATTCTTCTAGCAATGATTTTGAAAATTTACATTTTAGATATGTTTTTGCATATGTTTCCAAAAGCACATGAGCTGAAGTATTGGCTTTGCACTTTGACCAAGAAATTGAAAAGTCGCCGTTTAGATACAGATAAGGCGAGGCGTCTATTTCAAAAAAAGAGATGCTTGTACGTTCTAGAAGCTCAATTCCTAAATCCTTGTTTGTTAATTTTTTTGAAAAACTTGGCAAAGAAATTTTCATTCCGCTTGCATTATCTTTAAGCTTTTTTACATCAGTTAAATATTCTTTGTATGATTTTGCAAGTTTATATCCGGCGTCTCCTGATATTCCTATGTTTTTCCATTCTCCAATTGATATAGTGTCGGAAGTTGCGCTTCGCTCTGCGGCTAGAGTTTCTCCGCTGTTTTCAAGTTCTTCTGATAAATCTCCTTCGTTCGTCAAATTTACGTGGGCTAAAGGAAGAACTTCTGTGATGTCGGCGCAGTTGTAATCTATCGGCGGACAAATGTAGCTGTATGTGTCGCTTAAGAAAAGTCTGTTGAAAGCCACAAGCTCATATTCTGACAGCGTGTCTATGATTTTGAGCGTTTCTTTTACCTCTTCTTCGATTTCAATGTTTAAGTCGGCGGAGCAAATCTCTACAAGGCTTTTATTCAAGAGAATTTCATTCAAAACTTCTATAGGCTCTTGCTTTATTTTCTCGCCGCTGAAATTTTCAGTAACCGGCTTTGGAAGAGCTGATAAAAGTTCAGCCGAATTATATCCGTTGGAAAAATCATCATTGTTAAAATAAAAATCGACTTCTGAAAGATTGCCTTCTTCAACTTCAATGTCGGAATCTTCAACGCTTCTCGCGTTTTTGTACGAAACGTTATTTTTTATTTTGTAATATTCTCCAGTTTCGCCGTCCAAAATAAAATCGCCGCCAGCAACTCCTTTTACGGCAGAACGCGCGCTTGAATTTGCTTCATATTTAGTCACGACAAATTTTCCGTCGGTGTTGATCCCCATAAGCCCTGCCGGATAAGTGTCGTTTTTGTATTGTTCTGTCAAAACTGAAAACATTGCGGTGTGAAGCTCTTCTTGGCTGCTTAAGAAAGTTAGCTACATAGATTTTTCGCAGCCTGCGCGCTTTGACAACGGCTTGCTGTATTTTACATCAAAAAATCCGTCTCCGTTCAAGTCTACTGACTGGTTTTCGTCTAATGTAAATAAGGATTCGCTTTTTACGAAGCCGTCGTTTGAATATTCTGTGAATCTAAAAGTCAATGTTTTGCTGCTTATGCTTTCAATTTTCAAATATCCATAAGACGCTTTGCTTTCAATATCTGTGTATATGATTTCGTCTCCGTCGTTTTCCGCTTTTAGTTCTCCTAGTCTGACCGCCACGCAAACTCCTTCTGCGAGCTGGCTGTTTGCAATGTCTGAAGAGTTGTAGAGAACAGAGCCGCCCATATAAGCCTTAGAAAGAACCGTCCTGTAAGTCAAATCCTGGCTTATGTCTTTCAAGTTTGCAGAAGATGATATTTCCGTGTAAAAAGAGCAGGAAAATAACGAAAATAGCAAAGTCGGCAACGCTGAAATAGTCAAGAACAAAGACTTTTTCTTAATAAACTTTTGCATGATAAATTTTCTCCTTGAAACTACAAATAATCTTGTGTTATTTTAAGATAATTTTAATGATTTTGACAATAGTTTTTAAGTTTATTTTAATATTTTGCATCTTCGTCTTGTTTTTTCTTTCTCTAATTCCTTATTCCTTTTTTTTCTGATAGACTTTTCTGCGGTTTTGCTTTAGGAGAGCAATTATGGAAGACTACAAGAAAGAATTTATTGATTTTATGGTTGAGTGCAAGGTCCTCAAATTCGGAAGCTTTACGCTAAAGAGCGGCCGTCAGTCGCCGTTTTTTATGAACGCAGGCGCGTATGTTACAGGAAGCGAGCTTAAGCGTCTCGGAGAATTTTATGCTAAGGCGATTCACGACAATTTCGGAGACGACTTTGATGTCTTGTTCGGACCCGCCTACAAGGGAATTCCGCTTGCGGTTGTTACGGCTGTCGCTTATTCAGAGCTTTACGGAAAGGAAGTTAAATACTGCTCGGACAGAAAAGAGGCGAAAGACCACGGCGCGGACAAGGGAAATCTTCTTGGATATAAAATTTCGGACGGAGACCGCGTTGTGATTATCGAGGATGTTACGACTTCGGGCAAATCAATAGAAGAAACTTATCCGAAAATCAAGGCTCAGGAAACTTCCGCGGGCGGAATCAAGATTGTTGGCGAGATTGTCTCTCTTGACCGAATGGAAAAAGCCCCGGACTCAGACAAGGCCGCTCTTCAGGTGATTTCTGAGAAATACGGATTTCCGGCGCGCGCGATTGTCACGATGAAAGACGTTGTTGACTCTCTTTACACAAACGGCGACAAGAAAATCATAACTGACGAGATAAAAGGCGAAATCGACAAATACTACAGCGTTTACGGCGCAAAATAAAAAAATCCGGCTGAAATTGCGTTTTTCAGCCGGATTTTTTTTGAAAAGGTGTGCGGGACAAGGAAAGGGGGGACGTTGCTGGCTGAAAAAGCTGCCACGGCTTCGCAAAGTTATTTTTTGCTAATGGCAGAACGCCATGCGTTCGCCAAGCTATTTTCACCCCGTGGCGAAACGCTATTCGCTCGCCAGCTCGTTTTCTGCGAATGGCAAAACGCCACGTGTTCCCCAGCTCGTTTTCTGCTAATGGCAAAACGCCATTCGTTCGCCAAGTCATTTTCTGCTAATGGCAGAACGCCATGCGTCCGCCAGCTAAATTTCAGCTTGCTTCGATTTTTTTGAGGCTGATTTTATCACGCGCTTAAAATTTCCTCTGCTCGCTTTAGCGCGGCGTTTATGTTGCCGTGGATATTGTCTCTTCCGAGCTTGTCCGCCATTCCGGTTTTTTCAAGGAGCATATAAGGCTGCGTGTGGATTCCTGAAATCACGATTGTAACGCCTTTTCTGTCGCATGCGGCTTTTGCCTGCTCCAGCGCGCGGATTCCTCCTGCGTCAAGATAGAGCGTGTTTCTCATTCTCAAAATCAGAACCTTGTAGTCAACGCCTGCCATTCCAGTGCGCTCAACCGCGACCTCGAATTTTCTTACAGTTCCAAAGAAAAGCGGACCGTCAATCTCGTAGACCATGGCACCGCTCGGCACATCGATTTTTTCCGCCGGCATATCTGGAGCCGCAATTCCGCCTGTAAGGCTTTCGCGCTTGTTTTCAACTTCTGAAAGGTCAATCATTTTTTTGATGAAGAAGAATGCCGCGAATCCAAGCCCAACTTCAATCGCCATAGTAAGGTCAACAAAAACTGTAATCAGAAATGTTACGGTCAGAACGCAGATGTCGGATTTCTGGCCTTTGCACAAAGCCCTGATTGCTGGAAAGCCAGCCATGTTCCATGCAACGTTGATTAAGACCGCTGCAAGTGCCGCCATCGGAATGTAAGAAGCGTATTTTCCGAAGAAAAGAAGAATCAGAAGAAGCGTGAGCGCGTGGATTATTCCCGCGACAGGAGTTTTTCCGCCGTTCTTGATGTTTGTTGCCGTGCGCGCGATTGCTCCAGTCGCAGGAATTCCGCCGAAAAGAGGCGACGCGATGTTTGCGATTCCCTGCCCGATAAGCTCCGTGTTCGAGTCGTGCTTGCCGCCTGTCATTCCGTCCGCCACAACAGCCGAAAGAAGCGACTCGATTGCCGCAAGAACTGCGATTGAAACCGACGTTGGAAAGAGAATTCTGATTGTCTCAAGATTGAAAGCCGGAAGATGAGGAACTGGAAGCGATGACGGAATCACAAAATGCTCTCTTCCGTCCGCAAAAAATCCGATTGTGTCAGTTTTCAGCCCGAAAAATTTGCCCAGAAGAATCGAGACCAAAGTCGCGCCGATTATGACGATGAAGCTTCCTGGAATTTTCTTTATGAATTTTGACCAGACGAAAATGAACGCAAGGCAGACCGCCGACAAAATCGTTGAGTAAAGGTTGAAAGTTCCTGCCGATTTTATGTAGACTATGATTTTTGGAAGAAAGTCGCCCGGCATTTTTGAATATTCCTCGCCCAAAATCATCATCGGAGAAGAAAAGTCAGGGCGAAGTCCGAAAAAGTCGCCGATTTGCCCCGAAGCGATTGTTACCGCGATTCCAGCCGTGAATCCTGTAACAATTGTATATGGAATAAATTTTACAAGACCGCCCATTTTGAACGCGCCGAGCAAAATCAGAAGAATTCCTGCTATCATTGTCGCTGTCGCAAGTCCTGAAAGACCAAATTCCGCAACGACTCCGTAGACGATTACCGCAAAGGCTCCTGTAGGTCCGCCAATCTGAACTGTGGAGCCGCCGAAAGCCGAAATGCAGAATCCCGCGATTATCGCTGTGAAAAGACCTGCCGCAGGATTTACTCCCGATGCGATTGCGAATGCGATTGCCAGCGGAAGCGCGACAATTCCGACGATGATTCCGGCAATCAAATCTGAAGCGAAAGTCTTGCCGTTGTACTTTTTTAAAGATGAGATAAGCTGTGGTTTAAACATAGGCTGAAAAGTATGCTCTTTTTTGTTCTTCTTTGCAAGTTTTAACAAAAGTCGCGCGCCGTTCCTAATTTTCCTTCCCGATTTTTTATTCTTTGAAAAAATGCTACAATTAAATTATGAATTTTCGCTTTGCAGCTTTTTCGTTTTTGAGTTTTCCTTTCATTTTTGCTTCTTGCTCGCGTTCTCCTGAGATGACGCTTTCTGAAATCGAGGCTTACAAGGCTTCAATGCAGAACAATTTGGTTGAGCGCACGGTTTCAAAGCCGTGGAAAGACGAGCAGTGGACTTGCGGAAAGCAGGGCGGAGACTGGCAGACTTCAATTTCAGGCGACCCGAAAAGCTTTAATTTTCTGATTGCCGAGCGCGATGCTGAAACTTCTGGAATCTTGAATGTCTTGACAGACTATCTCGTTGACTATAATTCAGTTCAAAAAAAATGGATTCCGCGCCTTGCGGATTTTGAGGTCAAAACTGACGAGAAATCAAACTCGATGGATGTTATTCTGACCCTGCGCGATGATATTTTCTGGAGCTTTTACGGGAATTCAAAGCCGCGCGTAAAAGTCACAAGCGACGACGTTGTTTTTTGGTACGACGAGATTATGTGCGACGAGGAGATGGGCTCTTCTGCCTTCAACTCTCAGTTTATGGAGATGGACGACGGAAGCGTAAAGCGCATTTCAATAGAAAAAATTGACGAAAGGCGTTTTGCTTTCCATTTCCCGAAAATCGTTGCGGACCCGCTTCTTTCAATAAATATGTCGTTCGGGCCTGCGTTCCAATATAAAAAGGCGAAAGACGAGGGCGGGGCGGCGGCTGTAAAAAATCTTAATTCCGTTGCCGTTGACCCAAAAACTCTTCCGAGCATGGGAGCTTATTTTATCACCGAATACGCGCCGGGGCAGCGCGTTGTCTACACGAGAAACGATGATTTCTGGGAAAAAGACTCAAACGGCGTGAGCATTTATTATCCTGAAAAAAGAATCGCAACGATAATTGGCGACAACAACACGAGATTTCTTTTGTTCAAGCAGGGAAAACTCGAGACTTTCTCTCCGTCTCCTGAGCAGCTTGAGGACATTGTGAACAACGCGAAAAACAACGGCGATGACGGCTACACAGTTTTTAACGCGGGCGGCTCGATGAGCGCTCCCTTCTGGACTTTCAACCAGAATCCGAAAAACAAAGGCGAGGCGAGCTATAAATGGTTTACAAAAAAGGAATTCCGGCAGGCGATGAGCTGCCTTTTGAACCGCGAGCGGATTATCTCGCAGACTTACCGCGGGCTTGCCGAGCCTAAATACGGATTTTTTCCAAAGGCGAACGCGTTTTATAATGAAGAAATTATTTTGCCTTACAGATTCAGCCATGCCCATGCGCAGAAACTTTTGGCGGAAGCTGGCTTTGAAAAACATTCCGACGGATTTTTGTATGACGAAAACGGCGTTAAAGTTGAGTTTGACCTTTCGATTGTCTCGTCTCAGCCTGTCATGAGCGACATTGCGCAGATTATAAGCGACGAATGCAAAAAAGAGGGAATCACCGTGAATGTACGGCAGACCGATTTTCAGCGGATTGTCGAGCAGCTAACTTCAACTTACGACTGGCAGACTTTGATAATCGGGCTTGGCGGAAGCAATATTTTTCCGACACAGGGAAGCAACGTTTGGGTTTCGAGCGGAAATCTCCATATGTGGAATCCTCTTCAAAAAACTCCTGCGACGGACTGGGAAAAACGCGTTGATTATCTGTATAATACTGCGAAATGCATTCCGGACGCAGAAAAGGCGCGTCCGCTTTGGGAAGAATACCAGAAGATTTTTCTTGAGCAGTGCTCGATTGTCTATCTTGTTTCGGGGCGGACTTTTTTTTCGATAAACAACCGCTGGAATCTTTCAAATGTTTATTTTGACAATCAGGTTGGAGCTTTGACCGACCGCTGTTATCTAAAATAAAATTATTTTGTCATTTTATTAGGAGAAATAAATGAGAACTTTTATTGCGCTGATTCGGATTGCAATTTTTATGCTTAAGCAGAACAAGCTTAGAAAGCTCGCGCTAAAATACGACCGCGAGGGAAACGTTGCCGAGCGCGACAAGATTGTTGACGGAATCGTTCCTGTTTGGGCGAGATTCGTTTTTGAGGTTGTCGGGGCGACTGTTGAAGTCCATGGCGAGGAAAACATTCCAAAAGACCGTGCCTGCGTTTTTATCGGAAATCATCAGGGCGACATGGACATTCCTCTTTTGTACGGATATTCAAACAAACAAATGGCGTTTGTCGCGAAAGTTGAGCTGTCGAAAATTCCAGTTCTGCGCGACTGGATGAGGCTTTTGCAGTGCACTTTTATCGACAGAAAAAGCCCGAAGAAATCGATTCAGGCGATTCATGATGCGGCGAGCGGAGTTCAGAAGGGATATTCTCAGGTGATTTTCCCGGAAGGACACCGCTCAAAAGGCTTTGCGCACCGCGAATTCAAGGCTGGAAGCTTTAAGCTCGCTTTCCTTTCAAATTCTCCGATAGTTCCTGTGACAATCGACGGAACTTGGCGCATTTTTGAGGAAAAAGGCCGTCTCGTTCCGGGACAGCACGTAAGTTTGACTTTCCACAAGCCGATTGAGACTGCCGGGCTTACACGCGAGGAGCAAGCAAAAATCCCTTCGCAGGTTGAAAGCATTGTCTGCGCGCATTTGCCGTCTCCAAGAGAACCAAAAAAGATTGAGAAAAAATGAATTTTGTCAAAAAGATAAAAAAAGTTTTTGAAGCTGCTTTTTCTCGCCTGGTTTTGCCTTTGGCTAAGCCGTGGATGGCTTTCCGCGCGAAATTTCCTGTCGCGTCGTTTATTTTCGGAAGGCTTGTGACGATGGTTTTTATCCTTTTTATGCTCGGCTGGGCTTTGTTCGCTCTCATGGCTCTAGCTCCGGGCGATATTGTTGACCAAATGGTTCAGCAGCAGATTATGAGCCAGTCCTCTTCCGGCGCGAAAGTTTCAGGCAGTGGCGGCGACAATATGTTTTCAGCCGAGCAGCTTGCAAAAACGCGCGCGGAGCTTGGGCTTGACCAGCCTTTTACAATCCAGTATTTCAAATGGCTTAAGCGCGTTGTCATAAACCACGACTTGGGAATCAGCCTGATTTCACGCGCGCCTGTCGGATTCTTAATAAGGACGAGAATTATAAATTCGCTTGTTTTGAATCTGATTTCGCTTGTTTTTATCACGATTTTCTCGTTTTTGCTTGGAGTTTATTTTTCGAGCAAGGCTGGAACCAAAATCGACATTGCGGCGACTTTTTTCGCCTTGTTTTTTCATGCCTTTCCGGGAATTCTTCTTCTGATTTTGTTCCAGCTTTTCGCGTCTTTAACGCACGCTTTTCCAGTAACGGCTTATCCTGATTTTCCTTTTTCTGAGAATCCCGCGAAATTTTCTTTTAGCTACGCTTATCACATTTTTTTGCCTCTTCTCGCGTCTTTTTTGGGCGGAGTCGGCTCCACGCTTAGGATGATTCGCTCGACGATGCTTGACCAGATGGGCTTGCCTTACATTACGGCTCTCCGCGCACGAGGAATTTCTGAACGGCGCGTTTACCTGAACCACGCTTTTAGAAACACGCTGAATCCTTACATAACTGGAAGCGCGAATCTTCTTGCAAGCCTTTTTTCCGGCTCTCTTGTGCTTGAAATTATTTTCGCTTATCCGGGAATCGGGCGGCTGATGTACGAGGCGGTAATGCAGCAGGACGTGAATCTCGTGCTTGCGAACAGCATGTTCATCAGCGCGCTTGTTCTGATTGGAATGGTCGTTTCAGATGTTTTGCTTGCGCTCGTTGACCCCAGAATCCGCTACGGAAAAAATTAAATCTAAAATACAGAAAAAAATTGGAGATAGATAAAATGAAGAAAATCAGATTTTTGAAGTCTTTTTTGATTTCGGCGGCTGCGCTTTTCGCTCTTTCATGCTCGACTTTAAAGGAGCTTGGACTTTCGCCTTCGATAAATTTTCAGAACGTGGCGATAAAATCGCTTGACTTGGAAGGAATCACTTTCAGCTGCAATTATTCGATTCAAAATCCTTATCCTGTCGCTTTTTCTGTAAAGCAGGTTTCGGCGGATGTTCTCTACGAGAATTCAAAATTCACTTCGCTAAGCGCGGACAAGGGCGTGAGCGTTGCGGCTTTAGGCACAAAATCAAACGCGTTCAGCTTCAAGATTCCGTACAACACGATTTTGAATTTCGCAAAATCCACGAGCGGAAAAAAATCTCTTCCGTTTTCGGTTTCTGGAAACGCTTCTCTTGATTTGAGCAAAATTCCGCTGATGGAAAACCGGACGATGACTCTTCCGTTCTCAAAATCTTTTGAAGTTCCTGTTTTCAAGCCGAGCTTGTCGCTTTCAAATCCGAAAATCGTTCTTCCGACTCTCTCGGAGATGAAAAACGCGTTCACTTCAGGCGGAATGACGGTTGCCGCGGCTTCTGTGGCCGCAGCTTCAATTTTGGCTGGAAACAAAATTTCCTCAAATATTTTTGACAATGTGAATCTGAACTTGAAATGCAATTTTGACCTTAACGTTTCAAATTCAGGCTCTTCGGCATGGAAATACCTTTTGAAAAACTGCTCGATAAAGTCAAATTCTTCCGGGAATTTCTCCGGGAATTCTTTCTCTTTGATTGAGCTTTCTCCTGCCTCCGGCGCAAGCAAGGAAATTACATCTTCAAGCGGAACAATTCCGCTGACCGCGACTTTGAACACGCTTAAAGCCGGAAAATTCATCGCGCAGATTCTGAACAAAAGCGGAGAAAATCCAGTTTTCACTGTGGAAAGCGGACTTTCATTCCCGGAACTTTCGTATGCGGCGAATCTTCCGCTGAACTATTCAAAGGAAATTCCGCTTTCGAGCTTTAAAGTTTCAAAAAACTAGCTTTCAGGAATTTTCTGGCAAACGTTTTTTTAGATTTTATTTTTAGAAGCCAATTTTGTTTTTGGCGTTTTTTTAACGTTGACAATCGAATATCGAAAATTGAATAAAAAATGAGACAAATCTTAAAATTCTTGAAATCTCGTCCTCTCGCTTTTTCCTCGCTTTGCGTGATAATTTTTTTGTATCTCGTGATGATTTTTGCGGAAGTTATCGCGCCTTATTCTCCGAACACAGCTTTTGAAAACGGAAGTTTCCATCCAGCCGATATTGAAATCACATCGAAAGGGCTTGAAGCGCGCGAGCATCGCGTTTTGAATTCCGTAACTTGGAAATACGCGCGCGTAAAAGGCCTGAGCCACAAAATCCATTTTTTTGCGAAAGGCGAAAAATACAAGCTTTTCGGGCTTATTCCGGCCGAACGCCACCTTTTTGCGACTTTGCCTGACGAAACTGGCGAGGTTTACCCGGTTTTTCTCTTCGGCGCGGACAATTTGGGGCGCGACTTGTTCAGCCGAATTGTCTACGGAAGCAGAATTTCTCTTACAATCGGCTTTGTGGCAAGCGCGGTCTCGCTTTTTCTCGCGATTTTGCTCGGCGGTCTTGCAGGATTTTACGGAGGAGCTGCCGACTGGACTATAATGCGCTTCTCCGAATTTTTTATGCTTATTCCGGGGCTTTATCTGATTCTGTTTTTGCGCTCGCTTTTGAATTCCAGCATGGACTCTGGGCAAAGCTATATGGTCATCACTGTGATTCTCTCGCTTGTCGGCTGGCCCGGAAGCGCGAGAACTTTGCGCGGAATGATTCACTCTATAAAACGCGAAGAATTTGTGATTGACGCTGAAATCGAGGGCGTTCCTAGCGGAATAATAATTTTCCGCCACATAATTCCGCAAATCACAAGCCTTTTAATCGTCAGCACAACGCTTTCAATTCCGGGCTTCATAATGAGCGAGACAACTTTAAGCTATCTCGGCCTTGGAATCGCCGACCCTGCCGTAAGCTGGGGAAGCCTCATAAACCGCGACATCTCCACGCTCAGCAATCTTCGGAATTTTCCGTGGCTTTTGATTCCTGTCGCGCTTCTTCTTGTTGTGACTCTCGCGTTCAACTTTCTTGGCGACGCTCTCCGCGACTTTTACGACCCTTACCACGCGGTCTTCAAGAAAAGCTTGCTTAAAAAATTTGCCCTTTCAATGCGTAAGATTTTTGAGGGGGAAAGCCTTCCCCCTGCGCCGCACTCTGTCAGCTCCGCTTCCGCCGTTGCGCCGACACCCCCTTCTAACGGGGGCAAATCCCCCGTAACGCCCCCGTTGCTTTCTGTCCGCAATCTGCGCGTCTCGTTCTTTATGCAGCGCGGAAAAGAGCATGTTGAAATTCATTCTGTGCGCGGAGTCTCGTTTGAAATGCAGCGCGGTGAAATTTTAGGAATTGTGGGCGAGTCAGGCTCCGGAAAAACCGTAACTTCCACAGCAATTCCCGGACTTTTGCCTTCAAACGCGCTTGTCTCAGGCGAAATTTTCTACAATGACGGCTCGTCTTGCATAAATCTCGCGTCGCTTTCTCAAAAAGAGCTTCGCAGTTACCGTGGCAAAAAAATCGGAATGATTTTTCAGGAGCCGGGCAGAAGTTTTGACCCGCTTCAAAATATGGAAAGCGTTTTCTTCGAGACTTTCAGAAATTCAAATCCGAAAATCACAAAAGAAGAATCGCATAAAAAAGCCGCCGCGCTTCTAAACGAAGTCGGGCTTACAGATTCTGAGTCGCGGTTGAAGAATTTTCCACATCAGTTTTCGGGCGGTCAGCTCCAGCGCATTGGAATCGCGCTTGCTCTCGCGCAGGGCTGCGAGCTTTTGATTGCCGACGAGCCTACAACCGCGCTCGACGTTACAATTCAAAGCCAGATTGTCGCTCTTTTGCGCAGGCTTAACAGTGAACGCGGGCTTTCAATAATTTTTATAAGCCACAACATAAATCTCGTTTCGGAGCTTTGCGACAACATTATCGTGATGTACGGCGGCGTAATCATGGAAAAAGGCAGCTCAGAAAAAATAATGAATTCGCCTTTGAATCCTTACAGCAAAGCCTTGATTTCGTCGTCTCCAAAATTCGGAAGCCATTACACGACAGAAAAAATGTCGTCGATTCCGGGGCGCGTTACCGACCCAGCGAATCCTGAGCCAGGCTGTCCTTTCGCACCAAGATGCCGCTTTGCAAAAGAAAGTTGCAAAAAATCTTTGTCCGGTGAAAATTCAATCAATGAGAAAAATCCGGCAATCGAAAATAACCAGAAAAATAAAGAAAATTCAGATGATTTTATCAGAGAGATCTGCTGGAAAATGAAAAATTCATCGGAACAAAAATGAAACTGAAAAAAGCTAAAATCCCAGAATGAAAAAAATCGCGTTTTATTGGAATTTCAGAATCTATGATTCAAAATCTTCGATTCAGAATCATAGATTCAAAATCTTCGATTTGAAATCTTGGAAAATAAAAACGGAGGAAAAATGAGCGGAACTGTAATAAAAACTGAAAATCTCACAAAACTTTTTTCTCTCGACGCTGGATTTTTTGCCCGTCAGGACAAATTTGTCTACGCCGTGAATGACGTTTCGTTCTCTCTTGAGCGCGGAAAAACTTACGGGCTTGTGGGCGAGTCCGGCTCTGGAAAAACAACCGCCGCAAGAATCCTGATTCAGATGTACAGGCAGAATTCCGGGAAAATTTTTTACAATCAAAATGATGTCGGAAAATTCTCAAAATCAGAGCTGAAATCCTACCGCGAAAAAGTCAAATACATTTTCCAAGATCCGGGAAAATCCTTGAACCCAAGAATGAGCATTTACAGCATTTTGGCAAGCGCGTACAAGTCTTCGTCGCTTTGGCCGGGACGCGAAAAAGCGCGTGTTGAGGCTGCCGAGCTTCTCGATGAAGTCGGTCTTGACCCGAAAGACTTGGAACGCCGTCCTTCAGAATTTTCAGGCGGGCAGCGGCAGCGAATTTCAATCGCCCGCGCCTTGATAATGCGCCCTGAAGTCCTGATTTGCGACGAGATTGTTTCCGCGCTTGATGTGAGCGTTCAGGGGCAAATCTTAAATCTTCTTGTTGACCTGAAAAAAAGCCGGAATCTTTCGTTCTTGTTTATCGCACATGATTTGCGTGTCTCTTGCTATTTTTGCGACACAATCGGCGTCATGTATTCGGGAATGATTATGGAGGAAGCTCCGGCTGAAAGCCTTTACAAAAACGCGCTTCATCCTTACACAAAGCTTCTTTTCGCATCGACTGAAATCAAAAAGGAAAATCGGAATTCAAGAAAAAATTCCGCAACGTCAGAAATCAGAACCGTTTTAGGACCTTTGAAAGGTTGCCCTTTCGCTTCAAGATGCCCAAATTCAAGCGAAAAATGCCTGAGCGAAGTTCCAAAATTGAAAGAAATCGAAAAAGGACACAAAGTTCGCTGCCATTTTATCGGTTAGCGGCTGATTTTTTCTGATTATAAGAAAATTTAAATTTTATAGACAAAATATGAAAAATTACAGTTTTAAGACATCGTCAAAAATCCGTTTGGACTTGATTCTCCGCGAAAAACTTCCGCTTCTTGTCGGAAAAGAAATTTCAAATTCAAAAATCCGCCGTCTGATTGTCGCAGGCTCGGTTTTTGTGAACGGCAGGCAGATTCGTATTCCGTCGTATGAAATTTTTTCAGGCGGAGAAGTCAGCGTGAATCTTGATGAAGAAAAACTTTTTTTTGAGAAAAAGCCAGGCGACATAAAATTTGAGCTTTCCCAAAAAGATATTTTGTTTGAGGACGATTTTGTAATCTGCGTGAACAAGCCAGCTCATTTTCCTGTTGAAGGCACGATTGTTGAAGGACGCGACAATCTTCACGATGCGATTGTTCGATTTTTGTTTGAGCGGCAGAAAATTGAAAAGCCGAACGCAAAAAATCCGCCTTATGTTGGAATTATGCACCGCCTTGATGCTGGAACTTCCGGCGCGATTCTCTTTTCAAAATCCCGGGCTGTGAACAAGCCTCTCCACGAGATGTTTGAGAACCGCACTGCGAAGAAAAATTATCTTGCCGTTGTTTGCGGCATTCCAAAGCAGGAAAAATTTTCGGTTGAGTTTTTTATGGGAAGAATCAGCCCAAAGTCCCAGAATGCAAAATGGGGAAAACTGAGCGAAAGCAAAGGCGGACTCTGGAGCAAAACTGATTTTGAAGTGATTTCTTCTATTAAAAATGAAAAATCTCCACTTTGCGTATTAAAATGCGCTCTTCACACCGGCAGAACTCATCAAATCCGCGTTCATCTTGCGAGCGTCGGCTGTCCGATTCTTGGCGACGAGCTTTACGGAGGAAAAGCTTTCTCCCGGATTATGCTTCACGCGCAAAGCCTTGAATTTCCGCATCCTGTAAGCCATAAAATCATCAAGGCTGAAGCTCCGCTTCCTGAGATTTTTAATTTATAATCTTTGATGAAGAATTTGCCGAATATTAAAGATTCTTGCCTTGATATTTATTTTCAAAACAGATATATTATTGTTTCACAATTCTATTTATGGAGGAATAAAGTGGTTAAAATCAGACTTAAGAAGTTCGGTGCAGCTAAGAGACCGTTCTATCGAATTGTTGTTTTGGATTCACGCAAACCACGTGATGGAAGAACACTCGAAGAAATCGGAACTTACGCGCCAATCGCAGGTGAAGAGGCTCAGATTTCTTTTGACGAAGAAAGAGCTCGTTACTGGATTGGAGTTGGTGCTCAGCCAACTGAGACAGTTCTTAAACTCTTTAACAAGAAAGGCTTCAAGAGATAGTTTAACGGGAGTAACGGGGAATGGAAAAAGACCTGATTGAATACATTGCAAAATCATTGGTCGATGATCCCAGTGCAGTCTCGGTAAACGAAGTAGCCGGTGAACGAGGACCTGTTCTTGAGCTTAGTGTTGCTCAGAATGATATTGGCAAGGTTATCGGCAAGTACGGTCGTATTGCTAAAGCGTTGCGCACAGTATTGAGTGCTTCTGCCAGTAAAGACGGTAAACGTTATAGCCTGGAAATACTGGACTAGTGTACTGTGGAACAATTTGTAGTAGGTTTTGTCCGTGGCTCTCACGGAGTAACGGGTGAATTTAAGGTTGAAAGCGCTTCTGGACGTTACGAGCATTTCTCGCAAATGGAAGAGGTGACTTTGAGAAACGGCAAGACCGGCGATTCAAAACTGTTTAAGGTTGAATCTGTAGAAACTGGTGGCCGCGACTTGTATATGAAGCTGGCAGGACTTGATTCTCCTGAAGATGTGCAGAAGTACAATCGATGGGAAATTGTTGTGCCACGCGACAAAGCTTGTCCTTTAAATAAGAACGAGTGGTATGTCGAAGATTTGAAAACTTGCAGCCTTGTTTACAGCGAGGCAAAAAACGGATTGGCAGAAAAATCTGCGCCCAAAGTTTTGGGTACAATCACAGACGTAATGGAAGGCGGTTCTGGAGACCTGTTGAAGGTTTTACTGGCCGAGAATTGTGATTGTCTTAGTGATAAGGTCAAGTATGATTCCAAGGGCAAGATTCGGACGGTTTATGTTCCTTTCCGAAAAGAGTTCGTTGGCGAAGTTGACGTTAAAAACAAGATGATCCAGTTGATGCACCTCTGGATTCTGGAGTAATTCCATGAAATTTACTGTGCTGACCTTATTTCCTGAGATTCCGCGTGCTTTTTTTGAGACCTCAATCATGGCAAAAGCGGTTGAAAAGGGAATTATTGCCTACGATTTAGTGAATATCAGGGATTTTGCCTTTGATAAGCACAAAACTTGTGATGACAAGCCGTATGGAGGCGGAGCTGGTCAGTTATTGATGGCTGAGCCTCTCGGGAAAGCGCTTGACAGCGTAAAAGCATACAAGAAGCACGTGATTTACGTTACGCCTTCTGGAAAGCCTTTTTCGCAGGCGAAAGCGCAAGAACTTAGTCAGAAAGATGAAATCGTCTTTATCTGCGGTCGTTACGAAGGTATTGACCAGCGGATTATTGATTTGTACGTTGACGACGAAATTTCCATCGGGGATTACGTTATGTCTAGCGGGGAGCTTGCCGCAACTGTTATAGTCGATTCTGTTTATCGGCTTGTCAAAGATGTGATAACTCCTGAATCATTGGACGAGGAAAGTTATTCTGGCGGACTTTTGGAATATCCTCAGTATACGCACCCGGCTGTATACAAGGACTTGGAAGTGCCTGAAATTCTGCTTTCAGGAAACCATGAAAATATTCGGAAGTGGCGTCTGAAAAAGCGAATCCAGAAAACTCTTGCCAACCGGCCGGATTTGATTTCGGCGGCGAGATTGAAAGACGAGTTGACTTCAGAAGCCGAAAAAATGATTGAGGAACTGACGGAACAGATTTCTTTGAAGAATGTCCGCAGCAAAAAGAGGAGAAAAACCAATGGATCTTATTAAGACTATTGAAGAGAAACAGAAGAAAGAGGGTGCTCTTAACTTCTCAGTTGGTGATACTGTAAAAGTTCACTTTGAAATCATCGAAGGAAAAACAAAGCGTATCCAGATTTTTGAAGGAATCGTTCTTTGCATCAAAAATGAAGGAATCCGCAAGACTTTCACAGTTCGCAAGACTTCTTACGGTGTTGGCGTTGAGCGTGTATTCCCTGTTTACAGCCCTCGCGTAATCAAGGTTGAAATCGTTCGCCCTGCAAAAGTTCGCCGTGCTAAGCTCTATTACCTCCGCAACAAGATTGGTAAAGATACAAAAGTCAAAGAGCTTATCGGACAGCAGGCAGTTGATTACCTTAACTGGTCTCGCGGACTTGCCGCTGCAGCAGAAGCTAAGGAAGCTGCAATTGTTGCCGCTGCAAAAGCTGCAAATGAAGCTGCCGAAGCTGCAAAAGACGCAAAAAAGAAATAATCTAGACCCTAGCGTCTAAAGCAAAAAGGATTTGTGATTTTTTAATTGCAAATCCTTTTTTTATGTCCAAAATCATAAAGATGAGCAGCAAAATTGGAATTGCAAATCAGCCGGTTTTTCAAAATCAAATATCAGCCGGGAGAAATTTAAAGTTTCAGAATGAAAATGTCGTTTCAGGACGCGTGATTTCAGCGAATCCTGACGGAAGCTTTGTAGTTAGCCTTGCTAGGCAAAAAATAAGCGTGCGCTCGGATGTTAATCTTGTGCAAAACCAGATTTTTTCGGCGCATGCGTCGGTAAAAAACGGCACTGTCTATCTTTCCTTGATAAATGATTCTTCGATAAGCAGTTCTTCAATAAAAAATCTTTCTAAAACCGATTTTGTCTCAAAAATCACTTCTGAAATTTTTGCAGGAAAACTTAACGGTTCAGCTTCCGCGTTTCTTCTGTCGCTTGGAATCGAGCCGAGTCACGAGGCTTTTCGCCTTGTTCAGCTTATGCAGCAAATGGGAATAAAAATCGATGCGGACGCTGCAAAAAAAGCCCTTAAAACTTCCAAGAAATTTTCTGATGATGAAAAGGACGAGGCGGCGCAGATTTCTTTTCTTCTCGGGAAAAAAGGCCTGAAAAGCGTCGAGAAAACTGTAAAAGCTGTTTTTGATGGATTTTCAGGCGAAAAACAAGAGCAAAATCAAAGCAAGAATCCGAATGATAAGAAAAAACTTGATTTAAAAAGCGAAAAATCTGATTTTGACAAGTTTTCCGTGAAAAACATTCTGAAAAGTTATCTTGATTCTGTCGATTCAGCCTGCGCTTCAAACAAAATCGGCGCGCTGACTGCTTTCAATTCATTCAGGTCAAAAAAATCTGACGGAAACTTTGAAAATTCTCACTGGATTTTGCTTCCCTTTGAATGGAAATCTCAAAATTGCTTTGGAGATATTAGAGTTTTTCTTGATGATAATCTAAGAAATTTGCAAAAAATCGTCATAAATTGTAAAAAAAACGTGCAAAAATTAGTTTTTTCATTATACTTTAAGAACAAAAAAGTTGAGTCGTTTAAATTCGGTTTTGATTTTTCTGCATCTTCAAAAAGAAAACTTGAATATTCGGCTTTGCTTTCTGAAACGTTAAAAAAATGCGGCTGCGCTTCTGAGTTAAAATCTGTTGAATTTGCTGAATTTGACGAAATCAAGGATTTTGGCTGTGGAGATGAAATTGTTGTGTCTGTGCGGGGGCTTGTTTGAAAACTGACGATTTGAAAGCTGTCGCGCTTCGCTATCCTGAATGGGCGGACGCTCCGTTTATTTCTGCGAACGCAAAAGGATATGCGGCACAGCAGCTTTTGAAACTTGCTGATGAGAACGGAATTCCGGTCGTTCAGAACGCTGAAATGGCGGATATTCTTTCGCTTCAAAATGTCGGGCAGTTCATACCGGAAGAGACTTACGTGGCGATTGCGGCTGTTTTTGCTTTTATCGCAAAAATAAATTAGCGGGAGGTGCATTTTATGAGCAATTTTACAAAAATCGATGCAAAAGACCTTAAAATTGGAATGAGATTTTCCGCACCTGTTTTTTTTGACGACGGCGAGAATATGTTTCTTGCCGAGGAAAAATCTGTAAAGCCTTATCATCTTGCCGTGATAAAACGCTGGAACATAAAATATTTTCTTACCTACGGCAAACTTGTTTCTGACGGCTCTGGAATAGACGATGAAAGTCCTGTTTACGAGCTTGAAGAATTAGAGGAATGCAGCGTTGCCGAGCACTAAAGAAATCGGCGATTCTGGCGAGGACAAAGCTGTCTCTTTCTTAAAATCGAATAATTACAAAATTCTTGCGCGGAATTTTCGGACAAGGCAAGGCGAAATTGATATAATAGCTTTGAAAGATGAAGTTCTTGCATTTGTGGAAGTGAAAACTTTGCCGAGCGGCAATTTTGAAACGCTTTCCCATGAACTCAACGAGCGAAAGCAGAAAAGAATTTTAGAAACCGCTAAAATTTTTTTGCTAAACAATCGACAATATAATAACAGCAAAATTAGATTTGATGTCGCAGTAATTGACATGCCGGGTCTTGAGTCTGTTTATTATATTTCAAATGCTTTTTCGGAGTTCGTATGACTTCTTCTTCACAAACAAACGCTTTCGCTGCGGAATTTTCACCAAAAGTTCTTGAGCTGCGCAGAAAAATCCATGATTCTGAATACGTTGACTATGCAGTACAGAGAATTGCGCAGGTTTTAAGCCTCAAGATTGTTGAAGATAACGACCAGCGGATTAGAAGAGGCAAATATGAGTCGAAACGATAATAGACGCGGAAACAGAAATCACGGATGGAGCTCAAAAGACCGCAACGAGCGAAGCGGAAACGGCAAAAACGAGCAGAATGAGCGCGAACGGGATTCACGCTCATCAAAAAGCGACAGAAAATCACGAAACGGTGTTTTCGAACGGAGCGAGCGTTTTGACAGAAACGACCGAAATGAAAAGCGAAGCGACCGGCGAGGCGAGCAGAAAAAATCTTTTTCAGGCAAAGTGAATTTCAAGGAAATTCAGGAAAACGAAAAGGCAATCCGAGCATTCAAGGAGAACGCTCCAGTCTGCGAGATTTGCGGGCAGCCGATTTCAGATATTTCAAGCGCGATTTCAAACAAGGAAAACGGAAATCCTGTTCATTTTGACTGTGTTCTAAACAAAATCGCTGAAAGCGAAAAGCCTGGGCCAAGCGAGAAAATCGCATATATTGGTCAGGGACGCTTTGCGGTTATCTATTTTGAAAATCCACGCGACACAAAGCATTTTACAATCAGGAAAACAATCGAGTGGGAAGGACGCGAGCAGGAGAGAGGCTCTTGGCGAAACGAGATGGCAGGGCTTTACAGCCAAGTCAAATAAGCCTAAGAATGTAATAAAAAAGGCTTCTCTTTTGAGAAGCCTTTGCCGGGAACCAGACTTGAACTGGCACGCCGGTATACGCTGGCGAGGGATTTTAAGTCCCTTGTGTCTACCATTCCACCATCCCGGCATCACGTTAAAACGCAATGGAAGCATATTATCAAAAAATCCGATGTCTTTCAAGTAAGTATTTTTATTTATTGTTTTTTGTAAATTCTGTAGAATCATTTTATGTTCAGCGATACACATTTTCATTTTCATCATCTTGTTGAAGAGCGCGGCTTGGACGGCTCAGAAATTTTGTCAGAACTGGCAGAAAGAGACACTTTTTTTGGATTGGACATTGGAACAAAAAGCGGAGATTTGGAAGAACGCCGGAAGATAATTGAAGAAAGCATTTTGCGTTTGCAGTCGCCTAAAATTCAGGAAAAATGCAGAAAAATGATTTTTTACAGCGCGGGAATTTGGCCTGATGTCGATTCGATAAAAAATCGCGTTGAAGAAATCAAAAATCTTGAAAACCAGATAAAAAATTTTTCAAATAAAGATAAGCTTGTGGCGATTGGCGAATGCGGGCTTGACCATCACTGGAATCCGGGCGGAGCGGACGGCAGGCGCGAGGAAGATTTTGACAAAAGCGTTTATGAAGGCGAGCGCGAGCTTTTTGAGATGCAGCTTGAGCTTTGCAAAAAACTTAGTTTGCCAGTTGTTGTTCATTCGCGGGACGCTTTTGAGGAGACTTTTGATGTCCTTAAAAATATGGATTTTCATAACGGAATTATCCATTGCTTTTCTTATGACAAAAATGCCGCGAGAACTTTTTTGGATATGGGATTTTACATCGCGTTTGGCGGCGCTGTAACGTACACAAAAAAGTCGAAGATGCCTGAAATGGCGGAGCTTTTGCGCTTTGTTCCTGATGACAGAATTTTGCTTGAAACTGACGCGCCTTATCTGGCTCCGGTTCCGCACCGCGGAAAAACAAACACGCCTGTTTTAATTGAAGAAACTTACAAATTTATTGCCGAAGCGCGCGGAATCCTTGCGGAGAATTTGAGCTTTATTGTTGACGAGAACATCAGAAAACTTTTCAGAATTTAAGATTTTCAAGCAGCTCTATTTTGCCGTTTTCGTGAGACTCGAGCGTTTTTTTTAGCTTGAAATTTGAAAGAAAATCTTTTGGCAGGTAAGTTTCGCCGTTTTTGTATTCGGAAAAAAATGTTGTCAGATACAAAAAATCGATTTTTTCGCAGTGCTTGCTGAATGTTTTTGCACCGCCGATTATGAAGATTTTCTTGCTTTTCCAAGATGTTTTTAATTGAAGTTCATATTCTGAAAGAAAATCTCCAAGGTTTTTTGTGAAAATAAAGCCAGTTTGCGTTAGGAATTCGAAATGCCCGGAGTCGCGGAGCGGCGAAACGCCCGAAAAATTATGCGTCTCAACAACATTTATTCTGTTTGGAAGAGGCGATTTGAAGCCTAGAAAAGTTTTATAGCCCATAAAAACGATGTTTTCCGTTGTGAGCCGTTTAAAATTCTCCATGTCCCATTTTGTTTTTTCGTCGCCGAGCCACGGAAGAGAAAGGCCGTCCCCAATCAGATTGTTTTTGTCGCGGGCTAGAATTGCGTAAATCATTTTTTTGAAGCTGGCAGAGAAAACAGAAGCGAATTCCGTTTTCTCTTGTTTAAGCCATTTTTTAAATTTCAAGCAAGTCTGAATATGCTTTCAGCGCGCCTTCAGTCTCGTGCGCAAGAACTTTTTTTGCAAGCTTTTTTCCGAGCTGAACGCCTTCCTGGTCAAAGCTGTTGATATTCCAGACGAATCCCTGGAACATAACTTTGTTTTCAAAATGGGCAAGAAGCGCGCCGAGCGATTTTGGATTAAGCTGCTTTCCGTAGATGAGGCTTGAGGGACGCTCGCCGGCAAAGCTCTTGTTCGGGGCGTCATCTGTTTTTCCGCAGGCGAAAGCGACAATCTGCGCCGCAACATTCGCGTCGAGCTTTTTCTGGCTTGTGGAATTTTCAATCACAACATCGTTTTCAATCTGGCTTTCTTTGAATGCGATGAACTGGAGCGGCGTGATGTCCGTTCCCTGATGCAAAAGCTGGTAGAACGAGTGCTGGCCGTTTGTTCCCGGTTCTCCGAAAATCACAGGACCTGTAGAATAGCCGATTTTTTCTCCGAAGCGGTTTACAGATTTTCCGTTGGATTCCATGTCAAGCTGCTGCAAGTGCGCAGGAAAGCGGCTCAAGCCTTGAGAATATGGAAGAATCGCTGTTGCAGGATAATTCTGGACATTGCGCTCGTAGATTCCAATCAGCGCGTCGAGCATCGCAGGGTTTTCGAGAAGATTCTTGCTTGTGTCAAGCTTGTCTTCCTCAGCCGCGCCTTTCAAGAAGTCGTCAAAAACTTTCGGGCCGAAAGCGAGCGAGAGAACCGCGCCGCCGACTCCAGAAGTCGATGAATATCTTCCGCCGATGTAGTCGTCCATGTAAAATGCCGCAAGATAGTCAGGATTGTGCGCGAGAGGCGAAGTTTCGGAAGTTACTGCAATCATATGTTTTGCAGGATTCAAGCCTGCTTTTTTTAGCGCGTCTTTTACAAAGCTCTCGTTTGTCAAAGTTTCAAGAGTTGTTCCCGATTTTGAGACGAGAATGAAAAGCGAGTGAGCCAAATCGACAGAATTCAGAACCGCAGAAGCGTCGTCAGGGTCAACATTTGAGATGAAGTCCGCATTCATCTTCAAAGTTCCGTTTTTTTCCGCCCAGTTTTTAAGCGCGAGGTACATTGCCCGAGGTCCCAAATCCGAGCCGCCGATTCCAATCTGCACAACTGTTGTGAATTTTTCACCGTTCGCGTTCGCGATTTTTCCAGAATGAACTTTTTCCGCAAAATCCGCGATTCTTTTTTGCTCGTTAAGATAAAATTCTCGCTTGTTCACGCCGTCTGCCATAACGTCTTTTCCGAGCTGAGCGCGTGTAAGATGATGAAGAACAAGCCTTTTTTCGCCTGTGTTCACGACAGCTCCATTGAAAGTTTCAGCGAATTTTTCTGAAAGCTCTGCTTCCTCAGCAAGTTCCTTTAAGACTTCAAGGACTTTTTCGTCAACCTGCTTTGCCGCGTAATTGTAGAAAAGTCCGCCGCCCATTTTTACAGAATATTCAGTGATTCTTTTTGCGCCGTTTGCTCCGCCAAGCTCCTCTTTTACAGAAACCGCGCCTTTAAGCGACTGAAGCTTCTTGAAAGACGAAAGCTTGTCCAAATTTTCCCATGTGATTTCCATGTATATTTCTCCTTTTTGGGAAAATTATAGCATAGATTTTTGCAATTTGAAATTCTGGGCGGTTTTATGTTTTTCCTTGTGGAATTTTGGCTTTATCAACTTGCACGAGCCGGCGGAACGATTTTTTATATCGAGCAGTCCGGGTGCTGGTTTTTCACGTTCATCGTTGTCTTGTGGTCGTGGAGCATTTCACTCATTGTGCGCCAGCCAAGCTCCGCGCATTTTACGCGCGATGGCATATGCTTGATGTCTTTGAGCGCGCTCGCCTCGTCAAGCTCCTCGATTTCTTCCTCGGTCGCCGTTCCCTGAATCATCTTCATGAAATTTTCAGAAAGGCTGAGAGCCTCGTCTTTTGTTTTTCCGATTACGCAGTCAAGCATCATGTCGCAGCTCGCCTGTGAGATTGCGCAGCCAGAGCCTGTGAACGAGCCGTCGGCGATTTTTCCGTTGTCATCGACTTTTAGGTTCAGCGTGATGTTGTCGCCGCAGCTTGGGTTTACGCCCTGCAAAGTTATGTTAGCGTCCGGGAGCGAAGTCTTGTGCTCCGGATTTATGTTGTGCTCATTTAAGATTTCGCGGTAAAGTTCTTTAAGTTCCATAGCGCAAGGATAATTGATTTTTGGATTTTTTGCTATAAGTGGGAATCGGGATGGGGGACAAGGAAAGCGGGGAGAAATCAGCTCCCGTTTTTTTGTCTTTTTTTTATTTTCCATATAAATCTTTATAAATTTCTTAAAAAACTCTTGACTTTTTTCGGGGGGGGTACACTTGAATAGCGGAATGTGCAGAAAGTCTTGAGTTTTAGGCGCTGCCGCCATAAGGGGAATTTTATGAAGAAAATTTTAGCTTTTGGAATTGCGGCAGTGGCTCTTGCCGCTTTTTTTGTCTCGTGCAGCAATGACGGCGGCTCGTCTGGAACTGGGACTGATGACGGAGCGGCGGAGACATCGGATTTTGCAGTCGGAAAAGAAATCTCGTATGACGGAGATAAATATCTCGTCCTGAAGAACGACTTTGCGGAAGGCTCGGGCAGCTCCTCGCGCGCGGTTGTGGAATCATACAGCGGACTTTTTTATCAGAACGAGAATGCGCAAAAGGCTAGACGTGAAAAGGTTGAGAGTGAATTTAATATTTCAGAATATGTGGAGCTTTTTAGCATCACATCTAAAAAAGATAAAATTAGTGCTGGATATGGAAAATTGGACGATCGCTATTTGTATTTGAACAGAAATGGAGAGAAACTGTATACAGTTACTCAGTCATGGCAGTCCAATACTATGTTTGGCAATTTGTCGACCAGCGAAGGTAACGAAGCCTTTAATGCTTTGTCAGAAAACAAAATTCGAGAATATGATCCTAACTATTTACAGATTGAAAGCTATTCTGCTGTCTATGGCGATGATTTATCAAAAAAGGTAAGAGAAATTTATAGATATATTATAAGCAGTGACGGAAAGACTGTTGATTATGAGAATGGCGTTGACAAAATTATGAGCTATAAAGATTTTACTGAAATGCCTGATAAAAAAAGCAGAGCCGTGTGGAGACACGATGATGAAAGTAGCAAAAACAACAAAAACAAAAAATATTATTATGCCCTTTTGGATTCCCGCTCCGGCTCAAATTTTTTCAATTTTTGCATTTACCTCGATGAAACATATCAACGTAACGGGACATATCAACTTAACGCAAATGGAGATGGAAATATCAACGGCTCAACCTCAACATCTGACTATCGTTGCCGGTTGACTGTAAGAAACATAGATTCTACCCAGCTGCAGTACCGGGCAGAAATCACAAACAACGATAATAAAACTGACAGTAATTATGTCACTTTTGATTATGCGACAGGAAGTTCAGATTATATTTCCGTTTCTTCTGAAAAATCAACATTCGCCGTAGACGGCGTTGGCGGAGGAGAAAAGGTTGAAGTTCCGTCGTCTGTGACTGTGAAAGCCTTTTATTCTGACAAGAACGCGCCGCTTCAAAAATACGCGGCGGTATCGTTCAAGCCGAAACTGAGCGATGAGGGCGAAATTGTCTACGTGCCTGATGTTGACGCTTTCATTGAGAATTACAAGAATGATTTCAAGGCTCTTTATGACGAGGCGAAAAAATAGGCGTCAGTTTTGAGAATAGTTCCGGGCTGAGCAATTTAAGACTAAAGAAAGCCTAGCTAAAAACTAAAGGAAGGCTTCCTTCGCCCTGAAGGAAGTATACCTTTAGTCCTTAGGAAGTATACCTTTAGTCCTTAGGAAGTATACCTTTAGTCTTTAGGAAGTATACCTTTGGCTCTTAGGAAGCCTAGCTTCTCTTTTTCTTTTCCGCTGCTCTTGTGAAAGGAAAAGAAGAATGCTTTATCTTTTTCTTGCCATCGTGAATGTGAATTCCGCCCATTTTCCGTATTCGCTTTCGGCTTTTAGTGTGCCGCCGTGCTTTGCGGCGATTGTCTTTGCGATTGAAAGCCCAAGCCCGTAGCCGCCGGTTTTTCTGTCGCGCGAGCTGTCTGTGCGGTAAAATCTCAAAAATATTTTTTCAAGCTCTTCTTTTTTGATTCCGTTTCCTGTGTTCCGCACCTTGTAGACCGCGTTTTGCCTTTCCGCAAAAACTTTCACGCTGATTAAGGCGCCAGCGTCGGAATTTTTTATCGCGTTGTCAACAAGAATCACGAAAAGCTGCTTCAGCGATTTTTCCTCGCCGTTGCAGACTATTCCTTTTTGAATGTCAAGATTGAGTGTCATTCCGCTTTCAAAAGCGACCGCCTCGAACGGAAGAACCGCGTTTTCTGCCGCGTTTGAAAAGTCGAACTTGCTTTTCTGGATTTCAAGCCTGTCAGCGTCGTCCCGCGCGAGAAAAAGCAAGTCACGCACTAGCTCGCCCATTCTCTCGTTCTCGCTTTTGATGTACTGGAAAAATTTGTTTGAATTCAGCTTCTCGTCGGAAGAAAGAACGTCGATGTTCGCGCCGATTACCGCAATCGGAGTTTTCAGCTCGTGTCCTGCGTCCGCAAAAAATCGCCTTTGGTTTTCAAAAGAAATCATAGCCTGCTTTACCGTGATTTTGGAGATGACAAGCGAAATCACAAAAGAGACAAGGAGAATTCCGAAAATCGCAAGCGACGCGTAAATCCTGAACTGCTGAATCAGCTCAAAATCAGCCGTGCGGTTCAAGATGCAAATCAGAAAAGTTCCGTATTTCGCCTCGGTTTTCAGGTATTTGAAATTGTTCACAGTTCCGCGGTTTTGGTTCTCCGAGTTGATTAGAATCACAATCTTCGAGATTTCGTCTGGAGTGTAGCTGAGCGGAAAATCCGTTATCACTTCGTTGATTACGCCGGAATATGAGACGTTCACCGAAAAATAATTTCTGATTTCGTTCGGGGCGTGCGCGTCTCCAAAGTCTAAAAATTCCGAAGAAGGAAACGCGCCTTGCGAAAAAATCTTGTTCAAGCCTTTCGCATTTGCAGGTTTTGCCAGCTTTGGCGGAGTCGGCCGGTGTCCGCCGTTTTTTGCAAGCTGCTCAAGAAAATTGTCCGTCTGGCGGTTCACGTTTGTTGTAAGCGCGAGATTCAGAACGAAAAAAATCCCGGAAAGCATAAACGCCTGAACCGCGAGAATCGTAATTATGATTTTGATTCTAAGAACGCTGAAAATTTTCACTTTTTTTATCGCGTCTCATCCTCGAGCGAGTAGCCGATTCCTCTTGCAGTCCTGATTCTAACGCCGACTTTCAGGTTCTCAATCTTTTTTCTTATGAACGAGATGTAGACTTCAACGTTGTTGTATTCCGCGTTCGAGTCTCCTCCCCAAATCTTTTCGATAAGCTGCTCCTTTGTGATAATCTGGTGCGGATGCTCAAAAAGAAGGTCGAGAATCTGATATTCCTTTAGCGAAAGCTTGATTGCGTCTCCCGCCGCCGACTGAAGCTCGCAGTTTTTCTTGCTCAAAGTCAAGTCGCAAAAAGTTGTCGAGTCGTTTTTAACGTCGCC
Source organism: uncultured Treponema sp. (assembly GCA_934691925.1). Taxonomy (GTDB): domain Bacteria; phylum Spirochaetota; class Spirochaetia; order Treponematales; family Treponemataceae; genus Treponema_D. The sequence goes on along the minus strand of CAKUTI010000011.1, from coordinate 19,967 downwards.
TTTCCGCCTTGACAAAGCTCTCACTCGCGCCAAAAGCTCGTCTGTTGAAAAAGGCTTTGTAAGATAGTCGTCCGCGCCTGCGTCAAGCCCCGCGATTTTGTCAGAAACCTCGTCTTTCGCCGTCAAAAGAATCACAGGCACGTTGTTGTGGTTCTCCCTTAGCGTCTTTAAAATCGTGATTCCGTCGATTCCCGGCAGCATAATGTCAAGAATTATCACGTCGTAAATTTTAGACTCGGCGTATTCAAGTCCGTCCGTTCCCGTCAGAACCGCGTCAATGTTGATTCTGTTCTTCTTGAAAATTTCCGTGAGAGCCTGGCTAAGCCCGCCCTCGTCCTCAACAAGCAAAACTCGCATAATTTGCCTCCGTTTCGCATACAATTATAATCGAAAATCATTAAGAAATATTAAAATAATTTTAAACTAATCTTAAATCAACAGGTTTTGAATTTCTGCTTTCCTGATTCCTGATTTCTAAATTCTAAATTCAGAGCATATTTTTCTTGCAGTTCAAGCGTTTTCAGACATCGCCAAATGTTTTGATTTGTCCTCCCGCTATCCGCGGCCAGTCGCTTTCGCACAGATTTCCGATAAATCATGAAAACTATTCTTTTTTTATCCTGAATTCTATATAATTTCCCAAAATATTTTCTGAAAAAATCTGTTAAAAACAGGGGTGAATTATGTCAAAAATCCAGATGAAAAATGCGATTGCCGAGCTTGACGGCGACGAGATGACTCGCGTTCTTTGGGCTGTAATCAAGGAAAAGCTTCTCGAGCCTTTTATCGACCTGAAAACCGAATATTACGACTTGGGGCTTAAAAGTCGCGACGACTCAGACGACAAAATAACTTATGAGGCTGCCGAGGCAATCAAGCGGCTTGGAGTCGGCGTAAAATGCGCTACAATCACTTCAAATGCCGCAAGAATGGAAGAATACAATCTTAAAAAGCTTACTCCGTCTCCAAACGGAATTTTGCGCGGTGAGCTTGACGGAACAATTTTCCGCGCTCCGATTTTTGTCAAGAACATCGCGTGCAACGTAAAATCATGGGAAAAGCCTATTGTGCTCGGCCGCCACGGCTACGGCGATGTCTACAAGAACTGTGAAATCAAGACTCCTTGCGCAGGAACTGCTGAGCTTGTTTTCCACGGCGAGGACGGCTCTGAAATCAAAAAGACAATTCAGGTTATGAAAGGACCGGGCGTTATTCAGGGAATGCACAACCTTGACTCTTCAATCGAAAGCTTTGCGCGCTGCTGCTTCAACTACGGTCTTGACCAGAAAATCGATGTCTGGCTTGGCACAAAAGACACAATCTCAAAAATCTACGACGGAGACTTCAAGGCGATTTTCCAGCGCGTTTTTGACAAGGAATTCAAAGAGAAATTTGAAAAAGCCGGAATTGAATATTTCTACACATTGATTGACGACGCTGTTGCCCGCGTTATGAAGTCAAAGGGCGGATTCTTGTGGGCTTGCAAAAACTACGACGGCGATGTTATGAGCGACATGATTGCGTCTGCGTGCGGAAGCCTTGCGATGATGACAAGCGTTCTCGTTTCTCCGAACGGCCAGTTTGAGTACGAGGCGAGCCACGGAACCGTTCAGCGTCATTACTACCGCTATCTAAAAGGCGAGAAAACTTCAACAAACCCAGTCGCGACAATTTTTGCATGGACTGGCGCTCTTAAAAAACGCGGCGAGCTTGACGGAACAAATGACTTGGTTGAATTCGCTGAAAAACTTGAAAAAGCAACGCTCTCGACAATTGAGGACGGACTTATGACAGGCGACTTGGCTGCTCTCGCAAATCCTCCTGCAAAGAAAATCCTGAATTCTTGGGAGTTCATCGACGAGATTGCAAGCCGCTTGAACTAAGTTCTTTAAAACAATTTTATGAAATTCTGAAATTAAAAAATTCTGAGGCGGCCGAGCTTGTCGAAGCCGCCTCGTTTTTTTATCAGTCAGTCGTTTTTTTTTTAATCGCTTAAAAAATCTAAATCAAATCATCCAGCTCAAGATTCTGATAGTGGAGAGAAGTCGCAATTGCGTTTGCGGCGGTTACCAAAAGCTCAAGGTCTTCGTTCTGCCAGATTCTGTCGTGCGAAGTTGTGTCCGCGCGCAAATATCCGTAGATTTTTCCGTTGTATTCGATTTTTGCGTAAGCTGTGGACTTTATCGACTGCCGCGAAAGCTCGTTGAAAAGCTCTGTCTGCTTTAGCGCGGAAAGCTGCCTGCGTTCGTTTATTGCGAAAATTCCTGCGGTGTTGCTCACGTCAAGCTCAAAAAATTTGTCGTTCACAAAAGAAAAATCCTTGGCTTTTGAAAGCGGATGGACAACCGAAAAAAGCATCTTGTCCTTCGACTGGAGCGCAAGATGGTCAATCATCATTGAAGAGCTGAAATTGCTCAAAACCGCCGAAATTCCATCTTTCAGCGATTTTTGCATATTCAAGAGCTTGAACATTGTCGTGATTCTTTGAATGGCTGTGTCCGGCGTTTTCTTGTTAGAGTGGAGAATTATGTTTTTGTGCTTTGAGTCAAGATAAATTATAAAGCAGCTTCTTCCTTTCTGCTTTCCTCGGTAAAGAGCCTTGTCAGTTTTTTCCATCAGCTCGGAGTAAGTGCTTCCGTCAAGCGGAAAGCGGCTTAGTCCTGTTGTGCAGGTTATAAAACAGCCAGGCAAATTCTGAATCGGAAATCCGTCAACTTTTTTGAAAAGAACACGGCAGATTTTCCAGACTGCCTCGTATTGAACAGTGTTTTCAATTACAAAGATAAATTCGTCTCCGCCGAATCTTCCTACGATTCCTGTTCCTTTTAGTTCATTTTGCAGTTTTTCCGCCACAAGCTTGATTATTTCGTCGCCTGCCGCATGTCCATAGTTGTCGTTCACATTCTTGAAATTATCAATGTCAACGAGCGCAAGGCTGAACGGAATATTTTCTTTTATGAGCTTGTTCGTGTACTCAACAATAACTTCGCGGTCGTAAAGCCCGGTGAGCGAATCTGTCTTTAAATTTCCATCCTTATCATTAAAAAGCATCGCAATTATAATTTAATGCTGGAATTCCGTTTCGTCAAATTTTTGTAAAATTCGGAGAGAAAATCCTAGGAAACGTTTTTTGATTTTTTGATTTCACTCTGTTTTTTGGAAGCTTTTTAAATTTTCTCAGAAGTCGCTTCGAAAATCTCTTTGAAATTTTCTTCGGAAGTCTCTTTGGAAGTCACTTCCTGATATTCCACGAGATTCAGTTTTCCGCTGATTTTCAAGATTCCGCCGCTTAAGTTTACAGAAAGTTTCCCTTCAAATTTTTTTTCCGGGGCAGGATTTGCCTCTGGTTCGTCAGAGTAAAATTCATCATCATTCGTATTTTCCTCAGAATCTGTGTTTTGTTTTTCTTCTTGCGGCTTCTTGATAAAAAATCCGTTTTCCAAGTCCAGCTTGCCTTTTTCGTCTGTTTGGATAAAATATCCGATTTTCCGGTGCGTAAAACTGATTTTGATTTTTCCGTTGTCGCCTTTTTCTGCAGTAAAATTATCAGATTCGAGACATTCCGGATTTGAGACCGCAAAAAGCAAAAGCGATCGGAGGCCTTTCGGCGCAAGAAGATTTTTTGAATTTCCGTCCCGAAAAAGCGTGAGAAGCTCGCCTGTGCTGTGCGAAACCGACGCTCCAGAAACTGCGTCATATGAATCTTTGACTTTTTTCGATGAAGTTTTCCATTTAAGATAATTTTTCTTGTCCTGAAATTTCGTGTTGAATCTAAAATCGATTTTGAGAGAGTCTTTGACCGTCGTCTTTTTTTGAGCTTGAAGAGAATTTTTTGTTTCATCTTTCTGATTTAAGGCGAAAACTTGAAATCCGAGCAGCAGAAAAATCATAGAAAAAATGAAAATCTTGATGAGTCTTTTTGACATTCCAAAAATATAGCACAAAATTTTTGTTTCCGTCAGATTTTTTGCAGACGATTTGTTTGCATCTTGATGCAAGTCTTCGCATTGCTCATCGCATTAAAAATAAAAGTCTATTCTCAAAAGCCTACGAAATCACTAGAATACAAATTATGGACAATTTACTTAAAATTCAAGATTTAAATGTTAATATAGAAAAAAAGCAGGTTCTGCACGGCGTGAATCTTGCTGTCAATGCAGGCGAAACTCACGTTTTGATGGGACCGAACGGAGCCGGAAAGTCAACTTTGGGCTTTACTTTGATGGGAAATCCTCGCTATGAGATTACAGGCGGAAAGATTTTTTTTGACGGCGAAGACATTACCGAAATGGCGGCGGACAAGCGGGCCGCAAAAGGAATTTTCATGAGTTTTCAGACTCCGCTTGAAGTTCCCGGAATTTCGCTTGAAAGCTTTATCAGAACGGCTTTGCAGCAGAAAACCGGAAAGCGCGTAAAACTTTTCCAGTTCCAGAAAGAGCTTAAAGAGATGATGTCGCTTCTTCATATGGACGAAAGCTACGCTTCGCGCGACTTGAACGTTGGTTTTTCAGGCGGCGAGAAAAAAAAGAGCGAGATTTTGCAGCTTCTCATGCTCAAGCCAAAACTTGCTATTCTTGACGAGACCGATTCTGGTCTTGATGTTGACGCTGTTCGCACGGTTTCCAAGGGAATCGAGGAATATCAAAAAAATCAGAACGGAGCTTTGATTATAATCACTCACTCAACGAAAATCCTTGAAAGTCTCCATGTTGACAAGACTCACGTTCTTGTGAAAGGAAAAATCGAAAAGGACGGCGGCGCGGAGCTTGTTGAGCAAATAAACGAGAACGGCTTTGAGGCGTTTGAAAAATAATTTTGAGAAACTATTATGGAAGATATAAACAAAGAGCTGTCGGGATTTTCCGATTCGCCATATGACTTTAGATATGAAGAGAAAGGCTTTTACCGCAATAAAAACGGTCTTACGGCTGAAATTGTCGAGAAACTTTCTGAAGATAAAAATGATCCTGAATGGATGCGGATTTTCCGCTTGAAGTCTCTTCAAATTTACAATGAGCTGAAAGCTCCTGAATGGGGACCTGACATTTCCGGCCTGAATATGGACGAGATTGCGACTTACGTCCGTCCGAACACAAAAATGCAGACAAAATGGGAAGATGTTCCTGAGGACATAAAAAATACTTTTGAAAAGCTCGGAATTCCAGAGGCGGAGAGAACTTCGCTTGCCGGAGTCGGGGCGCAGTATGACTCAGAGCTTGTCTACCATAATTTGCAGTCGGAAGTCGCAGAAAAAGGCGTTGTCTACACGGATTTTGAAAGCGCGCTTCATGGCAAATATGCGGAAATGGTCAGAACGCATTTTATGAAGCTCGTGAAGCCGAACGACCACAAATTTGCGGCGCTTCATGGAGCGGTCTGGTCCGGCGGAAGTTTTGTCTACGTTCCAAAAAACGTGAAAGTCGATGTTCCTTTGCAGTCGTATTTCAGATTGAACGCGAAAGGCGCGGGGCAGTTTGAGCACACGCTGATTATCGTTGACGAAGGCGCGGACGTTCATTTTATTGAAGGCTGCTCGGCTCCAAAATACAATGTGGCGAACTTGCATGCCGGCTGCGTTGAGCTTTATGTCGGAAAAAACGCGCATTTGAGATATTCGACCGTGGAAAACTGGTCAAAAAATATGTACAACTTGAACACAAAGCGCGCGAGGGTTGAGGAAGGCGGCTCAATTGAATGGGTTTCTGGCTCGTTTGGAAGTCACATTTCCTATCTTTATCCTGAAAGCGACCTTGTCGGAAAAGGCGCGCGCGCGGAATTTACAGGCGTTACATTTGCAGGCGAAGGTCAGCAGCTTGACACTGGCGCGAAAATGGTTCATCTTGCGCCAAAAACAACATCTTTAATCACGACAAAATCTCTTTCAAAAAGCGGCGGCGAGTCGATTTACCGTTCTGCAATCTACATTTCAAAGGACGCGAAAGACTCAAAGGCAAGCGTGAGCTGCGATTCTCTTATGCTCGACAACATTTCAAAGTCGCACACAATTCCTGCGATGGATTTGCACACAAGCGAGTGCGATGTCGGGCACGAGGCGAAAATCGGGCGTATTTCAAACGACGCGGTTTTCTATCTTATGAGCCGCGGAATTTCCGAGGAAGAGGCGCGTGCAATGATTGTCTCAGGCTTTGCAAATCCTGTTTCAAAGGAGCTTCCGCTTGAGTACGCAGTCGAAATGAACAACCTGATTCGCCTTGAAATGAAAGGTGGCTTCTAATGAAAAAGACAATTTCTGAAATAAACAAAATTCCTTATCTCACGTGGAACTGGCTAAAAATGAACCGCTCTTCGCTGGAGCTTGAAGTTTCAGATGAAATCAGTTCTGACGGAATCGAGATTTTGAATCAGAATGAGAATGTGAAAATCGAAAATCTTTCAGGTGAAACAAAAATCGTTGCGGAAGGAAAGTCGGATTCTCCTGTTTTGATTCATTTTGATTTTGAAAACGGAAAAAATTATTTGCACAGCCAGACAATTGAGGCGAAAGAAAATTCTGAAATCACAGTGGTTATGGACTACACTTCCGCAAAAGATTCCTCAGGATTTTCAGAGATAAGGACAAATCTCCATGCGGAGAAAAATTCGAAAATCACGCTTGTGAAAGTTCAGCTTCTCGGCGAAAAATTCGTTCAGATTGACGACACTTCTTCTGAATGCGCGGAAAATGCGTGCATCGATGTTGTCCAGATTGAGCTTGGCGGCTCGAAAATTTACGCTCAGGTAAAAAATGACTTGAACGGCGTTCAGTCAAAATTTACTTCGGAAACCGCTTTTATTGCGAAAAACGAGCAAATTGTTGATATGAACTACGTTGTGAATTTCATTGCGCCGAAATCAGAGACAAAAATGAGCGTTAAAGGTGTTGTTGCTGACAAAGCGCAGAAAATTTACCGCGGAACGATGGATTTTAGAAACGGCTGCGCGGGCGCGAAAGGCGATGAGCAGGAAGAGACGCTTTTGATGTCCGAGAATGTTGTGAACAAGTCAATTCCGATGATTTTGTGCGGCGAGGACAATGTTGAAGGCTCTCACGGCGCGACTCTCGGTCGGCTTGGCGCGGACGAGCTTTTCTATATGGAATCGCGAGGAATCAGCGAGAGCGGGGCAAAAACGATGATGGCTAAGGCGAAAATTTTAAGCACAGCCAGCCTGATTCCAGATGAAAGCTTGCGGAAAAAAATCGAGGATTACGTGGACGAAAAATAAAAGCAAAATGAATTGAATATTTGTTTTGTTTTTGATAATATTTTGCCTACGAAAACGCATATTTTAATCTTCTTGCGTTTATGGAAAGCTCTCTGGCGTGATGAACGATGGGGCGCGTTAAGTTTTCTTAATCTACGGCTACGCTTTTTCAAGCTTCCTGAGTTTTCCCGGAAATTATTTTTAGGAGTCCAATTATTATGGATCAGATGGTTATCAATGCAACTGTCCGCAACGGAACTGGAAAAAAAGTTGCGAAAGACTTGCGCGCTGCTGGAAAAATTCCTGCTGTTGTTTACGATGAAGCTGGAAAAGCAACTTCAATCACTGTTGATTCTGTAGAATTCAACAAGGTTTGGCGCAATATCACAGCTACAACTCTTGTTACTCTTGATGTTGACGGAAAAAAATCAGACGCTTTCATCCGCGACACAGAATATGACATCATCACAGACAAAGTTCTTCACGCTGATTTCTACGCTGTAACAAACACAAAGCCTGTTACACGCAAATTCAAGGTTCAGCTTACAGGAACTCCAGCTGGCGTTCTCAAGGGAGGATTCCTTGTTAAGCACGTTCCTGAGATTGTTGTCAAGGCTCTTCCAAAAGACTTGCCTGTTCGCGTTGTCGGCGACATCTCAAAAATCAACGTTGGAGACCTTTACAAGGTAAGCGACCTCGGTCTCGGCGACAAAGTAACTTTGATTACTCCTGCTGACACAGTTCTCGCGACTGTTGCTCCAGCTCGCTAATCGCAAGCTAAGCTGATTTTAATGCCCCTGTTCAAGAAGAGCGGGGGCTTTTTTATTTTTAGGCGGAAAATCAAAAATTGCAGAAGATGAAAAATAATCTCGTTCCATTTGAAGAAAAAGTTTTGGCCGGCTTAGTCTCGTGCGGCGTTTTGGAAAATCTTTCAAATCTGAAAAATCTGACGGAGACAGCGACTTTAAAGAATCTCAGAAATTTCCTCTCTGAAAATAAAATCGGAGCGGCGGTCTCTGGCGGGGCGGACTCCGTTTCTCTTTTGCTTTCTCTTTCAAAAATTCTTGAAAAAATCGGAATGAAAAATCGCCTTGAAGTGATTACGGTGAACCATGGAATCCGCGAGAAAACTCAGACTGACGGAGACGCGCTTTTTGTTCAAAATCTCTGTGAGAATCTTGGAATTTCTTGCAAAGTTGTCTCTTTTGAACAGGGAGAGGCGGCGAAAAACGCGGAAAAACGCGGAAAAGGCCTTGAGGAAGCCGCTCGTGAAATGCGCTACAACGTTTTTTATGACTTTATCGCGGAAAAAAATCTTTCTTTTCTTTGCCTTGCGCACAATCAAAACGACCAGACTGAAACAATTCTCATGCGGCTCTTGAAAGGGAGCGGAAGCGAAGGCTTGGGCGGGATTCCGAAAAGGCGCGGAAAGATAATCCGGCCGCTTTTGAATATTTCGCGCGCTGAAATTGAAAATTATCTTGTTGAAAATAAAATTTCATGGCGGACCGACTCGACAAATTTTGAAAACAAATACGCGAGAAACAAAATCCGGAATGTTCTCGTTCCTTTTTTGGACGAAAATTTTGCAGGCTGGAAAGATTCAATTTTGATTTCGGGGCAGAAATCGTTTGACGACAATTATTTTTTGCAGAAATGTGCGGAAAAAGAGGCTCAAAAAATTCTGAAAAGCGTTGAAAATGGCGGCGGAAAAATCGTTTTGGAATGGAATCCGTTCTGCGCTCTCGATTTTGCGCTTAAAAGAAGAATAATTTATTTCGCGCTGAACAAACTTGGATTTGGCGAAAGGTTTCCGTTCAAGCATATAAAAGAAATTTGCGGCTGGAAAAACGAAAATCTTGAGAAAAAATGCGTTCTGACTTTTGAAAAACTTAAAATCTCGCTCAAAAATCAGAATCTTGAATTTGAGATTTCTGAAAATAAAAAAAATCGGATTTCTTTTGGATACAATTTTGTTTTTACAGATGAGAATGATTTTTTTGAATATGAAAAAATGAAATTTTATCTTGAAAAGCGAATCGGCGAAAATTGCGATGAAAACTGCGTTGAAAACGCAAAAAAAACTTTTCTTTGCGTTGAATCTTGCGGAAAAAAATGCGACTGCGAAGTTCGTCTTCCTTTTTCTGTGGGAAGTTTTCAGCCCGGAGAAAAAATCAGGACTTCAGACGGAAAACTGAAAAATATTTCGGATGTTTTTTCGGACTGGAAGATTTCTGAAAAGGGAAAATATCTGGTTCCAGTTGTGCGTGTCTTGTCTGAAAAATCTGGAGATTTTGAAGCTGCCGCGATTTTCGGATTTGTCGAGAATTCAAAAAACTGGAAAGTTTTGAATTTGTGATTTTAAGCGATGAAAATTATCGGCGAGTTTCAAGCAACTTAAATTTTAGACGATTTTTGCCTAGTTTGCTCCAAAACTGTTTTTAAGTTTCCCTGACAAAAATCTGAAATCGCTTTTAATTCTGTTTGACGAAAAATTTCATGTGGAGCGATTTTTCTATCAAATTGGCTTGTAACGAAAAATCCTTTGTGAAACGAATTTTTATCGAATAAAAACGAAAAATCTTTTTTGAAACGATTTTTCATCAGATTGTCTGAAATTCAAAATCGCTTGCTGTTCAAATCTGCACCGAATTTTTACAATAAAATTGCTTATCTTGTGAATGATTGGAAAGTAATATAGAATAAAAATAGGTGTGCCGATGTCAAAAAAATCTTTTCTTATCACTTTTTTTGCTGCTTTAGGCTTTTTTATTCTGTTCAATCAAAATGCTTTTTGCCAAACGGCTTCGGCTTCTGCTGCGAACAAACGCACTGCAATAAGATATATGCAGCTTGCAAAGCAGAAGTTGGCAGAAAAGCAGTGGGCTGACGCGGATTTTAATGCGAATCTCGGACTTGCCTATGACGATTCCATCGCTGATTTGTGGTACATACGCGCGGCGGCAAAAATGAACAAAGGCGACAAAAAATCTGAAGTTCTTCCGCTGGTTTCAAAATCGCTTGATGGCACTCAATGGGCTGACTACAACAAGGACGGCGCGAGAATTCTTTATGCAGACCTTCTCTGCTCGGCTCACAAATATGCTGAGGCGATTTCTGTCTTGGACGAAAGCCCATTCATTTATTCTTCCGACGCTGAATATATCCGCGCGAAATCTTATTACAACCAAAAAACAAAAGAAAGCATTGAAGCTGCCCGAATGAAAATTGACGCGGCAAGAAGAGTTTATCCGAAAGATTCAAGATTTGCCGACCTTTTTTACCGCTTTGAATTCGCTTTGGCAGAGGAAAAATCACAAAATCCTGATTCAAATTTTAGCTCTTCTGACTTCATCAATTCTTCCGATTCTGATTCCTCGGCTTTGCTTGGCGAAAATGCTTCTCTTCAAGCTGATTCAATTTCGTCTGACTCTGGAAATTTTGTTTTTGACGAGCGCGTTCAGAAGATTGCAGACGCTTTCCTTGCTTCGCTTTCGAACTACAAAAAATCGAATCCTGAAATTGAGCTTTTGGCGGCTTTTTTTGTTCAAGATTCTGAAAAATGCGCGAGAATCATAAAATCTTTTAACGCCAAAGGCGCAAAGTCGCCTGTCTATCCGTCGCTTGCGCTGAAGGCGGGGCTGATAAAGGAACGCGACGCTCTCGACTATTTATACAATTTTGCTGACGATTCTGTTTTTTTGCCAGTCTTGCAGCTTTTTATCAAATCCCTTAGAAATGAGGATTCAAAAAAAGAATTTTCGGAATATCTTAATTCGTACAATGGAACGGTTTTGATTGACACCGACGGCGATTTGCTTGTGAATATGACTGTGAAATATGAGCGTGGTCGGCCTTCAAAGATTTTTTATGACGAAAATCAGGATGACGATTACGAGTGGACTTGCGACTGTGATTTTGGTGTGCCTGTTGTCTTGAATCTCTTGCAGAGCGGCACGAAAATTTCCTACGGAAACTGGCCTTATATTCAGCAGGCGGTTTACGCCTTGCCTTCTGATTCTCAAAAATCCGAAAAGTCGAATGTTTATGGTTCGGAAAATCAAAAAGATTCTGATTCTTCTGAAATCGCTTTTGACATAATTTCTGACACGCTCGCATGGTGTCCTTTTTCAGTTGAAAGCGAAAAAACTGCGAAAGAAAATCTTGGCTTTGACTTTTTTGTGCCTGTTTTGAATTCAAAAAACGCGGAAATTGACACTGAAAGCTTTATAAATTCCGCATTTGGCTACACAATGCCGTCAAAAGAACGGCAAAACGCTGAAATCTCTGTAAGCCTTTTGAACGGATTTGTCCAGCAGGCTGTTTATTCTGCGGACGGAAAAGTTTATGCGCAGGCGAAATTTGAGAACGGGCTTCCTGTAAACAGAACGGTCGATGTTGACGGCGACGGAACTTTTGAGACGATTGAAGAATACGGATATTCAAAGAATTTCAGCCAGAAATTTATTTCTCCGGCAGATGAGATGCAGATAATCACAAATCTTTTTGGAAGTCCTGCTGAAAAAACTGGAATTTATGTGAAGTCAATCAAAATTGACAGAAACGGCGACACGATTCCTGATTTTATGGAAGAATACACGGCTGGAGAAGGAAAAATATCCACTTGGGATTATGACGCAGACGGAAAATGGGACGTTCGCTATGTGAAGCTGCCTTCGGCTGACGGCGAGAAGCTCCGCGAGGAAGCGATGTTCCACGAGCCGATAAAAAATCAGATTGTTACGGTTTCAAGCGAGAACGGAATTCCTGTGAGCGTGAAAGTTGGCGGCGATGAGCTTTCTGTGAAAAAAGGCGCGGCAGAGAATTTTTACTGGATTTCTGAAACCGGCTTGAAGTCTACCGAAGAGAAAATCGCCCAGAAAATTAACCAGATTGCCTCTCAAGGTGTTTGTATAATATTGGAAGACAATCAGGAAAGATATTTGGCCGTTAGAGTCGGAGATAAAATTTTTGCTGAAATTTTGCCTTCCTCAATGGAAAATTAAAAAATTATGAAAAAAAACAAGTTTATTGCTGCGGCAGGAATTTTTTCTGCTTTTTTGTTTTCGTGCGCGACTGTAAAAGACCCGGAAGATGTTTTTTCTGATATTGACTATACTCAGGAAGACGCACGGAGAGCCGAGGCTGGAAGAATCACTTCTTTAATGGAAGATAATTCTGTTCAGTCGCTGTGGCGCGCTTATCTTTTGGGCGATGAGGATATTTTTTCGCAGTGTTTGGATAAGGTTGTCGCTGAATTCAACAAGTGCATTGAAAACGAGGATTATTTCAACGCCAAACGGCTTTACACTTCTCTTGAAAATGTGTCTTATAAAGGGCTTCCTTCGCTTTCAAAAAGCAAAGAGGAGCTTGATTCTCTTCATAATGCAAAAGTTCCGGGACTTTCCGCATCTCCGTCAAAATCATTGGCAAAAAAAGTTTCAGAATTGATTGACGGAACTGTGACAATCTGGGTTGACAAGGGAATAAAAGTTGAGAACGGAATGGGATACGCTGACCGCGTTATCGGCTCCGGATTTTTCATCTCAAAAGACGGATACATAATCACAAACAATCACGTTATCGAGGACGTTGTTGACAGCAAAAGCTCTGCTTACTCAAAACTTTACATAAAAGTTGGAAAAGACACCGACACGAAAATTCCTGCGAAAGTAATCGGCTGGGATTCTGAAATCGACTTGGCTTTGATAAAAACCGAAGTTGAAGCGCCTTACGTCTTTAACCTTGGCTCAAGTTCGGATTTGGAAGTCGGCGACAAAGTCTACGTTATCGGCTCGCCGGTTGGTCTTGAGCGGACGCTGACAAGCGGAATTGTGAGCGCGGTTGACAGAAAACTTTTCTCGCTCGGCTCTGTAATGCAGATTGATGCGGCTGTAAACTCTGGAAATTCCGGCGGACCTTGCATTGACGAGAATGGAAATGTTCAGGCTGTCGTTTTTGCCGGAATGTTGCAGTACGAGGGCTTGAATTTCGCGATTCCTGTTGAATATTTGAAAAGCCTTTTGCCTTCGCTGTACGCCGGCGGAAAGATAAGCCATCCGTGGCTCGGCTGCTACGGACACACAAAAAAAGAACTCGGAAAAAATTCCGGACTTGAAATCCAGTATATTCTTCCGGGCGGAAGCGCAAGCCGCGCAAAGCTCCGTTCTGGAGACGTAATCACAGAAGTTGACGGACAGAAAATCGATTCTCTTGAAGAAATGCAGAGCGTTATGATGAAAAATCCTGCAAAGTCGATTATGAAGTTGAAATACCGTCGTGGAGATGATGAAAAAGAGTGCGAGGAGACACTTTATCTTGCAGTGCGGCCGGAATCTCCGGGCTACGTGATTTACAAAAGCGACTTGTTCGCGAATTCAGCCTATCCGATTTTCGGAATGAAGCTGACTCCAGTCTCGACTATAAGCTCAAAAAAATATTCAGTCGAGAAAATCATAAAAGGCTCGGTTGCAGATGAATACGGATTCAGCGAGAATGATCCGCTTGAAATTGCGAGCCTGAAACTCAATGACGAGAAAACGGCTTTGTATGTTGAGCTTCACTCAAAAAACAGAAAAAAAGGGTATCTTGATATAAATATGGCGTTCGCTTCGGCTTTGGACAGTCCGTATTATTTTTAATTAAAAGGAAAGAAAAATGACAGAAATGAAATACAAGCGCAACTTTTGCATTGTTGCCCACATTGACCACGGAAAATCGACTTTGTCTGACCGTCTGATTCAAAAGGCGAAAATCATTGATGACCGTCAGATGACAAACCAGATTCTCGACAATATGGACATTGAGCGCGAGCGCGGAATTACAATCAAAAGTCAGGCGGTTACGATTCCTTATCATGCGAAAGACGGACACGATTACGAGCTTAACTTTGTTGATACTCCAGGCCATGTCGATTTTTCTTACGAGGTGAGCCGCGCGATTGCTTCATGCGAGGGCGCGCTTCTTTTGGTTGACGCAAGCCAGGGCGTTGAAAGCCAGACTGTCTCAAATCTTTACATGGCAATGGAGCACGATTTGGCGATTGTTCCTGTCATCAACAAAATCGACCTTCCAAGCGCGGATATTCCGGCTGTGAAAAAGCAGATTGACCACGATTTGGGGCTTGACTCAAACGATGCGGTCTGCGTTTCTGCAAAAACAGGCGAGGGAATTGACGAGCTTATGGAAGCGATTGTAACAAAATTCCCGGCTCCTGCAGGAAATCCCGACGGAAACGCTCAGGCTTTGATTTTTGACTGCCATTATGACGAATATAGAGGCGTTGTTGTCCATATCAGAGTGAAAGAGGGCAGAATCAAAAAAGGCGATGTAATCCGTTTTATGGCGAAAGGAACTGATTACAAGGTTGACCAGATTGGAATCTTCAAAATCAATTACGAGGAGCGTCCTTATCTTGAAGCCGGCGATGTTGGCTATATAATTGCGGGCGTAAAAACTGTAAGCGATGTGCGCGTCGGCGACACTGTAACGTTGGCTTCTGATCCTGCGCCTGTTCCTCTTGACGGATTCAAGGAAGTTAAGCCTGTTGTTTTCTCTTCGATTTATCCGATGGATTCAAACGACTACGAGGAGCTTCGCGACAGCATGGAAAAACTCAAGCTGAACGACGCTTCGCTTGTCTACGAGAAAGACAACTCTCTTGCTTTGGGAAACGGTTTCCGCTGCGGATTTTTGGGGCTTCTTCATCTTGAAATTGTTCAGGAGCGTCTTGAACGCGATTATGATCAGGCGGTTATTTTTACTGCTCCGTCGGTTCAGTACAAAGTCAAGATGACAAACGGAGACGAGAAAATTATCGACAATCCGACTGAATATCCGGAAACAAAAGTTCAGGAGGCGTGGGAGCCTTACATCAACGCTTCGATTATCACTCCGACGGAATATATCGGATCGATTATGAATCTCTGCACGGAAAAGCGCGGAATGCAGACAAATATGACTTATCTTGATGAAAAGCGAGTTGAGCTTACTTATGATATGCCGCTTGCCGAGGTTCTTTTTGATTTTTATGACAAGCTGAAAAGCTATAGCCGTGGCTACGCTTCGTTCGACTACGAAGTTACGGATTACAAGCCGACTCAGCTCGTGAAAGTTGATATTTTGCTCAACGGAAAGCCTGTTGACGCTCTTTCGCAGCTTGCGTTCAAGCCGGAAGCCGCAGCTCGCGCTAAAAAAGTCTGCGAGCGGCTAAAAGACGAGATTTCACGCCAGCAGTTCAAGATTGCGATTCAGGGCGCAATCGGAAGCCAGATTATCGCGCGCGAAACTGTAAATCCTGTGCGTAAAGACGTTCTTGCAAAATGCTACGGCGGCGATGTCACCCGAAAACGCAAGCTTCTTGAAAAGCAGAAGGAAGGAAAAAAGCGCATGAAGATGATTGGAAACGTCGAGCTTCCGCAAAGCGCGTTCCTTGCAGTTCTAAAAGAAAAAGACGAATAGAAAAATTGTAAAAAAAATCCTGCGTTTCGTGTTGAAAAACATTGAAATGCAGGATTTTTTTTGCTTCACTTGTTTTCTCTTAAATCTTCCGCCGCATTTTTTATGTCTTTCAGAAAAAAATCAAGTTCGCTTCTGACTCTCTTTAAGAAACTCGTATTTTTTGTGTCGCATTTATATCCGTCTGGAAAGTGCAGAAAAAGATATTCACGTTCTGAAATCAAGTTTTCAAGTTCCAGCTCAAAATTTTCCTGCGTTTGTTCTTTGTCTCTTCCGTCTGACAAGAGTTTTTTGATTCTTTCAAGCGCGTTTTTTTCGTTTTCCAGATAGAGCAAAATGTCTTTTTGTTTTTTTTCTCTTGATTCAAGATTTTTATTTTCAGATTCCAAGCGATTTGTTGCTGCCGTTTTTATTTTTTCAAGAAAGTTTTTTACTTCCTCGTTTTTGATTTGCGGAATTCCGATATTCAAGCCGAATTCAGAGCAGCTGAAGAAATTTTTGCTTTTCCCGAACACGTCTTTGAAAGATTTTGCGTAGTTTGAAAGTGAAATGTCGGTGAAAAAATCAGTTCCGTTTACTTTTCCAAGCTTTAAAGCCCCGTTTTTGAAAGCCGAATCATAATTTGCGATTTTTTTTAGTCTGTTTGAAGAAAGAATACGCAAAATGTGTGCTGGAGCGTTTTGCGCGTGCGTTTTTCCAAGCGAAAAGTCAAAGTCAAGCCCTGTCGCAAAAACTGGAATATCTTCCGATTTTCTAAGTTCAAGCGCGAGATAGGAGGCTGTAAGCCCGACCGAGCCTAAAGCCGGAATCGTCTTTGGAAAAAAACTTTGCTTCTTCAAATTTTCGAGAAAATTTGCCTTTGAATATTCTGAGGCAAAATACAAAAAATTTTTTGAGTGCGACAAGACCTGCTTTCTTGAAGCCATATCCGCAAAAATAAATGATTTTAGATTCGCATTTCCGATGTACGCTTTTTCAATCGCAAGCTGTCCTTCAACCGCCACAACCGCATCCGGAATTATTTTGAACGCGCTTAGCACAGGCAATGCAGCGTCCACGCATAAGACAAAGCATTTTTGAAGTTCTTCCGGGCGAATTATTTTTAATGTCTCAACTGTGCTTTCTCCGGCTCCAAAAATAAAAACTGGCTTTTCGATTTTTTTTTCGAATTTTGAAAAATCAGCGGCATTCGGCAAGCTTTCGAGATTTTTGAAAATGTTTCGTGAATACAGTCTTCCGAGCCTTGTCAAAGTGAGCCGGTTTTTCCAGAATGAGCCGATTGCGTTTTGGGCGAGCAGAGCGATATTCTGATATAATTCCTTGTTAAGAGCCGACCCGCCTGAAAATTCCAGATGAATAGCCCGTCTAAAATTATAGACAGGCGGAATTTCATCTTTTTTTTCAATATTTTGATTCAAAATGATGTTCACGATGTAGGGAATTTTTTCAGGCGAAAGCAGTTTTACTTTTTCTGCGATTTTAAGCCCGGGATTTTTTTCGATTTTTTCTTTTAAGAATTTTTCTGCAAGAGCGTAAAGCTCAGAATCTTTTTCAAGCGCGAGAACAAAGCATTTTTCAGGAAAGTTTTCTAAAAGCTCTTCAAGGCCGTGCCACAAAAGCGGCGAGGAAATCAAGAAAATTGTCCCAGAAATAATTTTAAGATTTTCGACTGCATTTACAATCGTTTTTTTCGGCGCGTATTTTGAATAGAGAAAGCGGTTTTGATAATAAACAGAAAAGCCCCGGCCAGTATCAACCAGACAGGGCTTTTGAAAATCAGTTTGATTCAATTATTTGTTACGGATGCTGCTGAAATAAGTCTGCGCAACATTGTTCTGAACTTTGTCAGAAGTGAGAATTGCAGTCTGTGCGGAAATCTGGTCGTATTCTGCAAGAGCGTTTGCAACGGCTTTTTTCTCATCGTCTGAGATTTCAGTTTTTTCTGTGCTTGCAAGCTTCATCACAACGATGTAGTTTCCGTTTACAATCGGCTCTGAAATCTCGTTTTCTTTCAAAGCGAATGCTTTTTCAAGGAGATTCTCGTTTGTGCCTGCGTTTGCAAGAGCTGGAACATCGCCTGCTGTGATTTTGTCAGCGAATGAAAGCTCGCCGTAGTTGAGCGGGAACGGAGCAACAGAAGCAGTCTCTGCTTCAAACTCATTTGCCGCGCTGTCGAAGTTGTCTGCCGCAACTTTTGCAAAGCCGTTTGCCTTGTTCATAAAGAAATCTTCAATTCTTCCTGACTCGTTTGACTTGATGTAAGACTTTACGTCTTTGAGAGTCGCCTCGTTTTCAAAATCTGCCGGAGTTGTATCGCCTGTGCATTTGTAGATTGTGTATCCGTTGTGCATTTTGATTACATCGCTGATTTCATCGTTTTTGAGGGAAGAAATCTTTGAGAAGTCGTCCGCATTTGCGATGTTTGAAGAAATCTGATAAGCGTAGCTGTTTGTGATTTTTCCTTCAGAGTTGCTGTAGTATTTCTTTGAATATTCTGAAATTGCGTCCTCAAAAGTAATTTCGTTATTCAAAATCTGGGCGCGGATTTTCTTTGCTTCTGCCTCGTCGTCAAAAGAAACGATTGAAAGCGAGTATTTTTCAAATTTGTCTTTGTTTTCATTTGCGTACGCAAGAACTTCTGAATCCGGGTAAGCGTTTTTGTCAAAATACGCAATTTCGAATCCTCTTTTTGTTGTCGCGATGTCTTCTGCAAAAGTCTCTTCTTTCGATGAAGCCTTAGCTCCGAATATTTTTTCGTCTCCGTTTGAACTTCCGAAAACATCCTCTGCGAAACGCTGATAAGTAAGGCTGTTTACGATGTCCTTTTTAATAGAAGATTTGTCTGATTCTGAAACCTGAGCGTAAAGTGCTGGGTCAAATTTTCCGTTGCTTGAAAAATAAGGGAGCATTGCCCTTGAAACTGTCTTTTCGCTCGGCGCATATCCTGATTTTTTCACAGATTCTTTATAAGCCATTGACTGGACTGCCGCGTTGAAAGCGTAGCTGTAAATATAGAAATATGCGTTTTCATCAAGGTTTTGTCCCTGCGACTGGAAATAGTTCGAATAATTCTGAACTGCGTTCGCGAAATCAGAACCAGGAACAAGCTCAATATTTTTTCCGTCGTATTTGCCGAAAGAAGAAGCCTTTCCAGCTCCTGTAAGCGCATTGATGATTTCTGTTCCAACGCCAAAAACAACAAAACAAACGACGGCAAGCACGAAAATAATCACCGAGCCGATCCAATAACCCTTATTTTTCATTTTTTATTCCTTTTTTTGATATGTTTAAAAGATAGCAAATATTTTAACATTTACGATTTTTACAGTCAATCAGAGATTTTTCTAGGCGTGAGCAAAGCCGTTTTGCTTGCATCTTTCCGCTGCGCTTGTGCTTAAAAGTCCAAAAGCGCTTCTTCTGCAAGATTTGCGCTTTTCTGCTGTTTTTGCTTTTGTTGAAGTTTTAAATCTTCAATGCAGTGCTTGAAAAGCTCCATGCAGACTCTTGCGTCATCGTCTGCCCTGTGCGCCGACTTCACTTGAATATTGAGTTTTGCCGCAAGATTTTGGAGAGTCCAGCTTGAAAAATCCTGATAGATAAGCCGCGAGAGCCTTAGCGTGTCAACTGCGAGATTTGTCATTTTGCTTTTTCCGCAGTTTTCAAGCTCCGCGTTTAAAAATCTGATGTCGAACTGCGCGTTGTGCGCAATCAGAATTGTTTTTTTCGCCTCGGAATTTTCTGAAATCTTATCGTCTGCCGGATTTTCAAGAAATTTAAGAAAATTTTCCGCGACAGAATTAAATCTTGGCTTTTCAAGCAACATTTCGTCGGTTATGTGGGTGAGATTCGTTATAAAGGGCGAAAGTTTCTCGTTTGGATTTATGAGCGCGTCAAAAGTTGAAATCACGCCGTCCTTGCTGAATTTTACCGCGCCGATTTCAATTATTCTGCAAAAAAGAGTCTTGTCTTCCGGATTTTTAGGATTTTTTTTATAAAGCTTGATTCCTGTTGTTTCTGTGTCAACTGCGCAGAAAACGGCTCCCGCATCAAAAGATTTCAGGAGCCGCTTGTAGTTAGTAATCAAGTGGAGACTTGATTTTTTCATTAGTTGCTTGCAAGAAGGGCTTTGATTTCCTCGGAAATCTTGTCGCAAACAGCAGCCGATTCTTTTTTTGCCTCGCCGAGAGTTCCTTTGACCTCAGTCCGTGAGTTGATATAGAACTTGATTTTTGGCTCTGTTCCTGACGGGCGCGCTGAAACGATTGTTCCGCCCTCAAGCACAAACTGGAGAACATTTGACTTTGGAA
>CAKUTI010000010.1 GCA_934691925.1 uncultured Treponema sp. | reverse complement strand
TTTCTTCTTCATCGAATATTTCTTTAAGCACTTTTCGGGTGCTTCTTCTTCCAAAATCAATTCAAAACATTATTTTTCTCCAGACATTTATCTAAATCCTGACGAAAATTTAAGCCGTTTTTCGAAATTCGGCTTGCACTTTGTGAAACGAAAAATCTCTTTGATTCTCTTTTGAAGTTTATTCGGAAACTTCATTCTGGATTTTTGCTTTTAGAATTCAATTTGAAAATTTTCTTTGAATTCTTTTTCAGAATCCTCATCTTAGATTTTTCGATTCGCATTTTTTACAATTTTTTTTCACTAAAATTAAATTTTTCTCAGGAGCGAGCATGACTTCTACGATTTTTTTAATTGTAATATTTGTTGTTATAACACTTGGCTGTGTTTTTCTTTTCAGATAATCGAAATTTTATTTTTATTAGGAGAATTTTATGTTGTTTGGACTTTTGTGTGTTTTTTTGATTTGTGCTTCGTCAGTTATTTTTTCTGTTTTGGCTGTCGCAATCGACAATATCGGCGATAACTGGATAAAAAAGATTGATATGAAACGCGCTTAAAAAAAATTGGCTGCCTAAAAATTATTGCCATGCGAACCTGAACGCTCTCATTCACAAATGGCAGTAAAATTTTTAGGCAGTTTTTTCTATTTTTTGAGGTTTTTGACTTCTTTCAAGAATTCTTGTGTTATGAAAAATTTTTCAATTCCGAATGAGCGGAGATTTTCGTTCCAGTTTATGCTTAGGACAACGCCGGTTTTTTCGCTTGAAAACTGCTCAAAAGTTTTTTCAAACATATTTTCAACTTTGATTTCTGTTTCAAGATTGTCTTTCTTTTCAATGCATTTTGCCAAAATCGCAATCACGAAATGGCGAAGAACTTCGCTTTGAAAAAAGTTGATTTTGTGGAGCGGGTCAATCACAAGTCCTGAAAGCGCGCCGTAAAGAAACGAGTCAAGCTTTACAAAAAGGCTTGCGCCGTTGAGAGAAAGTCTGTAGACAAAATCATTTTTCGTGAGCGAGTCGAAAAATTCTTCCGAAGAAATTTCTTCCGCCGCCGCCAAAATCAGTTTTCGGATTCTTGGCGCGCCGAATTTGTTTTTCAGCGCGACTTCAAAATCCTTGTTTAGAGCCGCGCAGCCGTTTTTTATGATTTCAATCTCTTCTTCTTTTAAGATTTTCTGGTAATTGTATTTTTTTTCGGCTTGTGTTGCCTTAGATTTGTCATCTTGTGATATAATTCCAAAAAGCTTGTCAACTTCTTCCTGCGAAATAGCGATGTTGTTTTCCATATAATTATTCTAACGCTGAAACGCCTAAAAAGGAAGAATTTATTTTTGGTAATTTTAGCTGCGGCAAAAAACTTTGAATTTTTGTCCGCTCTAGTCGATTTTGGCGAGTAAAAATGGAGAGAAAATGAGAAATCAGAATGAAAATTTCAGGAACGAGAATAAAATCATAAAACCAAAAAGAAAAATTCATCGGAATATTAGCGGAAGAAATGAAGAAAATGGAAAGCAAGGATTTTTCTCGCGGAAAATAAATAAAATCTTATGGAAAATAATTCTGATTTTGATTTTAGCGGTTCTGGCGGGGCTTTGCGGATTTTACGGATTAAAGAAATTTTCTGAAATCAAGACTGAAAAACGGATTGCGCTTGCGACGGCGGAAATGCAAAAGTGCGCGGAGCTGATTTCGGTGAAAAATTATTACAGCGACATCGTCTCAATCAAAAAAAGCCGGATTGCAGGTCTTGCAAAATCGTTTTCGATTGTCCGCTATGAAGGAATTTTGCGCGCCGGAATTGCTGATTTGAGTCTTTGCGATGTGAAAGTTTCTCAAAACGGAAAAAAAGTCGAAATCATTATTCCTGAATGTGAAGTTTTGGGAAATGATATTTCTGGAATTGAAGTTTTTGACGAGGACAGAAGCATTTTTGTTTCGGTCACGATGAAAGAAATGATTGATGAAATCAATTTGAGCCGCGAGTCTTCAAAAGAAAAGCTGATTGAAGCCGGAATTTTGGAAGAGGCGCGGCAGCAGGCGATTATGATTATAAAAAATATTTTCAGGGCGGCAGGATTTTCTGATGTTCGGGTTGGCTAGAAAACTTTCAGGCGGAATGGAGAAAAAATACTGGATTTACACGGCGATTTCTCCGCTTTTTATGGTTGGCGAAGTCTTGATGGAAACGACGATTCCGCTGGTGATGGCAAAAATTGTTGATGTTGGAATTTCGGAAAAAAATTCCGCATTTGTGATAAAGTCTGGAATCCTGATGATTTCGATGGCGTTGTTCTCGCTTTTTTGCGGCGCAATGTGCGGACGGACTTCATCGGTTGCGGCTTTCGGTTTTTCAAAAAATCTCCGGAAAAAGCTTTTCAGCCGCGTTCAGGAATTTTCTTTTGGAAATGTCGATAAATTTGGGACCAGCTCGCTTGTCACGCGGCTAACGACCGACGTTACAAACATTCAAAATATGTATCAGAACGTAATCCGCTCGATGATTCGTTCGCCGATGATGCTTTTTTCAGGCACGATTATGGCCTGCACAATCAGCTTGAAGCTTGCGCTGATTTTTTTTGTCGTGACGCCGGTTCTTTTTGTGACTTTGCTCTTGATTGTGAAGACTGTTTATCCCCGGTTCAGAAAACTTTTTGAAAAATATGACAATTTGAATAGAATCGTTCAGGAAAATTTGATTGCAATCCGCGTTGTGAAGGCTTTTGTCCGCGAGAAATACGAGAATCAGAAATTCGACGAGGTTGCGGACGAGCTTAGGCAGACGCAAGTGAACGCTGAAAAAGTTGTGATTTTGAATATGCCTGTAATGCAGATGTCGATTTACCTTTGCATAATCGCGGCTTTGTGGTTCGGCGGAAATTTTGTTCTGCGCGGAGAAATGCAGGTTGGCGGCTTAATCAGCTTTATTTCGTATGTCAGCCAAGTTTTGATGTCGCTTGTGATGATGAGCCGGCTTTTTGTGATGTTCATAATGTCGCGGGCGAGCGTCCAGAGAATTTCCGAGGTTTTGGACGAGAAAATCGAGATTGAAAATAATGTGGATTGCTTAGCCAGGACTTCGCCCACGGCTCGCAATGACGGAAACGTGAAAACTTGCAATGACGGAAGCTTTTCTAAAAATGCCGGACAGGTTGATTTTAATCACGTTTATTTTTCTTATGACAAAAAAGCGGAGCACAGCGTTTTAATCGACATAAATCTTCATATTCCGGCAGGAAGCGTTGTGGGAATTCTTGGCGGAACTGGCTCGTCAAAATCAACTTTGGTTCAGATGATTCCGCGCCTTTACGATGTCTCAAAAGGCTCTGTTTGCATTGGCGGAAAAGACGTTCGCGAGTGGAATCTTGAGGAACTCAGAAAAAAAATCGGCTTTGTGCTTCAAAAAAATGTGCTTTTCAGCGGAACAATTGCGGAAAATCTCCGCTGGGGAAACGAGAACGCGACCGACGAAGAAATTGTTCAGGCAGCGAAGGCTTCAGACGCTGATGAATTTGTTTCAAGGTTTAAGGATGGATACGAAACTCAGATCGGGCAGGGCGGAGTGAATCTTTCAGGCGGACAAAAACAGCGTCTTTGCATTGCCCGCGCGCTTTTGAAAAAGCCTGCAATTTTGATAATGGACGACTCGACAAGCGCGGTTGACACGGCGACAGATTTAAGAATCAGAAATGCGCTGAAAAAACTTTTGCCAAGCACGACAAAACTGATTATCGCGCAGAGAATTGCTAGCGTTCAAAATTCTGACTTTATTGTTGTGATGAACGAGGGAAAAATCGACGGAATCGGAACGCACGAGGAGCTTATGAAATCGAATCAGATTTACCGTGAGACTTACGAGACTCAAATGTCGGAAAATTAAGGAAGAAAATATGCCGCCTGTAAAAATTAGGGGAACTCAAAAACCGAAAAACACAAAGAAAACGATTTTAAGGCTTGTTTCATACATGGGAAAATTCAAGGTTTTGTGGCCGCTTGTCTTTTTCTTTGTGATTGTCGCGTCGCTTGCAGAAGTTGCCGGAACTTATCTTTTGAAACCTGCCTTGAATGAATTTATCGTGCCTTTTATCGGAAAGCAAAATGTTGATTTGTCGGCTTTTATCAGGCTGATTTTTACGATGCTGGCGATTTATGCTGCTGGAGTTTTGTCTTCTTACGCTTCTGAGCGGATTTTGATTCATATTTCAACGAAAACTCTTTTTAATATCAGGCGCGATTTGTTTCATCATATGGAAAAACTTCCTCTGAAATTCTTTGACACTCATCCGCACGGCGTTCTTATGTCGCTTTACACGAACGACACCGACACTTTGCGCGAAATGTTCAGCATGAGCGTTCCGCAGCTTTTCTCAACGTTTTTTCAGGTTTCAGGAATTCTGATAATGATGATGATTCTGAGCCTTCCGCTTACGATTCTTGTTGTGGGCACAACGGTTTTGATAATGCTTTTGTCGGCTAAAATCGGAAAAAAGTCTGGAATGGCGTTCCGATCGCAGCAGGAAAATATCGCACGCGTGAACGGCTACATCGAAGAGCTGATTGAAGGGCAGCGCGTCGTGAAAGTTTTTACGCGTGAAAAAAAGACGAATGAAAAATTTGACATTTTGAACGAAAATCTTTGCAAGGCTGGAACAAGCGCAATGAGCTACGTTTCCGTTCTCGGTCCGATTATGAACAATTTGAGCCACGTCCAGTACGCGCTTACGGCGATAACAGGCGCGTTCATGGTGATTTCGGGAAAAATTGACATTGGAACTGTCGCGAGTTTTTTGCAGTCAATCCGCTCTTTTTCGCGTCCGCTTACGCAGGTTAGCCAGCAATTTAATTCAGTTTTGAATGCTCTTGCCGGAGCGGAGCGGATTTTTGCCGCAATCGACGAGAAAATTGAGGAAGATTCAGGCGAAATCATTCTTCAAAATCAAGATGAAAAATTCGGAAAAATCATTTTTAACGATGTTAGTTTTGGCTACAATCCGGAAGTTGAAGTTCTTAACAAAATAAATTTGCGCACTGAGCCGGGCAAAAAAATTGCTTTGGTTGGTTCGACCGGAAGCGGAAAAACCACAATCACAAATCTTCTTACGAGGTTTTACGATTTGGAAGATGGAAAAGGCGAGATAACTTACGACGGAATTCCGATTAAAAAAATCAAGAAGGACTCGCTCCGATCGTCGCTTGGAATGGTTTTGCAGGATACACATCTTTTTACGGGAACAATCCGCGACAATATAAAATACGGAAATCTTTCTGCTTCTGAGGATGAAATTTTGGCTGCGGCAAAGCTTGCGAACGCTGACTTTTTTATCCGCCATTTGCCGGACGGCTACGGCACGGTTATCACTGGCGACGGCGAAAATTTGAGCCAAGGGCAGAGGCAGCTTTTGGCGATTGCGCGGGCGGCTGTCGCAAATCCTGCGATCTTGATTCTTGACGAGGCGACAAGCTCAATCGACACGCGAACCGAAACTTTGATTCAGCAGGGAATGGACCGGCTTATGCACGGACGCACAGTTTTTGTGATTGCGCACCGGCTTAGCACGGTTAGAAATGCGGACGAAATCATCGTTCTTGAAAAAGGAAAAATCATCGAGCGCGGAAACCACGAGCATCTTTTGGCAAAAAAAGGCAGATATTACGCGCTTTACACTGGCACATTCAAGTTGGAATAGTTTATGCAGTACACAATTTCTTCGGCATTGTCTTTGATTTCTCATATTCATTCTCAGGCGGCGGAATTTCTTGAAAAAAGCCTTTCTGAAAAAGGTCTTGAATCTCTTGCTTCGTCTCACGGATTTATTTTGTTTTGTTTGAGCAAAAAGCCGATGCTGATGGGCGAGCTTTCCGAAATCATAAACCGGGACAAATCGACAACGACGGCTCTTGTGAAAAAACTCGAAAATCTTGGATTCGTGCGAGTTGAAAAATCAAAAGAAGATTCTAGAAAAAAAATAATCGCGTTGACAGAAAAAGGCGAAAAATATAACGAAGTCACGGCGGAAATTTCAAGCGAGCTGATGAAAAAGGCGTTCAAAAATTTTAACGAAGACGAAAAACAGAATCTTTTGACTGGACTTTTGAAGCTTTCTGAAAATCTAAGCTGATTTGTTTATTAGGCCAAATTTTTAGTAAAAAATAAACAGCAGAACACAGTGATGGCAGTGCTAAAATTGCAAATGAAACGCTTTTTGATGCGCGGTAAACACGTTATGAGCAAGCGGCTAGAATTAAAAAATAAAGTAACTAAGTTGCTCGAATAAAGTAACTATATTTTCAAATTTAGTTACTTTATTTAAAAATTTAGTCACTATATTTTAAAACATAGTAACTATATTTGCATAACGGTTTTACAAGCTAAAATCTAAAACGAACTCAACAATTAGTTCTATAAAATTTGCTTTCCTGAAAAATCAGCCCTATACTTTTATTAAGGTTGAGCGAAAAATTGCTTAATCGCAAAGAATTCTCGCCGGCTGGCGATTTTAAAGGAGCATCTTATGAAAAAAATCCTGACTTTAGTTTGCGGCGTTGCTGTCGCTTTTTCTTTTTTTTCCTGCAACAAAAAAGCTGCTGGCGCTGGCGAGCTTGTTGTTTACGGCTCGTGCGAGGAAGAATATTTGTCTGCTGCCTGCGCTAAATTTGAGGAAGTCAGCGGCGTAAAGACAACTTATCAGCGGCTTTCAACCGGCGAAGTTCTTACAAAAATCGGCGAGGAAAACGGAAATCCTTCTGCCGATGTCTGGTTTGGAGGCACAACCGACCCTTACAACGAGGCTGCAATGAAAGGACTTTTGCTTCCTTACGCTGCGAAAAACGCGGAGCATCTCGTTGGTTCTCAGTTTAAGGATGACAACAACAACTGGTTTGGAATCTACCGAGGAATTCTCGGATTTTTCTGGAACACAGAAGAGATGAAGAGACTCAATCTTGAGCCTCCGAAGGACTGGGACGACCTTTTAAAGCCTGAATACAAAGGGCTGATTTCTTTTGCGAATCCGAACACAGCCGGAACTGGAAAACTTATCGTCAATACGCTTGTTCAGCTAAAAGGTGAAAAAGCCGCGATGGAATATTTTGCGAAGCTCGACAAAAATATCTGCCAGTACACAAAATCAGGCTCCGGACCTTCAAAGCTTGTTCCAACCGGCGAAGTTGTAATCGGAATCGGATTTTTGCACGATGTCGTCTATCAGATTGTTGATAACGGCTACGACAACATTGGAATGACTGCTCCTGCTTCCGGAACTTCATACGAGATTGGCGCGACTGCGATTTTCAAGGGCGCAAAAAATCTTGACAACGCGAAAAAATTCATTGAATTTGCGCTTTCTCCAGACTGCGTGAACCTTGCTCAGGAAAACGGCTCTTATCAGTTCCTTGTGATTGACAACGCAAAGCCTGTTGAAGCCGCTGTAAAAGCCGGACTTGATAAAATCACGACTATCAACTACGACTTTAACGACGCAAAGACAAACGGCCCGAAATATTATTCTGAATTCTTTGAAGTCATTGCTGCCGATGACCGCGTAAAAACAAAGTAAGCAATTTTTTTATTTGTAAATCTGTGATTTTTAGAGTCTGGAAATTTTAAGCTTTGATGGCTTCTCATTTTCAGGCTCTTTTTTAATTTTGAATCGGACATTTTTTTCTGAAAGGAGCGTGAACTGTGGCGAACTTGCATGGAAAATCCCTGGACAGAAAAAAGCTTCTGGCTGACCCGATTTTAGTGGTTGCCATTATCGGAATCTTTGTGTTCCTTCTGCTTTTTATTCTTTATCCTCTTGCTATTCTTTTGACGGACTCGGCTGTTGTTGAAACGGGAAACAAAGTTACAATCGGATTAGGCAACTTTATCAGAATCTTTAAGATGACGACTTTCCGTCATGCAATCAGAAATACGCTATGGCTCGGGCTTGTATCGGGAATTGGAGCTACCGCAATCGGATTCCTTTTTGCCTATGTTGACGCTTATGTTGACACTGGCTCGAAAATCGTGCGGAAACTTTTCAATCTTGTCTCGATTCTTCCTGTCGTTTCGCCGCCTTTTGTTCTTTCCCTTTCAGCGATTCTTCTTTTTGGAAGAACTGGCGTTATCACAAGAAATATCTTAAATTTAAATAACACGAATCTTTACGGCTGGCGCGGAATTGCGCTTGTTCAAATTCTAACGTTTTTCCCTGTATGCTATATGATGCTCAAAGGGCTTTTGCGGAATATCGACCCTTCGCTTGAGGAAGCCGCGCGGAACATGGGAGCAAGCCGCCTTAAAGTTTTTCAGACTGTAACTCTTCCGCTGCTCTTGCCGGGACTCGGAAACGCTTTTTTGGTTTCGTTTATCGAGTCGGTAGCTGATTTTGCGAATCCGATGATTATTGGCGGAAACTTTGACACTTTGGCGACTTCTATTTATCTTCAATTAACTGGAGCGTACGACAAATCTGGAGCTACAGCGATGGCAGTTGTTCTTCTTGCAATCTCGATGGGGCTTTTCGTTCTTGAAAAATACTGGCTCGAGAGAAAATCCGTTGCGACTTTGACTGGAAAGGCAAGCCGCGAGCGCGCTCTTATGGCGGACAAATCGGTGCGCTATCCGCTTGTTACAGTCTGCACTCTGCTTACAATTTTTGTTCTCGTTATGTATCTTCTCGTTCCTCTTGGCTCGCTTTTTAAGCTTTGGGGACGAGATTACAGCCTTTCGCTCAAATGGTATCAGTACATCTTCAAGAATAAAGGATACAAGGTTTTTACGGATTCAATGCTGCTTTCTGCGGTTGCGTCTCCAATAACGGCTTTGCTTTCGATGATTATTGCCTATCTCGTTGTGAAGCGGAAATTCTTTGGAAAAGGATTTATGGAGTTTGTCGCGATGCTTGCAATGGCAGTTCCTGGAACAGTTTTAGGCGTTGGATTTATCCGTGGATTTAATTCCGGGCTTTTCCACACAGGCTTGATGTCGTCTCTTTACGGAACTGGCGCAATTCTCGTTATTGTTTTTATCGTGCGCTCTCTTCCGATTGGAACTCGCTCTGGAATTGCAGCGCTTCGCCAGATTGACCGCTCGATTGAGGAAGCCGCCTACGACATGGGAGCTGACAGCGCGAAAGTTTTCACGACGGTTACGCTTCCGCTCATAAGAGAATCGTTCATAAGCGGACTTGTTACGACTTTTGTGCGCTCTATTACGGCAATTTCCGCGATTATTCTTCTTGTTACGCCGAAATATCTTTTGATTACGGTGAGAATCAACGAACATGCGGAAAAAGGAAACTACGGAATCGCCTGCGCTTATGCGACAATTCTTATCGTTATCACTTATGCCGCAATTTCAATTATGAATATGGTTTTGTCTCGACTGGGAACTTCAAAGCCGTCATCTGCCGGAAAATAAAATTCGCTTGAATTTTGATTTTAGAGACTGAATTTTGGCGAATTTGATTTTTCAGTTTTGAAGAACGAAATTCTTGCGAGGCAATTTTGATTTGCCGTTCTAAAAATGGATCAATGTCAAAATTTTTGTTCGCAAGTTTGCTAAAAATTTTTTTATAGGAGAAAATATTATGGAAAATAAAACACCGAAAGGCGTAAAACTTGTAAATATAACGAAAATCTATCAAGACCCGAAAACAAAAAAAGATTTTGCCGCCGTTGACAATATCTCGCTTGATATTGCGCCGGGAAGTTTTGTTACTTTGCTCGGACCTTCTGGCTGCGGAAAAACGACGACTTTGCGTATGATTGCGGGGTTTGAAAGCCCTGATGCCGGAGAAATTTTTCTTGGAAACGAGGCGATAAACGAGCTTACTCCGAACAAGCGCGACACGGCGATGGTTTTTCAAAGCTACGCGCTTTTGCCTCATTACAATGTTTTTGACAACGTTGCTTACGGCTTGAAAATCAGAAAAGTTCCAAAAGCCGAAATCAAAAAGCGTGTAATGGAAATGCTTGATTTGGTGGAGCTTTCTGGAAAAGAGGAGAGAATGACGAACCAGCTTTCTGGCGGACAGCAGCAGCGAGTTGCGTTGGCTCGCGCGCTTGTAATGCAGCCGGGAGTTCTTCTTTTTGATGAGCCGCTTTCAAATCTTGACGCAAAGCTCCGCGTTGCAATGCGCACTGAAATCAGAAAAATTCAGAAGAAACTTGGAATCACTGCGATTTACGTTACTCACGACCAGAGCGAGGCGATGAGTCTTTCTGACGAGATTATTTTGATGAACAACGGAAAAATCGCGCAGAAAGGAACTCCGCAGGAAATTTATTATCGCCCGAATTCGGAATTTGTGGCTGATTTTATTGGCGAGGTGAATTTCCTTGAGGGAACTGTGAAATCTGCAAACGGAACTTCTTGCGTTGTTGACGTGAACGGAACTGAAATAAACGCCGAAAGCTACGGAAACTTGAAAAACGGCGACACCTGCAAGATTGTCCTGCGCCCAGAAAGCGCGAAACTTTCCGGCACAGGCTCGATTGGCGGCGAAATTGTGGTTTCAACGTTTATGGGCGCGTACCAGTATTATGAGCTTGTGATTGCCGGAAAAACAATAAAGATTCACGATTACAATCCAAGAGGACACAAAATTTATGCGATTGGAGAAAAAGCGTTCTTGAATTTTGAAGGAGAAAAGCTTCACATTTTGTGATTTTTTTAGAAAGTAAAAAGCAACGGCAATGCGTTAGCGCTGGCAAGGGCGGCGGAGCCGTTGCGAAGTGAGCGCGGAAAAGCGCGAACGAAGCAATGAAACCCTGGACATAGCGACCCCCGCATTTTTTTGCGGGGGAACGCCCAGATGAATTTTTATAGTTTTTTATTTTGCGTTTGTCATCACTGGCTCGCGGAGAAGCTCTGCAATATCGCTTCTGCCCCAGCGTTCTGCCATTTCTGACGGAGTCTCGCCGGTGATATTTTTTACCGCGCGGTCAAGATTCAGAGAGACGAGATGAGTTACGGTCTCTTTGTCGGCCGTGCGCGCCGCGTAGTGAAGAATTGTGTCGCCTTGACGGTCAGTTTTTGCGCGGTTGTATTTTACAATCGCGTCAAGAATCGCCATATTTTTTGTCTTGAAAACCGAAGTGAGCGCGTTTTCGCCTGTCGGAGTCGCAAGATAAGGATCCGCGCCGTATTCAAGAAGAACAAGCGAGAGATTTTTGTTGTCTTTTGCGACTGCGATGTTCAAGGCTGTCATTCCTTTTCCGTTACGCTGGCTTACAGGATAGCCAATGTTCAAAAGCTGGGTGAGAAGATTTTTTGAAACGCCGTGCTCGACTGCAATGTGAACCGGAGTGTTTCCGTCTGAATCGACAATCGTTGTGTTGTTTCCGAGAACCGCCTGAATAACATCGATATTAGCCTTTAAGACAATCGAGAACGGAGAATCTCCGCCTGAATCTCTGCTAAGCGGATTTCCGCCAGCGTTTCTAATCATATTTATGATTCCGGTATTTCCAGTCAGTGCCGCATAATGATAGGAATTTCGTCCGTACATTTCCTGAATCTGAACGTTCGCGCCGTATCCAATCAGAAGAGAGACCATCTGCTCGTTCAGGCTTGAAATTGCGTCCATCAGGACTGTGCGTCCTGCGGCATCCGCCGCGTTAATGTCCGCTCCGCTTTTAATCAGAAGAACTGCCATTTCGCGTTTTGCCGAGCGGCAAGCCTCGTTCAGAGCTGTTTTTCCGCTGAGATTCTGCGCGTTCACATCGACTCCAAGCGAAATGAGAGTTTTTGCAGATTCAATCGAATTCCATTTTACTGCCGCGTGCAAAGGCGTGTTTCCAAGATTGTCGCGCGCATGGTTGTCTTTTGAGTCGATTACAACTCCATTTTCTACGAGAATTTTTATCGTTTCTGGATTGTTGCTTTTTACCGCCGAGAACAAAGCTGATTCTCCATTTGCGTTTTCTGCCGTAACTTTCGCGCCTTTCTGAATCAATGAAATTATCGCGCCGTTAAGCTGCCATTCCGCCGCGTAATGAAGCGGAGTGTTGCCAGAGCCGTCGGTTGTATTCAATGTTTTTGACGTGATAAGCCAGTCCTGCAAATTTCCGCCGTTCGTCAAAGCGACTCTAAGCGGCGAGTCGTTCTGAACATTT
This sequence comes from uncultured Treponema sp., assembly GCA_934691925.1. Classification (GTDB taxonomy): domain Bacteria; phylum Spirochaetota; class Spirochaetia; order Treponematales; family Treponemataceae; genus Treponema_D. The sequence continues at coordinate 42,713 of CAKUTI010000010.1, read as the reverse complement.
GTCGCGAAAATGTCAGCGTTTTTTTCAAGAAGCAAGTCGCCTACATCTTTTCGGTTTTTCTTGACTGTCATAAAGAGGACAGAATCTCCGTTTTTGTTGCGGGCGTTCACATCTGCGCCAGCGTCAACGAGATATTTTATATAGTCAAAAAGAGCGTCTTTCTGGATTGCAACGTGAATAGCTGTGTTTCCGCTAGAGTCTTTTGAATTTATGTTTTCAGATGACACGAGCATTTTGAGCATATCTGGAGTAGGGCGGTCGAGAGCTTTTGAAAGCGGAGAATTTCCTTCCATATCTTCAGCGAAAATGTCGGCGTTATTCTTTGCGAAAAATTCAACCTGCTCTGAATGTTCCTGCTCAATCGCAATTTCAATTGGAGTTACGCCCTGCTTGTTGCGCTCGTTCACAGAAGCTCCGCTGCTTACGAGAAGCTCAAGAACGTTTGCCGGAGCGTTCGACATTGTTGCTATGTGAAGAACTGTGTCTCCGTACATATCTTTTTGATTTATGTTCGCCTTGTACTGAAGAAGCGTGGCGTAAACTGTGTGCTGGCTTTCAACTGGAATAATCAGGAGAAGCGGCGTTTTTCCAAGCGAGTCGAGAGCGTCAACTTTTGCTCCTGCCCCAAGAAGAAGACGCGCAATATCGACTCTTCCGTAGCGGACTGCCTCGTGAAGCGGAGTCGCGCCAGAAATATCCTGCGCGCCGAGAATGTCCGAAAGTCTTAGAGAAGTTTTTTGATTCAAGATATAATCGACAATTCCAGTGTGTCCTTCAATTGTCGCAATGTGGAGCGGAGTCTGTCCGTCATTGAATCTTAGAATCATATTGTGAGTTTTTACAGCGTCCTCAAAATATGCAAAGTCGCCGCGCACAAGCTCTGCGTCCGCGAGAATAAGTTTTGAAGCGATTCTGATTGCTGCCGCGTTGTCCGCGCTTTCAAATGCGAGATGAAGCGGAGTTTTTCCGTCGTTGTCTTTCACAGAAAGCGGAATTCCAACCTGAATGCATTTTTCAATTGCTTTTTCATCTCTTGTCTTTACAAAATAATGAACGATAGACTGTCCGTTTTCATCGCGCACTTCGCCTGTCTGCCGCGTAATCATCGCGTCGTACCAGATGTCGCCTTTTGCAAGCGCAAGCTCCAAAGCCATATTTCCGGAAGCGTCTTTCGCAAAAATATTTCCGTGGACAATCGCAAGAACTTTTGCCGTGTCCAAACTGTCATTTTTGACCGCAACGTGAAGAGCCGTGTCTCCTGCATTGTTCCGGATTTCAGCGTCCGCGCCTTTTATTATAAGAAAGCTTGCCAAGTCGGCCTCGTTCACTTTTGCCGCAAGATGAAGAGCCGTGTTTCCGTCCTCATCGCATGCGTTTATGTCAGTTTTTGTCTTGAAGCGAGACTTTGCCTCCTCGTATTTTCCCTGCAAAATCAGCTCAAAAATAGTTTCCTCTTTTGGTGTTGAAGCGCAGCCTGCAAGAAGCAAAATCAGAATTATAGACTTAATCACAGTTGACGCAGATTTTCTCATATATTTCTCCATAAATTAAGTTGCAAAATAAAGCAACCTTTGTCTTAGAATTTATCGGAGTTTTTTAACCGAAAATTTAGACCTGATAATTGATAATTGGCTTGCAACAAAATATACTTTTCTGAAAAAGATTGCGATAAAAACGTTTTTGTTGACTTTTGAAAGCGTTTTTAATTTTTTTGTCTTGTTGAAAAGTTGAAATTTTTAAGGGGGATTTTATGGCTAATGCTTTGGCTCTTACAAAATCTGAAAAACAGGCTTTTGTTACGCGCACTTACGGCTGGATGGCGTTCGCGCTTTTAATCAGCGCGGTTTCTGCGTTTTTCACAGCGCAAAGCCACGCGCTTTTGACAATGCTTTTTGCGAACGGCCAGATTGGATTCTGGATTCTCTGCATTGCGGAAATTATTCTTGTTCTTGTTTTGTCTGCAAAAATCAGGACGATTTCGCTCGGAGCGGCGACTGCTGGATTTATCGCATATTCTGTGATTGACGGAATCACGCTTTCTTCAGTTTTTCTTATTTTTCAGATGGACTCGATTGCGGCGGCTTTTCTTGGAAGCGCGCTTATGTTCGCAATTATGAGCTTTTACGGAATCACGACAAAACGCGATTTGACGACTTTCGGAACTTACCTGATGATGGCTGTCGTCGGCGTTATTATTGCAAGCCTTGTCCAGTTCTTGCTTTCGCTTTTTACAAGAGCTTCGTTCACAATGTTCGACATTTTGATTTCAATCGCAACCGCAGTGATTTTCACAGGACTTACAGCATATGATTCTCAGAAAGTCATTAGAACTGCCGAATATGCAAGAGATTCTGACGACTACAAGAAAGTTTCGATTTTGGCGGCTTTGGAGCTTTATCTTGACTTTATCAATATTTTTCTTTCGCTTTTGCGGCTTTTCGGAAAACGCCGCGAAAGCGAATAGAATTTGTTTTTAATAAAATTTAAAAATTGAAGCCCGACATTCAGACTTTGAACGCCGGGCTTTTTTATTTTGATTTTCGATTTTTAATTTGACTTTTAAATGAAGCGGAAGTTTTTATCGGTGTCATTTTTTTGACTTGCACATGAACACAGAAACTGAGACGAATCACAATTTGTTTTTCAGCTTTAAAAATCCGTTTTCCATAAGAATCAAAAAATCATTTGTAAATCAAGAAAATCGTTGGAACTTTTCCGATTGTAAAGTCTTTCTGCTTTTTTAATTCCGACCATTCTGAAACGGTTTTTGTTTTTACGGATTCTTCTTTTGTTGTAAGCCCTTTCGCAACGCAGATTTTCGTCTCTTTTCTTAGCGTCTTTAAAAGCGATTCTAGCATTTTGTCGTTTCTGTACGGCGTTTCAATAAAGATTTGCGTCTGGTCTTCCTTGTACATTCTGTTTTCAAGCTGTTTGATTTTGCTTTCTCGCTCGCCGTTTTTTGCAGGAAGATATCCGTTGAACGCGAAATTCTGGCCGTTAAAGCCGCTTGCCATAAGCGAGAGAATCATCGAATTTGGTCCGACCAAAGGCACAATCTTAACGTTTTTTTTCTGCGCGATTTCCACGGCGCGGCTTCCAGGATCGCCAATGCACGGACATCCCGCGTCAGAAATCACTCCCATCGGCCGGCCGTTTTTTACAAGCGGATTCAAGATTTTGCTAAGGTCGGCGTTGCTGTTTGTATGCTCGCTAAGCTCTGAGAATGTGCAGTCGTCAATTGGAAAATTTTTGTCGAGAGAAATCAGAAAACGCACAGCCGATTTTCGGCTTTCAACGATAAAGTCGCGGATATTTTTTACAATTTCAAGATTGAAATCAGGCAAAACATTGCTCGCCGGAGTGTCGCCCAGCGTGCATGGAATCAAATAAAGCGCAGGTGTCATAACGGTTTTGAATTATAGATTAAGAATCAAAAATTGTGAATTGCGGATTTTTCTTTTGGATTTTTTTGATTTTATCGAAGCCAAATTTCGAAAAAAACTGACAGAAGAACAGGAGAGGCTTGGCTCGCGGAAAATAAAATAATAATGAAAAGTAGAGCCTAGCCCGGCCTGTAGCCACGCGAAGCGTTGTTTTGCGGCTGTGTTTTCTGCTTTTTTGGCTTTTGCCGCAAAACAATGAAGCGAAAGCGGAATGGCGAAAAGCCGCCGCGAAAAGTGAATCTTGCTCCAAAATTTAAAAATCTTCTGAAAAAATAATCCGCTTTTTAAAATTGTGAATTTTTTCGTCTCTGTGATAAAATATCGCTTATGAAAATATTGATTAGACCGCACGACATCGGCAAAGGAACTGCTGATTGGCTTGGAAAAACCGCCCATGAATGGGGATTTGATGGAGTTCAGCTTGCGATTGCGAAGGCTGTTGAAGGGCAAAACGGAAATCCCGGAACTTTGACTCCGGAAGTCATAAAAGAAATCAAAGACGGATTCAACTCGCACGGCGTTGAAATTTCGCTTTTGGGCGCGTATTTTAATCCTGTTCATTCGAACAAGGAAAAAGTGAAGCTCGGAGCTGAAAAATATGCTGACCATTTGCGTCACGCGGCTGAATTCGGCGCGAAATTTGTGGCTTCTGAAACCGGCTCTTATAACGACGACAAATGGACTTACAATCCGAAGAACCAGACCGAGGAGGCTTTTCAGGAAGTAAAGTCGATTTTTGCTCCGATGCCGAAAATTGCGAAAGAAAGCGGAGTTTGCATGGCTCTTGAGGGCGCGTGGGGACACTGTATGTTCTGCCCGGAACAGCTAAAGCGTCTGGCCGATGAAATTGACCCGGGGCAGGAGAATTTCCGCTTTATCGTTGATATTTACAATTATCTTTACATCGGAAACCACGAAAAGCGCGCTGAGATTTTTGAGAAGTGCCTGAAACTTTTCAAAGGCAAAATCGGCGGATTCCATCTTAAAGATTACGTTGTGAATGGCGATGAGCTTGAAATTGCGCCGCTCGGGCAGGGAATCATGGGCTGGAAAGATTTTCTTCCGATAATCATGAAGGAATGTCCGGACGCGTTCCTGATTTTTGAAGGCGTGAAAGACGTTCCGCACTCGCTTGAATTTGTGCGCTCGATTGTCGGATAAGTTGATAAAATTGGGATAAGACGAAACTCATTGATTTCGGTTTTTGCTGCCGGTTTTCGGGTTTTTAAGATTCGGAAAAATGGCAGCATTTTTTTTGTAAAATGGTTATAAAAAATGTTGTCCGCGGCATGGTCGTTGCCGTTGTGCTTTTCATCATATGGAAAGTAAGAAACGGCAGATAAAGATTTTCGGGCCGGAGGTCGATTTTTTGAAATCCTAAACTTTTCCTGAGCAGGTCATTCCGCCCCATGCATGGCTGTTTTGCCTTTCCCGTTCGAGCGTTTTTTCAAAATTTGCGGTCGGGCTGCAGTTTTCTTCTATCTTAATTGCGGTTTCGCTGAGTCTTTTAAGACAGTCGGACTTGTCGTTGTAGCCGAGCTTTGATTTTTCGATTGCGGCTCCTAGAATTCTTATGCTTTCGTCGTAAATTTTTGTTGGAACTGGAAACGGATGCCCGTCTTTTCCGCCGTGGGCAAAGCTGAATCTTGCTGGGTCAGTGAATCTTGCCGGAGTTCCGTAAATCACTTCGCTTACAAGCGTCAGGCTTTGAAGCGTTCTTGCGCCGAGTCCAGGAGTCAAAAGCAGAGAGTCGAAATTTTCCGCAGGCGAAGCGTAAGCCGTTGCGAGAACTGCGCCGAGCCGCTTTAAGTCAACATCTTCCGCGCGCACGTCGTGATGAGCCGGCATTATAAGATTTCTGTCATTTTTGATTAAAATCTGGCTCCCTTGCCAAGAATTTGTTTTTGAAGCGAGATTTTGATTTTTTGTAGCAGGCAGATTTCCGCAGGATTCTTCTGATTCTGATTTCTTTGGATTTTGTGATTCTGAATCATCCGATTTCGAATTGTAAGATTTCAAATTATTCGATTTTGAATTGCTGTTTTTTTCATCGCGTTCGTTTCCAAAATCAAATTCCAGCTGGCGCGAGATGTCGTTTTCTGAAATTGCTGAAATTTCTTTTAGAATCCTGTCCGGATTTTCTTTTGTCAAATCGAGAATCGCTTTTCGTGTGTTTTTCGCGCCTGAATCTGCGAGATTCAAAATCATTCCCTGGTTTTCTCCCGTCACGCCTGTGTGCGGAGAATCCAAAAACGAGCGGAGATTTTCTGACGACCAATGATAACGCCGCGCCGTCCGCGAAACCGTGTTCATTCCCTGCTGAACCACAACCCAGTCTCCGTCATCGCTTAGAACAAAATTATGCATATAAAGCTGAAATCCGTCCTGAACCGCCGCGCTGTCAACTTTCGCAGTGAGCTTTGAAGCGTTCACAAGCGAAGTTCCGTCAAGACCTGTGGCGTCGGCGAGAAACAAAAGCTCCTCTGGCGTTTTTCTTGAATATTTTCCGCGTCCGCCGCAAACGCAAAGCCCGAAATCTCTTGCCCGCTCGTTTATTCCGCGTTTCAGCGCGTACATCACGCTTGTTGTGATTCCGCTTGAATGCCAGTCCATTCCCAGAACCGCTCCAAGACTTTGAAACCATAGCGGATCTGAAAGCCTTGTGAGAAATTCCTTTTTTCCGTAGTTTATCAGAATCGACTCGACGATTTCAGTTCCGAGAAGTTTCATTCTGTCGGCGAGCCATTTTGGAACAATTCCAGTGTGAAGCGGCAAGTCGGCGTAGCCAGAGCGTTTTATCATTCTTGAATTATATCACAGAGCGTTTGCGATGTTGAATAAGTCGCTTTTTTAGGTAAAATCTCTTCTATGGAAAAATTAAATTCTTTAACTTCAACTCATACACTTTCAAACGGAACAAAAATTCCGTGCATCGGTTTTGGAACTTGGCAAAGTGCAGACGGAAACGAGGCTTACAGCGCTGTTTTGTCAGCTTTGCGCGCAGGCTACCGCCACATTGACACGGCTGCGGCTTACGGAAACGAAAAATCTGTGGGGAAAGCGATTTCGGATTTTTTGAAAGAGTCGAATGTGAAGCGTTCCGAACTTTTTATCACGACAAAACTTTGGAACGAGGAACACGGCTACGAGAACACAAAAAAGGCGATTGAGTCTTCGCTTGAGCGTCTCGGTCTTGATTACGTGGATTTGTATTTGATTCATTGGCCGAATCCGCTGAAATTCCGCTCGTGCTGGCAGGAGGCAAACGCCGGAAGCTGGAAAGCGATGGAAGAGGCTTATGAAGAAGGAAAACTGAAGGCAATCGGCATTTCAAATTTCTGCGAGCGTCATATCGAAGAGCTTTTGAAGACCGCAAAAGTAAAGCCGATGGTGAACCAGATAAAAGTCTGCCCTGGAATTCCTGAAACGGAGCTTGCCTCATACTGCAAAAATCTTGGAATGATTGTCGAGGGCTACAGCCCGTTTGGAACAGGCGGCGCATTTAAAAGCGAGGAGATGCAGAGTCTCGCGAAAAAATACAACCGCACAATCGCGCAGGTTTGCGTCAGGTGGAGCTTGCAGAACGGAATTGTACCGCTTCCAAAATCTGTTACGGCAGCGAGAATCGCTGAAAACGCGAATGTCTTTGATTTTGAGATTTCTGACGAGGACTGCAAGACAATCGCAAATTTGAAGAATCTTGAAATCCGTCCGCTCAGAAATCCTGACGAGGCTGATTTCTAATAAAGATAAAGCGCAGATGAAAAGAAGTTTTTCGGGCAAAACTTAAAATCCTGAAGTTTTTTTGTCTGCGTGTTCGTTCATTCATATTGAATTATTTTATGACAAAAATACTTTTTATTTGCCACGGAAACATTTGCCGCTCTCCGATGGCTGAAATGATTTTCAAGAATCTTGTGAGAAAAGCCGGGCTGGAAAACGATTTTTACGTTGACTCTGCGGCAACCGACTACGACGAGATTGGAAACGGAATGCACCGCGGAACGCTCCGTGTTTTGCAGTCGCACAATGTTCCGTACGCAGACCACCGCGCCCGAATTGTAACGCGTGAAGATTATGAGAATTTTGATTTTCTCGTGATTATGGACAGCGAAAACGAGCGTCATTTGAAGCGGATTGTTGGAAGCGACGTTCAAGGCAAGATAAAATATCTGATGTCGTTTGCCGGAAAAAATCGCGATGTTGCAGATCCGTGGTACACAGGAAATTTCGACGAGACTTGGCGCGACATAAGCGAGGGCTGTGCCGCTCTTTTTGAGAAAACAATTCAAGAATGATTTTTTTGTGATGAGAAAAAATGCCCGAAAACAAAAACGCGAAAATTTCAATTTTTTTTGACTTTTTACAGTTTTTTGAGTTGACACATTTTGCGGAACTGTGTAATATATTTCTCACATTCAGCAATGAACAAACGGGCCACTAGCTCAGGTGGTAGAGCACCGCCCTTTTAAGGCGGCTGTCGATGGTTCGAGTCCATCGTGGCTCATAAATGTTTCTTGTTGATGAGTTGGGCCACTAGCTCAGGTGGTAGAGCACCGCCCTTTTAAGGCGGCTGTCGATGGTTCGAGTCCATCGTGGCTCACGTATTTCGGGGAACATCAAGCGATGTTCCCTTTTTTTGTTTAAATTAAAACAAAGCGGAGCGTTAGCGCTGGTAGCCCCGAAGTTGTTTTGCGCAGGCGAAGCTTGCAAGCCAAGCAAAACAATGAGCGGTAGCGAAGACGGTGAGAACAGGTTCTGTTCTCGTAACGAGTTTTCTTTGAAAACTCGCGACATAGCGACCCGACATTTTAAAAGCTGTTTTTGCTTTTTTTGTTGAGTGATTTCCGCCACGGATGGCGGCAAAAGCGACAACATTGCAAGAAGCGGAGCTTCTTGTTCGACAGGATGTCGGGGAATGCCCAAATCATAAGGAAAAAGATATGTCTATTGACTTGAAAAAATTGCGCAACATTGGAATTATGGCTCACATTGATGCTGGAAAAACAACAACAACTGAAAGAATTCTTTATTACACTGGAAAAATCCATAAAATCGGCGAGATTGACGACGGCGCGGCGACTATGGACTTTATGAAGCAGGAGCAGGAGCGCGGAATCACAATCGCTTCGGCTGCAATCACGACAAAATGGAAAGACTGCACGATAAATATCATCGACACTCCGGGCCACGTTGACTTTACTGCGGAAGTTGAGCGTTCGCTCCGCGTTCTTGACGGCGCGGTTGCGGTCTTGTGCGCTGTTGACGGAGTTCAGCCTCAGACTGAGACGGTCTGGAAGCAGGCGGACGAGTTCAATGTTCCGAGAATCGTTTTTGTGAACAAGATGGACAGAATCGGCGCGGATTTTTTCTATTCGATAAATGATGTTAAGGAAAAATTCGGCGCGAATACGGTCGCTTTGCAGATTCCGATGGGGCAGGGCGAGAATTTTGAAGGCCTTATCGACTTGATGACGATGAAAGAGATGAGATGGAACGAGGACGACGAGGGCGAGACTTGGACTGAAAGCGAAATCTCTGAAAAATACAAGGCTTTGGCTAGCGAATGGCGAGAGAAACTGATTGACGCGGTTGCTTCCGCTGACGACGACTTGGGAATGATTTATCTTGAGGGCGGAGAAATCACAAACGAGCAGCTTAAAGACGCAATCAGAAAATGCACGATAAGCCGCACGCTTGTTCCGTGCTTTTTGGGAACGGCAAGACGCAACAAAGGAATTCAGCCTTTGATTGACGCTGTTATCGACTATCTTCCGTGTCCGACAGACGTTCCGCCTGCAAAAGGCGTTCATCACAAAAAGGACAAGGAGGAAGTTGTTGAGCTTCCTTGCGACGAGAAAAAAATGCCGGTCGGGCTTGTGTTCAAGATTCAGCAGGACCGCGAAATGGGCGCGCTTTGCTTTGTCCGCGTGTATTCAGGAAAATTTGCCGCTGGAACTCAGTATCTTAACGTCGGAAAGAAAAAGCGCGAGCGCGTGAACAGAATTCTGCGCGTGAATGCGAACCATATGGAGCAGATGGATTCTGTCAGCGCGGGCGACATCGCAGTTTTTGTCGGACTGAAGCTTGCGCAGACTGGAGACACTCTTGCAAGCGAAGGGCTTCCAGTTCTTCTTGAAAGCGTAAAATTTCCGGAGCCTGTAATTTCCGTTGCGATTGAGCCTGAAACTCTTTCTGACAAAGACAAATTGATGGAGACTCTCGCAGTTTTGAGCCGCGAGGACCCGACTTTCACAAGCCATGAGGACGCTGAAACCGGCCAGCTGATTATCTCAGGAATGGGCGAGCTTCATCTTGACGTTCTTGTAACGAGAATGAAGGAGGATTTTGGCGTAAAGGCGAATGTTGGCGCGCCTCAGGTAACTTACCGCGAGTCTGTTTCTGGCGAGGCTGAAATCACAAAAGAGTGGGAGAAAAACCTTGGCGGAAAAGACAATTTTGCAGGTCTCACGCTTAAAATCTCCAGAAATGAGAACGGCGACGGAAACATTTATTCTTGCGATGTCCACAAAAATGACATTCCTGATGAAATTTACGACGCAATAAAAACTGGGGTTGAAAATTCATTCGCTTCCGGAATCCAGTACGGCTATCCTTGCGCCGATGTGAAAGTTGAAGTCACAAAAATCGACTACAACGAGCTTACGGCTTCAACTTTTGCATTCACAGCATGCGCTGCCGAGGCTTTTGAGGAAGCCGCGAAACAGGCCGGAAACGAGATTCTCGAGCCTGTTATGAAAGTCGATATTTCTTGTCCTGCGGAATTTGTGGGCGAGGCAATCAGCCAGATAACACAGCGCGGCGGAATGATTCAGGGGCAGGACTCGAAAGCGTCAGGCGAAATCGTCTACTGCACAGCTCCAATGGCGAAAATGTTCGGATTCTCCACAACTTTGCGCTCTGTAACTCAGGGAAGAGCGAGCTTTAGCATGGAATTCTCGCATTTTCAGGTCAAGCAGGGCGGATTCGGCGCGAATTAGAAAATTCTCTTAAATAGACATCGCCTCGTTTTTTGAAGTATAATCCCGCTATGCGAAAACTAGCGGGATTATTTTTTTTGTGCGCGGGCTTGCTTTTTTCTTGCCAGAATTTTACTGAGCACGACGTTAAGATTACGAATTCTTCTGGTATTGAAGTAACTTTCTCGCTCGAGCGTTACGGCCGCGGCTCTTACACGCTTGCTTCCAGCGAGTCTGTGACGCTTAACATTTTCAATAATCCGACGCTTGTTTTTGATGGCTATCCGCGGGTCGGCTACACGAGCGGAGATTCCGTGAATATTTTTGACTTGACTGCATATACGCTGAAAATCTGCAACGAAACAGAAAACGAAGTGATTTTGACCGAAAAACATAATCTTCTAGGCGACGAGTCTGACGTGAACGGAATTTGTGTTGAAGCGGATTGCAATGGAGAAAATCCTCTTTCGGCAAAGATTTACACAAGAAATCCTGTTTTTACCGCTAAATCAACCGGCGGAGAGAAATCTTTTTCCTACGAAGTCTCAAAATCAACAGAAAACGGCGGGATAATTTTTATTTTGAATATTGAGAAATAGTCAAGATAAAGTTTTGATTCCGTCCGTTATGCTGAATTGCAGATTTCCAGTCTGTCTTGGGTGATAAAATTATTGTCAGATGCTATTGACAAAAAAAATCGCCGGTGATAATATATTTTTCATTCGCGGGGATGGTGGAATTGGTAGACACGCCAGCTTGAGGTGCTGGTGGAGCAATCCGTGGCTGTTCAAGTCAGCTTCTCCGCAACGCAAGGCTTTCGAGAAAATCGGAAGCCTTTTTTATTTTAAGGTAAAAATAATGATTGCAGTTTTTGTCAATTGTGTAGCGATAATTCTCGGCTCTTTGATTGGAGTTCTTTTTTCAAAGCGGATAAATGAAAAACTTACGGACGCAATCACGCTGGTCTGCGGCGCGGTAACTTTTGTGATGGGAATCCAGATGTCCTTGAAATATCAGAATGTCGTTTATTTGACGCTTTCGCTTGTGTTCGGCGGACTTGCAGGAACTGCGGCTGATATTGACGGAAAAATTCTTTTGATTGGAAAATCTCTTGGAAAAATTTTCGGGGCTTGTGAAAATGTGAACGCAAATTCTAGTGAATTAAAAAATCCTGCTGGAAAGGCAGAAAAGAATTTCGCTTATGCGTTTTTGAATTCTTCGGTCTTGTTTTGCGTAGGCGCAATGGCGATTGTCGGTTCTTTCAAGGCTGGAATCAGCCATGACTATTCAATAATTTTTTTGAAGTCAACGCTTGACGGCTTTCTTTCAATCGGAATGGCGGCGTCTCTTGGAATCGGAACAATGTTTTCCGCGCTTGCGATTTTTGTTTATCAGGGAATTTTGACGCTTCTTTCCACGTTGATTGAGCCTTTTGTTTCCGAGCAGATGATAACGGAGCTTACGGCGTGCGGCGGAGTTATGATTATTTTCATCGGCTTTAACATTATGAAAATAAAAAGCATAAAAACTGCGAATTATCTTCCGGCGGTTGTTTTTACGGTTCTGTTTGTTCTTTTTGACCCTTTTATCAAAAATCTCCTGAAAATCTTCTAAAAGATGACGGAATTTTGCCATTCTTGATTGTTGAATTCCTTTAAAATCTCATTTAGAATGAAAATTATAATCATAATCCCTGGAGGCCAAAAATGGCAAAGGTTGAACTTAAAGGAGTTACAAAGGTTTACGACGGCAACGTTCTCGCTGTTGAAAAATCAAATGTAACAATCGAAGACCGCGAATTCTGTGTATTCGTTGGTCCTTCTGGCTGCGGAAAATCAACAACTCTCCGCATGATTGCAGGTCTTGAAGACATCACTGAAGGCGAGCTTCTTATCGACGGCGAAGTTATGAACGACGTTCCGCCGAAAGACAGAAACATTGCGATGGTTTTCCAGAACTATGCTCTTTATCCGCACATGACTGTATTTGACAATATGGCATTCGGACTTAAAATCAGAAAAATTCCAAAAATCGAGATTGAGCGCAAAGTAAACGAAGCTGCAAAAATGCTTGACTTGACTCAGTATCTCAATAGAAAGCCGAAGGCTCTTTCCGGCGGACAGAGACAGCGTGTTGCTGTAGGACGTGCAATCGTTCGTTCTCCAAAAGTATTCTTGTTCGACGAGCCTCTTTCAAACCTTGACGCGAAACTTCGTGTAACAATGCGTGGCGAGATTTCTTCTCTGCACCACAGACTTCAGGCGACAATGATTTATGTAACTCACGACCAGATTGAAGCTATGACAATGGGTACAAAAATCGTTGTAATGTCAGAAAAGAAAATTCAGCAGATTGGTGAGCCTCTCTATCTTTACAACCATCCAATCAACAAATTCGTTGCGGGATTCATCGGAACTCCTCCAATGAACTTCTTCCGTCTCAAGATTGAAGAGCAGAACGGAAAACTTGTTGCAACAGAAGGAAGCTTTACTCTCGTTCCGACAGAAAAGCAGGCTCAGCACTTGAAGGCATATGTCGGAAAGGAAGTTACTTTCGGCGTTCGCCCTGAGGACTTGTACTATCAGGCAACTCCAGCTGCTGAAAACAATATGCAGGTAAAAGTTGTGAACAAGGAGCCTTTGGGAGCTGAAACTCACGTTTTCGTAAAAGTAAACGAGGCTAACGTTGTTGCTAAGGTTGACCCGGAAGTTCAGGTTCAGATTGGCGAGACAATGAATTTCACTCCAGATATGGAAAGAGCAAAATTCTTCGATTTGGACACAGAAATCAACATCTGCGAGCCAGAAATCGAGAAAAAATGGTAAGAGAATAAAAATTACGTTCTTGTAATTTTTTCTAATTGCTTTTGTGCCGTTTTTTGCGCGGCAGTTTCGCCGGATAATCAGCAATTTTCGCTTGGTGTCCGGCGATTTTTTTGTCGTTATTCAGCGTTTTTCGTTGTTTCTCCCGCAAAATTTTTCAGGCGTTTCTTTAATCGGAAGCGTCTTTTTTTTTATTGTTCTTTAATATAGAATCGCTTTGGTATGGAAAAATCTTCGGTTGTAATTTATAAGAATGTTCCTGCGCTGGTTGGCGAGAAAGACGGCGACAAATTTTCTATTGACTGGTGCTCGTATTGGGGAAAGCCGAAGGGCAAGAAAAACAATTACGCTTCGCAGAAAGTGCGCGGAAAGGACGTTGTTCCGCTTTGCGAAAAGCCGGCTTCTTCGGTTGACTCACTTATGGCGTTTGCAGATTCTTGCGCTGATGAAAATTCAGAAATCGGAAAAAAATTAAGAGAGCAGATAAAAGAGATTTACGAGCTTTTGGAAAGCGATGATTCAACAAAGAATCAGGAGGTTTCTTTTTCGGAGCTTTTTGAGCTTGTGCGTGGCGAAATCAAGGCGGATGAAAGCTGGGGCGTTTATTCCGCGCTGAAAAACGGATTTGAATTTGAGGAAGAAATTAAGGACGGAGCGGTTTTCTTTGTTCCGCGTTCAGAAGAAGAAATTAAAAATCTAAGAGACAAGGCTTTTGAAAAAGAGCACGCCGAGGAAATCAGGGCGGAATTCATAAAACGCCTGAAATCGAAAAATCTTCTTCCTGAAGATGCAAAATATATGGCGGACGTTGAGGCTTTGGCTCTCGGAATGACTGACAAAAGCAAGACGATGCGCGATGCTGGAATCGGCGAGACTCCTGAAAAGGCGCACAAGCTTTTGCTCGACACGAAAATCTGGGATATTACGCGAAATCCTTATCCTGTGCGCGCCGGACTTAGCGCGAAAAGCGCGACTTTGGGGCTTGGAAAAATTCCTGACGAGGAAAGAATAAAGATTGAGGGCGTAAGCTACGCGATTGACAGCGAATGGTCAAACGACCCTGACGATGCAATTGCATTTGATGGAAAATATCTTTGGGTTCATATTGCTGACCCTGCAAGTTATGTAAAGCCGGATTCTGAAATTGACAAGATGGCGAGAAGCCGCGGTGCGACGCTTTATCTTCCTGAGGGAGCAGCGCGAATGTTGAGCGAGGACTGTCTTGAAGATTACGCTCTTGGTCTTCGCGAGGAAAGCCGCGCGCTTAGCTTTAAAATCTCTTTGAACGAGAACGGCGATATTGAGGACTGCGATGTTTTGCGGACGATTGTCGATGTGAAGCGGCTGACTTATTTGAAAGCCGACGAGCTAAAAGAAACGCCTGAATTAAAGCCTCTTTTTGAGATTGCGAGGCGGAATTTTGAGCGGCGCGTGAAAAAAGGCGCGGTGAATATTTCGATTCCTGAAGTTCATATCGATGTTGACCCGGAAACTAAAAACGTGGCTTTTACGCAAGTTCCGCACACGGAAAGCTCGGAAGTTGTTCGCGAGGCAATGCTTCTGGCAGGCGAGGGCGCGGCAAAGTTCGCTTTCAAGAATCATCTTCCGTTTCCTTTTATCTCTCAGGAGATTGGAGATTTGCCGAAAGATTTGTCCGATGGGCTTGCGGGGCAGTTCCGGCTTAGAAAATGCATGAGAAAGCGCGTTGTGAGCGTTACTCCGTCTAGCCACGCTGGACTGGGACTTGGAATGTATTCTCAGGTGACTTCTCCATTGCGGCGTTATGGCGACTTAATCAGCCATATGCAGCTCCGCGCGTTTATAAAAGGCGAAGATTTAATCGACAAGGACACGATGCTTTTGCGCATGAGCGAGGGCGACGCTGCGGCGCAGGCTTCAAGAAAAGCGGAGCGTTCAAGCCGGACCCACTGGACTTTGGTCTATCTTCTGAAAAATCCTGACTGGACCGGCGAGGCAATCTGCGTTGACAAGCAGCAAAAACAGGCCTTGTATTTTATTCCGTCGCTTGGAATGGAAACTGTGATTGGCGGAGCTTCTCCGGTTGACTTGAACGGAATCGTCAAAATCTCCGTGAGCAAAATCGATTTGCCGAATTTGCAAGTGGTTTTCAAATTTTCTTGATTGGAGTAAACTTAGCCTACTTTGGAAGATTTTTACAAGATTCTTGGCGTGCGGCACGGAGCTACTGCCGCCGAGATAAAACGAGCATATAGAAACAAGGCGAAACTTCTTCATCCTGATGTCTCGCATGATGAGAATTCTGTTGAGGAATTCAAGAAAGTTGTCCGCGCGTTTGAAGTTTTATCAGATGTGAAGCAGCGTTCGCTTTTTGAAGAATCGTATTTTACGCGGCGCGGATTTAAAAGGCGTGCGGCGGTCGATTCTTTTGACTACAGAAAATGGCTTCTTGCGAGAACTGACGAGGAAAGCCGCTCAAAGCTGATTTTTTTTGACTTGATGCACCACCGCGAAGACGACGCAGTTCAGGAATTCAAGAGAATGAGCATGAACCACGCTGGATTCCGCCTTGCAAAATGGTTTACCCGCGAGGATTTCATGGATTACGGCTTTATCCTCTGCGAGGAGCTGGTTCTTCGGCAGGAATATTACGATGCGTTCATTTTGCTTGAGCAGATTATCCGAATGGAATACAGCTATTCGTATTTCAGGCTTTTTTTCCCGGAAGTCTTGGATTTGGCGAGAAATATTTTGAAGAATCATCTTGAGGGAAAAATCGATGACGAGCTTGCGCTTGACTGCTGGGAGCGCGCGCTGGAGCTTGGCTTTGGACGCGCCGATGACTCGGTTTTTCTTCACAAGATGGCTCTTGCGTATCGGCGGCTTGGCGACAGCGCGACTGCAAGAATCTGCGAGGAAGAATCTTTAAGGCTGAAATGATGAAATTTTTGCGTTAGGGATTGCTAAGCCCGACGGCGAAGTCGGAACGCCCTGATTTGCGGGCGAAAAATTGAATTGCTTCGTCTGGACTTTGCCCGTTTTTTGCAATGGCGTTTTTTATTTTTGGAAACAGTTGATAGGAGATATACAGAATGATTCGTTTGAAAAATCAGAAGGAAATTGACGGAATCAGAAAGTCTTGCCACGCTTTGGCGGATTTGTTCCGCGAGGTTGTTCCGAAAGTCCATGCCGGAATGAGCACAAAAGAAGTTGACGATTTGGTTGTGAAATTTATAAAAAGCGTTGGCGGAACTCCTGCCTGGTACAAGGAAGATTTTGCCGGAGCAGCTTGCATAAGCATAAACAACGAGGTTATCCACGGAATTCCGAACAAGCACAGAATTATTCACGACGGAGACATTGTGTCGCTTGATATTGGAATCGATTTGGACGGATATATTTCTGACTCGACTCACACTGTAATGGTTGGAGAGGTTAAGCCTGAAATCAGAAAACTGGTTGAGGTTACGAGAGAAAGCTTGCGAGCCGGAATTGCGGCCTGTGTTGCTGGAAACAGAATCAGAGACATTTCAAATGCGGTTTATGATGTTGCGCACGTTAAGCACGGCTACGGCGTTGTTGAGGATTACTGCGGACACGGAGTCGGAATCGATGTTCATGAGGATCCGAGCATTCCGAATTATCCTTGCTCAGGCCCGAATCCGCGGATTCAAAGCGGAATGGTTCTCGCAATTGAGCCGATGATAAATCTCGGAACTGAAAAAGTCGATTTGGCAAAAGACGGCTGGACTGTTCTGACTGCGGACGGAAAATGGAGCTGTCACGAGGAGCATACTGTCGCGGTTTTTGATGACCACACAGAAGTCCTTACAGCCTGCGACGATTTGGTCTGCTAAGTTTTTGTAACCATTCCTTCAAAATTTGATTATATTTAATGAAGACATTGGAAGACGCTTATATTTTTGATACGAAAAGCGTTTCCGCGTTAGATTTTTATTTCTCTTTTTGGAGGAAATGGATATGAAAAAAATTACAAAAGGTATTTTTGCCGGAGTTGCAGCCTGCGCGGTTGGCTTTGGCGCGCTTTCAATTTCATGCAAGGCAGTCGAGGTGAAAGGAACTGCCGACACTGCTTTTGCCGACACAAAAGCCCCGTCTGTTTCAATTCCGTCTGAGTCTCTGAAAGTTGTTGAGGCTCTTCAGGATTCTTTCCGTTCGATAAGCACGGGCGTTCTTCCTTCGGTTGTCGAGATTGACATCACCGAAAAGACCGAGGTTGAGACTGTAAATCCTTTTGACGGCTGGCCATTTGATTTCTTTTTCGGGCAGCCAAATCAAAATCAGAAAAACAACAAGCGTGAACTTGAGCAGAAAGGGCTTGGCTCTGGCGTGATTGTAAGAAGAGACGGAAACACGGTTTATGTTCTTACAAACAACCACGTTGCTGGAAAAGCGACAGATATAAAAGTAAAGCTGAATGACGGCCAGGAATTCAACGGAAAACTGATTGGTCATGACGAGCGGCAGGACATCGCGCTTGTTTCTTTTGAGGCGAAAAAAGATTCAAATATCACAGTTGCAGTTCTTGGAGACAGCGACAAAGTCCAGACGGGCGACATCTGCTTGGCGATGGGCGCGCCTTTGGGCTACAGCCAGTCGGTCACTCAGGGAATCGTCAGTGCGACTGGACGAAGCGGCGACCAGATTGGAAACATGAACGACTTTATCCAGACTGACGCGGCAATCAATCAGGGAAATTCTGGCGGTCCTCTTGTAAATATCTACGGCGAGGTTATTGGAATCAACACTTGGATTGCGTCTTCAAGCGGCGGAAGCGTCGGGCTTGGGTTTGCGCTTCCAATCAATTCTGTAAAAAAAGCGATTGACGACTTTGTTTCAAAAGGAAAAATCACTTATGGCTGGCTTGGCGTTTCTCTTGTAGAAATCAATGATGATTATAAGGAAGAGCTTGGTGTGAAAGGGCAGAGCGGAGCGTTCGCTTCTCAGGTGTTCATCGGCTCTCCTGCGGCAAAAGGCGGAATCCAGGCTGGCGACTACATCATCGCAATCAATGGAAAGGACGTTAAGTCCCAAAATGAGCTTATGCGCGAGGTTGGCTATCTTCCAGCTGACAAGGTTGCGGAATTTACAGTTTTGCGCGCCGGAAAGAAAATAAATCTAAAAGTTAAAATCGAGGAGCGCACTGACAAGGTTTCTGCCGACAATTCAAAACTTTGGCCGGGATTCATCGTTTCTCCTTTGAATGACAAGCTGAAAGAAAAACTCGAAATCACCGATTCAAAAGTGAAAGGCGTTGTTGTGAACAGCGTTCTTGAAAAATCTCCTGCGGCTGCTTTGAGAATTCAAAACGGAGACGTAATCACTGCGGTGAACGACAAGAAAGTAAAGAATGTTCAAGAATTCTATGCTGCGCTTGATTTGAGCCGCAACAAGGAAATATGGTTTGACGTTTACTCGAACGGACACACGATTTCCACAGGAAGATACAAGCTGGACTAGCTTTTTGATATTTTCGTAAAATAAAATCTTGAAACGGCGGCGGAGAAAATCCGCCGTTTTTTTATGTCTTGACTTGCTTTAAATAAATTTGATAATATTTTTTACTCATATTTTTATTTTAGCCGAAGGAGTTTCCGTTACACTTCCCGGCGGTTAAGAGGTTTTATATGTACGCACTTTTTGAATACAAAGGCAAACAGTACAAGGCTGAGAAAGATGCTGTAATCGCTGTTGATAAAATCGACGCAGAAGACGGCACAGAAATTGAAATCGACTCAGTTCTTTTGGTTAGCGATGGCGACAAAGTAACAGTCGGTTCTCCATACGTTAAGGGCGCAAAAATCAGCGTCGTTGTTGATCACGCTTGGCGCGACAGAAAGGTTCTTGTTTTCAAGTACAAGAGCAAGAAAGACTATCACCGCTTGCATGGACACAGACAGAACTACACAGACATCCGTGTTAAGGACATCATTCTCTAATATTTAGAAAATGACTGTCGTAACACTTTCCTGCGGCAAAAACGGTGTGCTGAAAAAATGCGAAGCTAACGGACACGCCAGTTTTTCTAAGAAAGGCACCGACATTGTTTGTTCGGCGATTACTGTATTGCTCAGAACTTCAATGCAGGTTCTTTCACACACGGAAGATGTTTCTTTGATAGCAGAAACTTCTACACGGGGAAATCTCGCGTTCTCGGTGGAAGCTAAAGACGGAAATCCAAAAACGGAGATTCGCCTAAAATACGCGGCCGATTTTATCAGAAATGGAATTGGCTCTTTGGCAAAAGATTTTCCTGAAAACGTGAGTTTTTATGAAGTCGAAGCCTAGCGGGAATAAACTGAAAGAATAGCGGAGGCTTAATATGGGACGCAGTAAAGGTGGTAGCGGCGCGAAAAACGGACGCCGTTCAAATCCGAATCATTTGGGCGTAAAAGTTTATGGTGGACAGGCTATCACAGCAGGTTCAATCATTGTAAAACAGCGTGGAACTAAAATCTTCCCTGGCGACAATGTAAAGAAAGCCGGAGACGACGGACTTTTTGCAACAGCTGACGGCGTTGTAAGATTCCACGAGCGCAACAACAGAAAGTACGCTTCTGTTGTTCCTGTAAACGCATAAGTTTTACATTCGGTAAAAATCAGCCCGGATTCAGTGCTACTGTTTCCGGGTTTTTTTGTATATTTGATAATGGAACTGTTATGAAACAATTTGCAGATGAGGCAATAATCGAAGTTTGGTCTGGAAAAGGCGGAAACGGCTGCGTTTCTTTTCGCCGTGAAAAATATATTCCGATGGGCGGACCGAACGGCGGCGACGGCGGAAAAGGTGGCGATGTTATTTTCTGCGTGAAAAGAAATGTAAAAACGCTTTCAAATATCCGCTTCAAGAGATTTTTTAAAGCCCAGAACGGTGGAGACGGACAAGGCTGGAACCGTTTTGGAAAAGACGGCGAGGACGTTACGATAGCAGTTCCGCCGGGAACAGCTATTAGAGACGCGGAGACACACGAGCTTATCCGTGAGTTCACAACTGAGTCAGAAGATGAGCAGTTTGTTTTCCTAAAAGGCGGAAACGGCGGTTGGGGAAACGTTCACTTTAAGTCTTCAACGAATCAGGCTCCTAGAAATGCGAACAAAGGCCAGGATGGACAATATAGAAAACTTTTGCTTGAAATGAGCATTATGGCGGACATTGGTCTGGTCGGTTTTCCGAATGCTGGAAAATCTTCCTTGCTTGATGCTTTCACAAACGCGCGGCCGAAAATAGCTCCTTATCCTTTCACAACAAAAATCCCGAACCTTGGAGTTTTGCGCGCGGACGCTGACCGCGACATCATAATTGCTGACATTCCGGGAATTATCGAGGGCGCAAGCGAGGGCGCGGGGCTTGGAATCAGATTCTTGAAGCATATTTCGCGCACTGCCGGTCTCCTTTTTATGATTGACTGTTCCGATGAAAACTGCCTTGAAGCGTACAAAACTTTGTGCGGCGAGCTTGAAGGCTATTCAAAAGATTTGCTCAACAAGCCTCATATCGTTCTTTGCAACAAGATTGACGTTGAAGGCGCGGAAGAAAACGCGAAAAAAATCGCTGAAAAGATTCAGAAAAGCGAACCTGAGACAAAAGTCATTCCTGTTTCGATTTACGAGCGCAAAGGAATGAACGAAGTTCGGATTGCGATTTTGAATTTGGTTGACTCAATCAACGGAAAAGGAACTTTCAATTCTGACGGCGTGAAAATTTCTGACGGAAGCTTTCTTTCATCAAAGAAGAAATCTTCAAGCTTGAATCCTGATTTTATGGCTACACGCTCGGTTGACGAATACATGGAAGAGCAGTTTCCGGGTTCTGAAAGCTGATGAAAATCGCGATTCTTGGCGGCAGCTTCAATCCGATTCACATCGGTCACTTGATTTTGGCTGACAGCGTTTGCCGCGATTTGGGCTATGACAAAATTCTCTTTGTTCCTACATTCATTCCGCCGCATAAATTCATGGCGGAAGATGCTGGCTCAAAGGAGCGTTTTGAAATGGTTCAGTCCGCGGTGAAAAACGATGCGCGCTTTGAGGCTGAGCCTTGCGAAATTGAGCGGAAAGGCGTTTCCTACACTTGGGACACGGTCTGCTTTCTTGAAGAAAAATACAAAAGCGTTCTGAGCGGAAAAATCGGCGTGATTTTCGGAGACGATTTGATTTCTGATTATGACAAATGGAATCACGCGGAAGATTTGGCGGAAAAAGCGGACTTGATTATTGCTTGTCGGCCAGAAAATCTTTCTTCTGACGATAAAAGCGATGAAAAAAACGGAAAGTTCGGAAACAGCCCGACTGAAAAATACGGAAAAAATCCGATGAAAGGCGTTTCACACGAAAATTTTCCTTATCCACATAAAGTTGTCGAAAATCCGAGAATCGGAGTCTCTTCGACTGAAATCCGGCGGAAAATCGCGGAGGGCGGCGCTTGGCGTTATCTTGTAAGCGACGGCGTTTTTGAATATATTAAATCGAAGAAATTATATGGTTTCAGATAAGTACGATGATAAAATTTGCTTTGAAAAAATC
This sequence comes from uncultured Treponema sp., assembly GCA_934691925.1. Lineage (GTDB taxonomy): Bacteria > Spirochaetota > Spirochaetia > Treponematales > Treponemataceae > Treponema_D. Next base: position 20,945 of record CAKUTI010000010.1, on the reverse strand, counting down.
CGCGAGTATGCGGAAAAAAATCTTTCAAAAGCAAGATACGAACATTCATTTAGGGTTGCGGAAACTGCCGAAAAAATGTGCCGGCTTTACGGAGTTGACGAAAATCTCGGAAAAATTGCGGGAATTGCGCACGACATCTGCAAGGAAATTTCAGACGATGAGATGATTTCGCTTGCAAAAAAGGACGGAAATCCTATAGAAGGGCTTGAAGCGAAAAAAACTTCGCTTCTGCACGGAAGGTCAGCCGCTATGAAAATCCAGAGCGAATTTGGAATTCACAACCAAGACGTGATTGAAGCCGTTGCAAACCACACTTTTGGAAAGGCTAATTGCTGCGATTTGGCGAAAATTGTATTTGCGGCGGACAAAATCGAGCCGGGACGGCCTCAGTCAACAGACGAATATAGAAAAAATCTCTTTGAAAAGACTTTGGACGGACTTGTGATTTCGGTTCTTGAGGAAAATCTTGAATATCTTGAAAAAAAAGGAAAAAAAATCGCTCCGGCATCTTTTGAATGGCTGAAACAACTTAAAAAAGACAATGGCGGCAAAACGGAGAACCTTAAAAATTGAGAAACGTGAAAAATTTTGCGGCAGGAAGCAAGGGCGCAATGCTTCTCGCGCTTATCCTTTTGATTTTTATCTCCGTGTCGGTGGGTCTTGCCGTTTCTCTTAAAACCGACAAAATTGAAGAGAATCTTGAAACTGACCGCGTAATCAAGACACTTTTTGTGATGGAAGACAAGAATCAGGTTTTGTTTACCGATGTCTTTATCTATTATCCGATTTCAAAGCGCGGCGCGCTGATAAACATTCTTGGAAACACAGGCGCGATTTTTAGCTCCCTCGGCCGCGTTGACCGGATTGACGCGGTTTATTCTGAAAAAGGAATTGAAGCGTATAAAAGCGAGATAGAGAAACTCGTCGGACAGACGATTCCTTTTTACGTTGTTCTTGACCTGGACAAATTCGGCGAGCTTACAGATATGCTTGGCGGAATGAAAGTTTTTATTCCGTCTCCTGTTGACTTGAAGAGTGAGAAAACCGAAAAAATCGAGCGTTATCTTCTTCCGAGCGGAGTCGTAAATCTTGACGGAGACAAAATCCGCACTTATCTGACTTACACAGCGCAGGACGAAGAGGACGAGACGGCGGTTGAGCGGCGGCAAAATGTTCTGATTGCGTTTTTTGCGTCCCTCACAAGAAATTTGAGAACGCTTCAGAATATGAAAATGTTCGAGAAAATCGCAAGGCGGATGAATTCAAATCTTGAAAAAAAGGAATTCCATACGCTTATATCTGAAATCGCGAACGTTGATTCTGAGCATCTGAATCCGACAGCGATTACAGGCTCACGGCGCGTTGTTGACGGAAAAGTTCTTCTTTTTCCTTATTATGACGGCCAGCTTATAAAAGACGTTGTAAAACAGGCGACAAATGCTCTTGTCTCGCTTGATGATGCAAACGTGAACCGTATCTATGTCCTTGAAATCCAAAACGGAACGAGGGTTCAGGGACTTGCGCGAAACACTTCCGCTCTGCTCCAAAGCGCGGGATACGATGTTCTTAGCACGCTTAACGCAGATTCTGATGATTATGAGAAAACTGTAATCATAAATCATATTGGAAATGCCGAGGTTGCGAAAAGTTTGGGTGATTTTATTCGCTGCACAAATATTGTTGAAGAAAAGCCGGCTGACGAGACTGACTACACGGAAGCAAGCTCTGAAGTTGACTTTACAATCATTCTTGGAAAAGATTTTGACGGACGCTATGTAAAATCATCGGGCGGAAAATAAAAATCCGGTTGAAAAATAGCGCGTTTTGATTTTTTTTAGATTTTATGGAGGAAAATAATGGCTGAAAAAACAGCAAAGGAAAATGCTCTTGAGATTGCTCAGATTCTTGAGGATGGAAAGGCGGAAAATGTTACTGTAATCGATGTTTCAGAACTCAACAGCTGGACAGATTTTTTTGTGATTGGAACGATTCACAGCTCGGCGCACTGGCAGGGACTTGCAAAACAGGTGAAGGATTACGTCGCTGAGAACGAACTTGAAATCCACAAGACAAACAGAAAATTGCCAGACGGCGATGACTGGAATCTTATCGACATCGGACCTGTTGTTGTTCATCTGATGTCGGAAGACGCAAGAAAATTCTACGAGCTTGAAAAGCTCTGGCACGCAGGAAAAATCTTGAAATAAACGATTCGCGTTTTTGCTTTTTAATCAAAAAATGAAAAAGAAAAAAGCGCGGAAAAGTTTTCGTTTTAATTTTTGTTCTGGAAATAAAAAAGCAGACCGCAAGATTTTCTCGCGGTCTGCTTGTATGCTTTGTCAATTCTTTGGACGTTTTCAGCAGCTAGTCATCAAGCTCGTTTGTGTCTTCGTAAAAATCGTCTTCAAAGCCGTTGTTTTTTGATGAATCTACAGTAACTTGCTTGTCGTCTGCGTCAAGCTCGTCTCCGTAAATGTCATCGTCAAAGTCGTCAAGTGCCTTGTCATCGACATTTTCAAAGTCATCTTCATTTCCGTTGTCTTTGTAGTCTTCCTCGTACTCATCTGTATAAGAAAAACTCAAACAAGCGGCTGAAACCTTCCCAAATAAATTCTCGTCAACCAGCATAACCTTTCCCTGTTTCTAAATAGATAGAAGCAAGTAAAATATAAATTTCTAAATGTCTTTAGTCAAGATTTATGGACAAACGCTTACTATTAGCTTAAAAACGCATTTCTCCGCGCGCCAAAAACTAGACGAGACCAAAACTAAAATTTAAGATGATGATATGTCTAGTTCCTTAAAAATTTTGGCTCCTGCAAAAGTTAATATCGGCTTAAAAGTTCTTCATAACCGAAATGACGGATTTCACAATATAGAAAGCATTTTTCAGACTGTTGACTTGTGCGATGAGCTTGAAGTTTCTCTTTTAGATGAAACCGATAAAAAAAACACTTGTGATGTTGAGTGCGACTCGATGATACTTCCTGCGGAAAACACGATTACAAAGGCTTACGAGGCTTTTTGCGATTCGACCGGCTTTGATTCAGGCGTGAAGGTCTTTATAAAAAAGAAAATTCCTTCCGGCGGCGGACTTGGCGGCGGTTCTAGCGATGCTGCTTCGTTTATCGTTGCTCTTTCAAAATTGAGCGGAATTTCTCTTTCTGATTCTCTGATGGATTTTGTCGCTTCAAAAACTGGAAGCGATGTGTTTTTTTTCCTTCATTCTGGATATTTTGAAAACGGAAAAGGCTGCGCTTTGGTGAGCGGACGCGGCGAGATTGTCAGAAAAATTACGCCAAGACGCGATTTGAATTTTCTGCTTGTTTTTCCGCCTGTTCATTCTTCAACAAAAGAAGCTTACGGGCTTGTTGACAAGGCTTTTGAAAATGGAAAAGACGTTTTTTGTCCGCCGTTTGAAAATCTTGAAAAAATGTATTATTCGCCTGTTTCCGATTGGAAATTCGCAAATTCGTTTACTCCTGTTTTAAAAGAAAAATATTCTTTGATAGATTCGGCACTAGGGTTTATAATTAATTCAAAGGCTGACTGGGCTGAAATGTCCGGTTCCGGCGCAACAGTTTTTGGTGTTTTTGAGTCTGAAAATGCGGTCGAAGCCGCGCTCTTAAAATGTCCAAAAGAATGGAGATGTGTATTGGCACATTGACTTTTTGCTTTAAGTAAGGAGCTTGCAAATGGAAGTCACAGAATTGCGGATTCGGAAAGTTACAGCGGAAGGAAAACTCAAGGCTTATGTTACTGTAACTTTTGATAACTGCTTTGTTGTTCACAATGTAAAAATCATTGAGGGGCAGACGGGGCTGTTTATTGCAATGCCGAGCAGAAAAACTGCGAACGGCGACTACAAGGATGTTGCCCATCCGATAAGCGCTGATTTTAGAAATGCTTTGCAAAATAAAATTCTTGATGAATATAACGCAGGTCATTTTGAGGAATACGACTCTAAAGACGACTAAAATCTTGATTATTTTTTAGTTTTAGAGTAGATTATCAAACACTTGTTTTGGGACGTCGTCAAGCGGTAAGACAACGGCTTTTGGTGCCGTCATTCCACAGGTTCGAATCCTGTCGTCCCAGCAAAAAGGCTTGAATCTTGATTGGTTCGAGCCTTTTTTTGTTTACGAAACAATTTTGCGAAAATTGTTTTTGTCGATTAAAATTCGAGAAATTGTGTTTTTTCAGACTGCGAATTATATTCGGACAGGAAACTTGCTTTGACAGATTCTGAATCAAAAGCGAGAAGCTGACTTCTCGACTTCAGAATGACAGATTTTTTTTCGCATTGAAAACGCCTTTAATTCTTCCTTTTTTATTTATCCTATTTTCTTTGTAGGTTATAGGCTTTTACAAACGCTTAATAATTGCTAAAATATCTTCAATATGAACGAATACAGAAAAGATTTTCCGCTTTTTAAGGCGATTGACGATAATAATTCAAAAGAAAATGCGGGGCTTGTTTATCTTGACTCTGCGGCGACTGCTCAGCGGCCGTTTGCGGTTTTGGATGCGATGCGGAATTTTTATGAAAAGAGCAACGCAAATCCTTTGCGCGGAATTTATGATCTTAGCGAGCGTGCGACTTACGCTTATGAAAACGCGCGTGAGACAACTGCAAAATTTTTGAACGCGAAAGATTCCCGCGAGATTATTTTTACTAGAAATTCTTCTGAAAGTCTGAATTTGGTCGCTTATACTTACGGCTTGGCGAATGTGAACGAGGGCGACGAAGTTGTTGTCTCGATAATGGAGCATCACTCGAATATTTTGCCGTGGCAGTTTGTTTGCCAGACAAAAAAGGCTGTTTTGAAATTTCTTTATGTTGACAAGGAGACCGGCGAAATTCCGGAAAGCGAATTCTCAAAAATCACGGAGAAAACAAAAATTGTCGCGATAACGCAGGTTTCGAATGTTTTGGGAACGACAAATCCAATCAAGAAAATCGCGGAGATTGCGCACAAAAACGGCGCGGTGATTGTTGTGGACGGAGCGCAGGCTGCTCCTCATATAAAAGTCGATGTTCAGGATTTAGATGCTGATTTTTTCGCGCTCAGCGGACACAAGCTTTGCGGCCCGATGGGGATTGGCGCGCTTTATGGAAAGCTGAATCTTCTTGAAGAAATGCCTCCTTTTATGCGCGGCGGCGAGATGATTGAATATGTTACGGAAAACTCTGCGACTTGGGCTGAAGTTCCTCATAAATTTGAAGCTGGAACTGTCAGTGCAGGAGACGCTGTTGGAATGGGCGCGGCAATCAAATATATAGAAGAAATCGGAATGGAGAATATTTCGAAGCACGACAATGAGCTTGCAGTTCGCCTTGTGGAAGGAATGAAGAAAATTCCGCATGTTCAGATTATCGGAAACAAAGACGGAAACAAGCGTTGCGGAATTGTGACTTTTACGGTTGACGGCGTGCATCCGCATGATGCGGCAAGCCTTTTGAGCGGCGAGAAAATCGCAATCCGGGCAGGACATCATTGCGCACAGCCGCTCGGAGCTTATCTTGGAGTTCCTGCGACAGCACGTGCAAGCCTTTATTTTTACAACACTGAAGAGGAAGTTGACAAGCTGCTTGAAAAAATCGCGCTTTTAAGAAAATGGAGCGGCTACAAGGACTAAAATCTTCATTGCTTGCTCCTAAATTTTATTGTCTTTTCGTAACTGAAAATCAAATGCTAGAATCGAATAATGCTTAAACTGCTGATTCGGTTCTTTATCAAGAATCCAAATGACTATGAAAATGCCGAAGTGCGCACAAAATACGGAATTGTTACCGGCGCGTTCGGCATTTTTTTGAATCTTCTTCTCTTTGCGCTGAAATTTATTTTCGGAACTGTCTCAAAAAGCGTCGCGATGGTTGCGGACGCGTTCAACAACCTTTCGGACGGTGCTTCTTCTCTTGTCTCGATTTTCGGATTTAAGCTTTCGCTGAAAAAGCCTGACAAAGACCATCCTTTTGGGCACGGCCGCTTTGAATATATTTCCGGGCTTGTAATCTCGTTTTTTATCTTGCTGATGGGCGTGGAGCTTTTGCGTTCGTCATTTGAGTCGATTTTTTCGCCTGAAAAAACTGAAAGTTCCGCAATTTCCGTTTTGGTGATGTGCTTTGCTGTTATCGTGAAATTCTATATGTATTTTTACAATCACAGAATCGGAAAGAAAATCGGCTCGGTTTCAATGGAGGCGACTGCGAAAGACAGCCTGGGAGACACGGTTTCAACTTTTGTCGTTCTTGCTTCGGTTTTGATACAGAAAAGGACCAATCTTCCTGTTGACGCGATTGCAGGAATGATTGTGGGCGGATTTATCCTGAAAACTGGATTCGACGCCGCGAAAGAGACGATTGCACCGCTTTTAGGCGAGGCTCCTTCAAAGGAATTTATAAAAGCAGTTGAAACGGAGCTTTTGCGCCACAAGCCGATAAAGGCGATGCACGATATTGTTGTTCACGATTACGGCCCTGGGCGAAAAATGATTTCTCTTCATGCGGAAGTTCCGGGCGACAAAGACATTTTTGAGCTTCACGACGTGATTGATAACGCTGAAAATGACATCTCCAAAAAATTCGGCTGCTCGGTCGTTATTCATATGGACCCTGTTCAGTCCTGCAATCCTCTTTTGGACGACTTGAAAAAGCACTTGAAGATTATTCTCTTTGTTGTGAATCCGGACTTGACTGCGCACGACATCAGAATTGTTCCGGGGCAGACTCATTCAAATCTGATTTTTGACGTTGTAAAGCCTTTTTCGTGCAAAATGACCGACGGCGAGCTTAAAGAAAAAATCGCAAGCGCGGTAAAAATAAAATATCCTGATGTAAACTGCGTGATTACGGTTGATGTCCCTTACGGAGAATAAGCAAAATTTCATCTTGAAAAATGCGGAAATAGATTTTTCTGTTCGGCGTGCTGGAAAATTTGATTCAGCGGAAAATTAGTTCGCCTAGATTCAAAATCTGAAATAAATTCAGATTCTGACGATTTTTCTGAGGTTTTTATTGTGTTCCCGTTTTAATATGACAATTTGCGGTTTCTTTTCATGATAAAAGAAAATTTTCAGGTCCTGGGGCGTATGGCTTTGCATAGCAGGAGGCACTGCTGCTTTCATATAAAGAAAAAAGGTGTTTTTCAGTGGCGGAGACAGGTATGGAATGGTGGTAACAGTCTGTATACGGACAGGAGGGGAAATGTGGTTTGCAGTGATACTTCCCATACGGAGAAAAGAGACCTTGTTTCAAGGAAAGAAGTGGAAAATAACGGGAAAAAGATAACCGACTTATGAAAAGCAGTTGAGGCTGTTTAAGCTGGAAAATGTGCTGGTTATAAACAGCATACAGGAAACGTATGAAAAAACTGAATATTTTACAGAAAACAGTTGACAATGTTTTTTCAGGAATGATGACCAGAGGCATTTACTCCGATGATAGGGATATGGCTATAAAAAAACTTCCGAACACAGACTGGCATATCGTGTATCTCAGGACTGGAGACGACGAGAAAAGGGACAGGCGGATATGCGTTCATTACAGGGACGGGAAATGCGAGAAGAAGCTTTTGTATGAGTGCATAGGCTCTTCCCATTGCAAGCTCTACAAAGCTGACGAGGAGAAACTGGCTGAAAGAGAATCAAGAAAGAAGACAAGCATCGGGGAATTCGATAAAGTCCAGTTCAGCGAGCTTTCTTTTAACAAGAGGAGATTCATAGCGACTTTCAGGTCAGGGATTGAAAATGCGCAGGTAGAAAGCAAGCCCGTCGCAATAGGATTTTTCAGCACAGAAACTGTGCTTGCCTGCCTGATGTGGCTTGCAGGGCATATGAATTTCCTTGTGAAGCTGGAAAACGGAAAGAGAGGCAGTCTGAGGCTGTCTTTCTATGGAGAGGCGAAGCCGCGTCCGCTGGATAAAACACTTGCGATGGCAAGGGCTGTATCCAGGAGAATACCGGGAGGAGCTGCTGACTTGGACGCTGATGTGCCGGTGCTTGTCAGCCCGGGATTTCCGGAGGAGTACGCCACAAGGCTTGACTCTGCAATGCAGCCGTGCACGGCTGAGAAGAAAAAGGCTGCGCCCGAAAGAAAGGCTTTGCCGGTGCCGTCCTCTAAAAGCGGGCCTGGATTTGTCCTTCATCACGGGACAGAAAAGGAGCGGAGAGAGAATTTGAGGCAGCTCGATGAAAGGAGACATGCCGGCAGAAGACGCAGAAGAGAAAAAAGAAAACAGCAAAAAGAATAAAAAATGTATAAAAAGCAATGAAATAAATTCAGCTTCAGACGATTTTTCTGAGGTTTTTATTGTGTTCCCGTTTTAATATGACAATTTGCGGTTTCTTATGCTAATCGCTATAATAGGTAATTGATTTCTTATGAAAAAAAGCCTGAAAATTATTATCGCCTCTTTTTTGATTGTCTTTTTGAATTTGTTTTTATCTTGCCAGCAAAAAAACAGCAAGCCACGGAAAATTAAACTGAATCCGTCTGAGCCGGTTTCTCTTGTAGTTTGGCATTATTACAACGGCGCGCGGCAGTCCACATTCAATTCTTTGGTGAGTCAGTTCAACGATACTGTGGGAAGAAAAGAAGGAATTTACGTTGAGGGACACAGTCTTGGCTCGATTTCCGACCTTGAAAAAGCGGTTACGGATTCTTTGTCTGGAAAAGTCGGGGCAAAAGAGCTTCCAGACATTTTTTCTTCATATGCAGACACGGCTTATTCTGCGCAAAAGCGCGGAAAGCTCGCAAATCTCGCGGAATATTTTACGAAAGAAGAACTTGATTCATACGTTGACGATTATGTTTCTGAAGGCTATCTGAACGGAGACGATGTTCTTTATCTTTTTCCGACCGCAAAATCAACGGAAATTATGATGATAAACAAGACCGCATGGGAGGAATTTTCTGCGGCGACTGGCTCTCTCTTGTCTGAGCTTTACACAACTGAAGGCGTTACTGCGGTTGCCGAGCGATATTACAAATGGACTGACAGCCTCACTCCTGACATTCCAGACGACGGAAAAGCTTTTTATGGCAGAGATTCAATGTCGAATTATTTTATAATCGGAATGAGGCAGATGGGAACGGAGATTTTTGAAGTCAGAGATGGAAAAGTGTCAATTAACGCCGACAAGGAAAAAATCCGCAGACTTTGGGAAAATTACTACGTTCCTTATCTTAAAGGATATTTTACGGCTTACGGAAAATTCCGCTCTGACGATGTGAAAACAGGCGATATTATCGCTTACACTGGTTCGACATCTTCTGTGATGTATTTTCCAGACCGCATGGAGCTTGAAGATTTGTCTTACAACATCGACTACATTATTCAAAACGCGCCTGTAATGGAAAACGGCGAGAATTACTGTGTTCAGCAGGGCGCGGGAATGGTTGTCACAAAATCAGACACTGAGCACGAATATGCGGCGAGCGTTTTTCTAAAATGGTTCACTCAGGAAGAAAACAACATTCTTTTTGTGTGCGATTCTGGATATTTGCCTGTAAAAAAAGCCGCGAACAGCATTGATTTTGTCAAAAAAGAAATCTCAGAGCAGAACATAAAAATCAATCCGAAAGTCTATGACTGCCTTTCAAGCGTAATGGAAAATTTCGGCGATATGAAATTCTACACGCCGAAAAGTTTCAGAAACGGATTCAAAGTGCGGAGCGTTTTGGATTTTGCTTTATCAAACAGCGCGGAAAACGACCGGAAAAAACTTGCTCAGGAAATTTTCTCTGGAATTCCAAGAGAAAAAGCTCTCTCAAAATATATTTCAGACGATTCATTTGAAAAATGGTACAAAAATTTTTACGAAACTTTGATGAAAGAGTCCGTCAAGCAATGATTTTGCCTGAATTTTCTTAAGGAATGATTATGCCGCGGAGAAAACGAGGAAAAAGCGTAGCCTTATCACAGATTTTTTTGCTTCCGATTTGCGGAATTGTCGTTTTTCTTACGGCGTTTCCTTTCCTTGTGATTACGGCGAGCCGCTACGGTCAAGTGATGGCGAAGAGCATTGTCAATATGGACTCTCATATTATTGAGAACGCTCACGTAATTCTTGAAAACGAGATGGTCGAGCATTGGCGCACGATTGGACGCGACAAGGATTTTATTTCAGAATCGCTTGAAAAGCGGCTTCTTGAATCAAAAACCAAAATAAAAGATTTTTTGTCAGACAAGGAAGCCCAAAAAGAATATTTAATCGATGTTTTCCCGTTTTTGATGGAGTCTCTTCAATACAACTCGGCGACTGGACTTTTTTTTGTTCTTGCGAACGATTCTCCGATTGAAAGCGAGGCGAAATATTGCGGATTTTTTCTGCGTGATTTTGAGCCTCAAGCTAGAGCTTCAACAAACACAGATTTGATGCTTGAGCGCGGAAGCAAGCGGATTTCCCAGAAATATTCAGTTTCGCTCGATAGCGCGTGGACAACGGATTTTTACCTTATGGGAAATGGCGCAAAAAAATGCGACGACTTTTTTTACGTTCCTTACACGACGGCTCTTCGTCATCCTGAAATCGACACTGACGACTTGGGCTACTGGTCGCTTCCTTTTGTTCTGCAAGACAATCAGATGGACAATTACGAGATGATTACTTATTCCGTGCCTGTTTCTTACAACGGCGTGGTTTACGGAATTTTAGGAGTTGAAATAAGCCTTGATTATCTTATGGAATATCTTCCTGTGCGGAATCTTGACGCTGACTTGAATGCGGGATATTCAATCGCTTTGCGGAAATCTAACGGCGTTTTTGAGAATCTTCTTGGAAAAGGCGCGCTTTACAATGCGATTGCGGCAAGCAAAAACAAGAATCTCGGCGAAAAACAGTTCAAGATAATCAAAAAAAATGGTCTTCCGTCATATGTTTACAAAGTTGAGAACGTTCAGGTCGGCGTTCAGGACATTTATGCTATTTATATGCCGCTGAGCATTTACAGCAGCAACGTTCCTTATGACAACACGCAATGGTGTCTTTTTGGATTTGTCTCGGAAAAGTCGATTTATGATTTTAAGCAGGAGATGCGGCTAAAACTTCTTTTGACTTTGCTTTCGAGCGTGCTTTTAGCGTTTTTGCTTGTGCGTTTTTTGGTCGTAAAAGTCACAAAGCCTTTTTACAATCTTGTTGCCTGCGTTCGCGGCGGAATTTCTGGAATCCATAAATTTGTTCCGTCGAATATCACTGAAATCGATGAGCTTCACGATGTAATAGAAAATCTTACAGATACACAAAAGGCAAATGAGGAGCAGCTTGTCGTTGAAAAAGAGCGCTACAAGCTCGCCATTGACAATTCAAACGATGAATTTTTCATTTTCCGCGTAAAAGAAAATATGCTTGAAATTGTAAACAGCGAGAATTCAAACGGAGTCTGGGACTTGAAGAAATATCCTGAGCCGCTTAGCCTTCTGATGGTTCATGAGGACGACAGAAAAAGAGTTTTTGACGCTGTTGAAAAATCCGAGAAAAATATCGATGTGGAATTCCGGCTCTGGTCGAACAAAAATCAAAGATACGAATGGGTGAAACTGACTGGAAACAATGCCCGCGCAGAAGATAAAAGCCTTTTGCGTGTTGTCGGCTGCCTTCACAATATAAACCAGCAAAAAGTGCTTGAAGAAGAGAAGAAACTAAAACTTTACTACGATTCGCTTACGTCCTTCTGTTTTTTCAGCCACGGAACAAATTTGATTCTTGAAAACGCGCGCAAAAATGAAAACTACGGCGGCGTTGCGATGATTTTCGACATAAAGACTTTTTCAAATCTTAGCAATAGTTACGGTCTTGTTTTCTGCGACATAATAATTGAATGTTTTGCAAAAATCCTGAAAGAATCTTTTGATGAAAGAAATCTTAGAGAAACTGTTTTTATCCGCGCGGGCTGCGACCAGTTTTTATTGTGGTCTCCTAAAATTTCATCTTTGCAGGCAAAAGAGATTGCGAAAAATGTTGAAAAGAAATTTTCACAGATTATAAAGGAAAAATATTACAAGATTTCATTTTGCTGCGGAATTGCAGAATCTCAGAAAATTTCCGATGAAAATGACTGGAACGAAGTCTTGAAAAAAGCCGGAAACGCACTGTTTGCCGCAAAAGGCAAGTCTGGAAATATCGTTGTTTATGATGAAAATTCTGATTCTGGTGAAGCCGATAAAAATCTTGACGGCGGAATTCCATTTGTGGAAATTCGCCCGACAACTCCGCTGAAAGATTTGAGTTTGCCTGCAATCGCTATGAATTTGCTTGACCGCGGCGAAAACATCAATGTTGTTCTCGATATGCTTTTCTATAAAGTCTGCGCCCGAACAAAAATCAAAAATGTCGCGATAACGGATTTTAGGCGAGAGGAGCTTGCAAACAGCATTTATTATATTTACAAGGAAAATCAGGAATTTGTCCCGTCGGCGGTTGTTACACACTGCACTGAGTCGCAGTTCAAAAAATTCTCAGAGAATGAGGAGACTCAAAAACTTTTTTTCACGCTGATTAAAAAAGAGTCGCCTGTTGTGACTGAAATCTTCAAGAAAAAACGAAATAAAAAGAGCATTCCGTGCCTTGTCTATCATATGCGTGACGGAAAGCAATATTCTGGAAGCATTATTTATTCCGCAAATTCTGAAGACGAGCTTTCTGACCAGAATATTCTAAAATGGCTCGGCGAAGTTTCTTCGATTATTCAGAACAAGATAAATCTTCTGCGCCACGACATTTCCGCAAAGGCTAAATCCGAGTTTCTTGCCAGAATGTCGCATGAAATCAGAACGCCGATGAACGGAATTATCGGAATGACTGAAATAGCCTTGAAGCAAGAGCAGCCAAAGGAAAGAATTCTCGACTGTCTTCATAAAATAAAAAATTCTTCAAATTATCTTCTTGGAATTCTCAACGACATTCTTGATATGTCTAAAATCGAAAGCGGAAAAATGAAGCTCGTTCTTGGAAAATGCAATCTAAAAAAGAAAATCGACGAGATTGACTTCTTGATTGAGGCGAAACTTGTTGAGAAAAACATCGAATATAAAAAGCAGATTGACTTGCTTCATTCAAATTTTGTCTGCGACGGACTGCGGCTGAATCAGATTCTCGTGAATTTTTTGAGCAACGCGATAAAATACTCGAATCAAAACGCGAAAATCGAGCTTTTTGTAAAGGAAACTGTTGTTGACGAAAGCACTTCCGACGTGTTTTTTGCGGTTCAGGACAACGGAATCGGAATTCCGGCGGACAAGCAGCAGGCGGTTTTCAGAAGTTTTGAGCAGGCGGACAATTCAGACATCGCGAGAAATCAGGGAACGGGGCTTGGACTTGCGATTGCGGCACGGCTTGTGCAGATGATGGATTCTGAAATTCATCTTCAGAGTGAAGTCGGAAAGGGAAGCACTTTCAGCTTTACGGCGCGGTTTAAGTCTGTTGATGAAAAGGAAAATTCTGAGCTTGAGCCGAATTTCAATTCAGACTTGAAAGGAAAGCGTGTTCTTGTTGTTGAGGACAACGAGCTTAATATGGAAATTGCCACGACGATTCTTGAGGACGAAGGAATAATCGTGGAAAAGGCGTTCAACGGAAAAGAAGCCGTTGAGATTATGCAGAAATGCAAGCCGGGCTATTACGACGTTATTTTGATGGACATTATCATGCCTGTTATGAATGGCCAGGAAGCCGCGAGCCGAATCCGAAATCTTGGAAGCGACTACTGCAAGAACGTTCCGATTGTGGCGATGAGCGCGAATGCTTTTGACGAGGACGTGAAACGCTCGCTTGAAAGCGGAATGACTGCGCATTTGTCAAAGCCGATTGATGTGGCAAAACTGAAAAAAGTCCTCTCATTTGTTACGAGCAAGTGATTTGCGCGGATTCGTGGAGGCTTTATCATGCTGAACTCGCGGTTTTAACCGCGCATTTTGATTCAGCATCTATTTGTAATTTTTTTACAGATTCTGAAACAAGTTCAGAATGACGTGCTTTGCTTTTAGCTCTCCGCGTTATTCGCTTTGCATTTTATTCTTCAGATATTTTTCCATGATTTTTTGGATTAAGTCGAACCGCACTGGCTTTAAAACGTAGTCGTTGATTTTTGACTTTTCCATATCATCGCTGTTGTTTTCAAAAGCGTATGCTGTAAGCGCGATGATTGGAATCGTCTGCGCATCTTTTCGCGGAAGACTTCTGATTTGCCTTGCTTCCTCGTAGCCATCCATAACCGGCATTTGCAAATCTGTAAAAATCAAGTCAAAAAATCCTTCTTCTGTCGTGCTGAAAGTTTCGAGCGCGGCTTTTCCGTTTTTTGCGCAGAAGATTTTCGCGCCGGTTCTGCCGATTATTTCCGTGGCGATTTCAACGTTGATTTCGTTGTCTTCCACTAAAAGAATGTTTGTTCCCGTGAATTTTGCCGCATTTTTGATTTCTCTTTTTTCTGACTTTGAATTTTTGTTTTTTTCTTTTGAATCAGAATCATTTTCGAATCTTTGTTCTTCAAATTCAGCCTTTCCTAAATTTGATTCCTCAAAATCCGGTTTTAAAAATTCTGGCTCGTCGGCAACTGTTTTTATCGGAGATGTGATTTTTATTTCCGAAGACAAATTTTCAGTGCCCTTGATGCAGCTCACTTTCATGACTTCTGTGACATAGTCAAGAAGCTGTTTCCCAGAATTCATTATCTTGTCGAGATAATTCTGCATTTTTTCAATGTCGTTTTGATTTATGCAATCAAGATTTCTGTTTTTTCCGTCATCTTTCTCATTTCTTTTTATTTCATTTTTAGCTGAGGCGTTTTCATCACCTTGTTCACCATTTGTGCCGGCGCAATTACTGGAATATTTTCCGATGTTTTCTTTTGCAAGAGTTGCAAATCCTAGAATCGCGTTCATCGGAGTGCGCATGTCGTGCGAGATATTGTTCAAAAATTCAGTTTTTATGTTGTTCGCAATGTTTGCGTTTCTCAGCGCGTTTTTAAGCTGTTTTTGAATGTGCTGGTCTTTTATAGCCTGAAGCTTCATTTTTCGCTGGCGGCGCGTAAAATAGACAATCACGAGAATCGAAGAAAGCGCGATTATCACAAAGCAAAGCTCCAGATTATCGCTTAAAAATTCAAGCAAAGTGTATTTGTAAAGCTTGTTCGCGTAGTTCATCGAAACGCTCATTCCAAAGTCTTTCCCGAGAAGATAGATTCCTCGATTCAGAATTCTCAAGAGGTCGGAATTTCCAGATTCAACTCCAAAACAGCGTTCGTCCTGGGCTGGAAGCGGCATAAAAAGAATTTTTCTGTACTTTCTGTTGCTCAAGATTGTTCCAGCTCGAAGCGAGTTTATTATTGTGCAGCTTGCTTTTCCTGTTAAAATCGCAAGAAGACATTCATCGATTGAGTCATAAAAAACGATTTTCGCGCTTGGCCAGTTTTTTTTAACGTAATGTGCCTGAAGCATGTTGCTTTTGTTTATCGCGACTGTTTCCGTTGTTTCGCTGTTGAAAGCTTTTGCATAGGCGATATACATTCCAGATTTTACAGCGGTTTTCGAAAGGTAGATGCCGTTTTTTTCTGCGAGCCAGGCATCTGTTGAAAAGGGGTAGACCACGTCGATTTTTTTTTCTTTCAGGTCGCTAAGCATTTCCTCGAAAGTGTCATATGCGATGTATTCCGGCGAGATTTTGTCCTGGATATTCAGCGCGGAAAGCATTGCGCGCATAATGTCAACAACTGCGCCGGTCGCTTTGCCGCTTGAGTCAGTGTCACAAAAAGGAAGGTAATCGTTGAAATATCCGATTTTGATAAAGTCGTGCTTTGCAACGTAATTTTCGATGATTTTTGGAAGCTCGGGATTTATCGGAATCAGCTTGTAATATTTTTCTTCCAGGTCTTTTTTGAAAAACGGGTCGTTTGATGTGATTATGTAAAGCGCGGAATTCAAGTCGCTTAGCAAGTCAAGACGGTTTTTCGCCGTGCAGAGATAATAGTCTCCATTTTTGTTTGAAGCCATCGTGTAGTCTGGAAAATTGAAGAATTCCGTCCGTTCTTCTGTAAACCGGATTCCGCCTAGCAAGTCGATTTCGCCTTTTTTAAGCTTCTCAAAAAGCTCCTCGAACGTTCCGTAAACGTATTCGTAACGCCATTTTGCAAAATAGGAAATTTCTTGGAGATATTCGTAGCCGTAGCCTTCTTTTGGCTCGCCGATTTCCATCCCCTCTGCGAAAAGCGGCTTCTCGTAATATCCGACTTTCACAGTTTTTTCATTTGATTTTGTGTTCTCAAATGAATTTTCTGTTTTTCTGGCTTCAAAAGCAAAAAGATTTGATGCGGTTCCAAAAAACAAAAAAACGAGAAAAAACAGGATTGCGGCAGATTTCGCCTTGAAAATAATTTTTCTTGTAGAAAGCAAGATTTAATTCCTTGCAAGTTCGTTTAAATTTTCTATCGTGATTTTATATTGCTCTTTGATTTTTGAAAAAAGCTCTTCGCTTCCTTCTGTTTTTCCTGCGCGGAAAATTTCAGTGATTTTTGATGACAATGAAAACAAAGCGTCAAATCCGAGATTTGCGCAAACGCCTTTAAAAGTGTGCGCCGCCTGAAATTTCGCCTGCGTGTCGCTTTTTGCCATGCTTTCTTCAAGCGACTGAAAGCTTTTGTCGCTGATGAATTTAATCGCAAAACGCTTGATTAAAGAGTCGTCTCCAAATCTTCCGTAAGTTTCAGCGTAGTTTCCGCCGATTTTTTCGTAACATTCTTCTGTTGT
This sequence comes from uncultured Treponema sp., assembly GCA_934691925.1. GTDB lineage: Bacteria > Spirochaetota > Spirochaetia > Treponematales > Treponemataceae > Treponema_D. Next base: position 4,206 of record CAKUTI010000010.1, on the reverse strand, counting down.
CATTTTTCTTCCATTTTAATTTTGTTGAGAATCATCTTCCCTGTATTTAAGTGCGATTTCTTCAAATTCTTCTTTTGACTCTTTAAAACATTCGAGAATTTTCGGAGAAAAAACTCCGCACTCGCCGTTTAAAATCATATCGTGGGCTTTGTCCAGCGCGTAAGCGTCTTTGTAGACGCGTTTTGAAGTGAGCGCATCGTAGACATCCGCGACTGAGACGATTTGCGCCTCGATTGGAATTTCATCGCCTTTAAGCCCGTCAGGATAGCCTTTTCCGTCGTAGCGTTCGTGGTGCGAGCGGCAGATTGCCTTTGCTGTTTCCCTGTATTCATCGTCCCAGACATATGAAAACTGCTCTAGAATTTCATATCCTTTTGTTGTGTGCGTTTTTATATGCTCGAATTCTTCCGGCGTGAGTTTTCCGGGCTTTAAAAGCACGCTGTCCTTGATTGCGATTTTTCCGATGTCGTGAAGCGGGCTTGCGTCGGCAATCGTTTTAATTCTTTCATCTGTCAAATTGTATTCTGGAAATTTTTTAGCGAGTTTTTTTGCGATTATTCTTGTGAATTCTTTTACGCGCCAAATATGTTTTCCTGTGCTAGAATGTCTGCTTTCAACGATTGTTCCGAGAAGTTCCGTCACTTTTTCGTTTATACGGCTGAGCCTTTCCGACTGCTCCTGAAGAATTTTGTTTTGCCGCGTGATTCCAGCCGTCTGGATTTCGATGTATTCCTCGAGCCTGTTTTTGTATGCGAAAAGGTCAACGAGGTTCTTGATTCTTTTTTTTACAACGCCTTTGTTGAACGGCTTTTTGATAAAATCCGAAACTCCAAGCTCCAGGCATTTCTGTTCCGTTTTGATGTCCTGCTCAACGCTGATGACGATGACCGGCACGTGGTTTATGATTCCAGAAGTCTTCATAAAATTTATGACATCAAATCCGCTTACTTTTGGCATGATAAGGTCTAGGAGAACAATTGAAATATCTTCATGGCTGTTTTTTAAGATATTTATGGCTTGCTCGCCGTCTGCTGCTTCAATGATGTTGTAAGAATCTGAAAGCAGCGCGGAAAGAATTTCGCGGTTTAGCCCGACATCATCAACAACAAGAATTTTTTCATTTGACATACTATACATTTGCCCCCCCGTCGCTAAATCTTTAGTAAGAGGGATTTACAGTATTATAATTATTTATAAGAATTTATTAAACAATAAAAGTCCAAAATATTGTCATTATTATTAAAATATTCTTGAAATTTTTCCGATTGCGATGGGGTGTCACCCTGAATTTATTTCAGGGACTGTTTTTTAATTGCGGATTCAGAATCAAAGCGAGCGCAACAATGCGCTCTAGTTCAGAATGACGTGCGTTTTTATTGAAGTTTTTCTCAAAAATCACAATAATGTTGGAATCAAAAATGGGGAGCTGGAAAAATCCGGCTGAGAGTAGGCTGTTTGCCTTGACCCTGGAACCTGATTTGGATAATGCCAACGTAGGGAACTTTTCTTCTTTTAAAATATTTTCGGAAAACTTTTGTCTTGCGTTTTAGAGAATATTTTTAGAACTTAGTTTTTATTCCGTTCATTTTCAAAATCAGAAAAATTATCAGAAAGTTTTCTTCTTGAGGGCACCGCCTGAAGAAAACGAAAATTCTTTATTAAGGAGAACAAAATGAAAACTGCTTTGACAATCGCGGGAAGCGATTCGAGCGGAGGCGCCGGAATTCAAGCCGACATCAAAACGATGACTTGCAACGGCGTTTTTGCGATGAGCGCAATCACGGCACTTACGGCTCAGAACACGACCGGCGTTAGCGCGATAATGGAAGTTACGCCGGAATTTTTGCGCGAGCAGATTAAGGCTGTCATTACGGATATTTTTCCTGACGCGGTAAAAACGGGAATGGTTTCGTCGTCATCTTTAATCAAGGTGATTTCAGACTCGATAAAAGAATTTAGTCTTAAAAACATTGTTGTTGACCCGGTTATGGTTGCGACTAGCGGCTCAAAACTGATTTGTGACGAGGCGATTGAGACTTTGAAAAAAGAGCTTCTTCCTCTTGCAACAGTGATTACGCCGAATATTCCAGAGGGCGAAGTCTTGTCCGGCGAGAAAATTTCATCTGAAAAAGATATGGAAAACGCTGCGAAAAAAATAAATTCGCTTTACGGATGCAAAGTTTTGCTTAAAGGCGGCCACAGCCTGAACGACGCGAACGATTATCTTTTTGACGGAAGCGAAGGCACGTGGTTTTTTGGAAAGAGAATCGACAATCCAAATACGCACGGAACTGGCTGCACGCTTTCAAGCGCGATTGCGAGCAATCTTGCAAAAGGACTTCCTCTGAAAGATTCTGTGAAAAACGCGAAAGAATATTTAAGCGGCGCGCTTTCTGCAATGCTCGATTTGGGAAAAGGAAGCGGTCCGCTTGCGCACAACTGGAATATAAAATAACAGTTATGAATGACGAGTTGTGGTAAAATCTTTCAATAAAAATGTGTTCTCAGTAGAACTCGTTTGCTAAGCCAATAAAGAAGCCTAATCAGCAAGGCTGACGTAAGCCTAAGACGTTTCTTTTGGCTCGCTGCCGGAACCTGCTTTCGCGCATTTTGCTTATTTGAGAAAAACTTGTCTTTATTCAGTCTGTTATTCTAATAAAACATAAGTTTTGAAATCATTGATATAAAATAAATAAAAAAAGGAAAATCAATTTTATGGAAAACAATGCAGAAAATAAAACGAACGTTTTTTCTAACGTTCTGATTTGGTTTGGAGCTGCGGTTTCAATCGCCGAAATTTTGACTGGAACTTATTTTGCTCCGCTCGGCTTCAAAAAGGGAATTCTTGCGATTTTGCTCGGGCATTTAATCGGCTGCGCGCTTCTGTTTTTTTCAGGATATATCGGCGCGCTTTCAAGAAAATCTGCGATGGAGTCAACTGCGGCAAGCTTCGGGCTTCTCGGCTCAAAGTTTTTCGCGCTTTTGAACGTTGTTCAGCTTGCCGGCTGGACCGGGATTATGATTTATGACGGCTCGATTTCCGTGAACGAGATTTTCGCGTTCGGAAAATGGATTTGGGCGGCCGTAATCGGCGTTCTGATTGTCCTCTGGATTTTGATTGGAATCACGAATCTTGGAAAATTCAACACTGTCGCAATGGCGGCTCTTTTTATTCTGACTCTCGTTCTCTGCAAGGTGATTTTTTTCAGCGGAGACTCGAATCCTGAAAATCCTTTTTCTGAGGCTCTCTCGTTCGGTGCAGCGGTGGAGCTTGCAGTTGCAATGCCGCTTTCTTGGCTTCCTTTAATCAGCGACTACACAAAATACGCGAAAAAGCCTTTCAAGGCGACTTTTGCCTCGGCTCTAACTTACGGTGCTGTCTCCTGCTGGATGTACATAATCGGAATGGGCGCGGCGATTTTGACAGGCGAGGCGGACATAGCAAAAATCATGGTGAAGGCCGGGCTTGGCGTTGCCGCGCTTGTGATTTTGATTCTTTCGACTGTTACGACGACTTTTCTTGACGCGTACAGCGCGGGAGTCTCGTTCAGGACAATCAGCGGAAAACTGCCTGAAAAATCGGTTGCAGTCGCGGTGACTTTAATCGGAACTTTCGCGGCGATTTTCTTTCCAATGGACAACATAACGAACTTCCTGTATTTTATCGGCTCTGTTTTTGCCCCGATGATTGCGATTCAGCTCGCGGACTTTTTCGTAGTCAAGTCAGACTCGTCATCAAGAAAAATTGATTTTGCGAAAATTGCAATCTGGTGCGTTGGGTTTGTTGTTTACCGGCTTTTGATGAGAACCGACCTTGCCGTTGGAAACACGCTCCCCGACATGGCGATAACATTCGTGATTGCCGTCGTTTTTGGATTCGCAAGAAAAAAGAGATAGATTTTTTAACACGGATAAACGCGGCTAAAAATGGCGCACACGGACAAAATAATCTGTGTGCGTCAGCGTGCATCAGCACAAATTCGTGCTTTTCGCTAAAATCCGTGTTGAAAATTGCAGATTCCGAAACGAAGCGAGCGCAGCAACGAACGCGCTCGAGCTCAGAATGACGTGCTTTATTTATTGCCTCGCGTTTGCCATTCTGTAGATTTCTGCGAAGTCTTTTTCTGTGCGAGAGTGTGAAAGACTTTCTGTAAATTCAGTAGGCTGCGATAAAAAAGTTTAATGCGAGTACACTCGCTTGCAGCT
>CAKUTI010000009.1 GCA_934691925.1 uncultured Treponema sp. | reverse complement strand
TCCAAAGCGATTTTTCATCAACTTTAACTTTAAAATATAAAAATAAATTCCAATCGGCAAGAAAATTCGTAAATGATTTTTTAATTTATGATAAATTTTGCGTGTTAAAATAATCAAACACTTCCGCCCACGCCTTTAAACTTTTCCACCAGAGCCGTTATCTTCTGAAAAACAGTGTGTTTTTTTGTCAGATGATTCGGATTCAGCGGACTCATTTTTGGAAGAATCGAATTCAGCTCAGTTCCGTTTTCGCTTGCGAATTCTTTTTTCAATGAGACTGCGATGTAATGCCTTGCCTTTTCAGGGTTAAGTTTTTCTTCCGCAATCAGCTCGTCCACTTCACGGAGCTGTTCCGCCTGCGCGTATTTAAAGAATGAATCTATAAGAGCCACCTTGTCGCTGATTTCATCAAGATTCGTCTTGTTAATAAATTCCACGAGCAGACTTTCCTTTGCGCGGTTTCCAATGCTTGAGCGGATAAGTCGGCGCGCGTCCTCAACAATCGTTTCCTTGTTCTGATTTCTTTTGTTGTTCTCAAAAATCAGCTCAAGAATGTAGTCAAGATTTATTTCCTGAGATTTCAAAAGGTCAACTTCAAAGACAACATCGCTCCAGTCGATTTTCAGCGCGTCTTTTTTGTCGGATTCTTTCTGATTGCGAAGCCAGTCGCGTATGTCATTGTAAGTTGACTTATAGTTTTGAACCGCACGTTCGGAAGGAATTTTCACGCCCTTCATCGCTGCAACAGTCTCATCGCTCAGATAATATTTTGCCTTGAATTCCTCAACGGCTTTTTCATCGTTCTGGTCAATTCTCTGAAACGCCTTCAGCCCTGCAAACTCATCATAATTCTGCAGGACATTTTCAATACGCAGGTATTCTCCGAACAATCTTGTAAATTCGACTTTCTGCTTTTCGGTTATGATTTCATCAGGATTCGGGAACTTTTCCTCAAGCTCCTTTGCAACCTCAATGTAGCCCCGGCAAGTTTCGCCGGTCTCCTTGTCGCTGAACCCATTCATATATTCTGAATAGCTTTTTTCAAGGATTATGTGATTTGTAGCCCCGAAAAGCTTGATTGCGTCCACCGTCGCCTGCTCCAAATCCCTGAAAGTAACGATGTTTCCGAATGTCTTTGTGGAATCGAAAATGCGGTTCGTGCGCGAGTAAGCCTGAATCAGACCGTGGTAGCGCAGGTTCTTGTCAACAAAAAGAGTGTTAAGGCGCGGCGCGTCAAAACCGGTAAGAAACATTCCGACAACGAGCAGCAAATCAACTTCCTGATTTTTTACGCGTTTTGAAAGGTCCCTGTAATAATTCTGAAAACTTTTTCCTTCCGTGCTGAAATTTGTCTTGAAAAGATTATTGTAATCGCCAATTGCGGAATCCAGAAATTCCTTTGAGCTTGAATCCATTGCGCTTGTCTCAAAACTTTCGTCCTGAATCTCGCCGATTGCGTTCTGCTCCTCGTTCGCCGCAAATGAAAAAATCGTGGCGACTTTCAGCGGCTTTTCTTTATTCTTCTGCAAATTCTTGAACGACTCGTAATACATTTTTGCGGCTTCAACACTGCTCACTGCGAACATCGCGTTGAATCCGTTCGCGCTTCCAAAAGTCCTGTGCGTTTTCTGGTTGAATTTCTCAAGAATGTACTGCGTGATTTCCTTTATTCTGTCAGGATGAAGAAGAGCCTCCCTGTTTTCCGCCGCGGAAAGCTTCTTCTCATCCTGCTCAGATTCTATCTCCTTGAATTTCGGACGAACATCATTGTAGTCAACCTTGAATTTTAGGACTTTCTCATCACGGATTGCGTCTGTAATAATGTAGGAATGAAGCTGCCTGCCAAAAACTGAGGCCGTGGTTTCCGCGCCAAGAGCATTTTCCGGGAATATCGGTGTTCCTGTGAATCCGAACTGATAATAAAACTTGAACTTCTTTTTAAGATTTTTCTGAGCCTCACCGAACTGAGAGCGGTGGCACTCATCAAAAATAAAGACAACCTGCTTGCGGTAGATTTCAAGATTATCCTCGCTTTTCATCAGATTGTTGAGTTTTTGAATTGTCGTGACAATGATTTTGTTGTCGTCTTTTTCAATGTTGCGCTTAAGCCCTGCTGTGCTTTCCGAGCCGTTCACGCTGTCAGGCGAAAAACGCTGGTATTCCTTCATCGTCTGATAATCCAAATCCTTGCGGTCAACAACAAAGAAAACCTTGTCAATAAATTCAAGCCGAGTCGCAAGCTGGGCCGCCTTAAAGCTCGTAAGCGTTTTTCCGGAGCCTGTTGTGTGCCAGATGTAGCCCCCGCTTTCCGTGCAGCTCCAGTTTTTTGCGATATAAGAACTTTTTATTTTCCACAGAAGGCGTTCTGTCGCCGCAATCTGATAAGGCCGCATTACAAGGAGCGTATTTGTCGTGTCAAAAACCGAATAAGTAAAAAGAACATTGAGCAAAGTGTTTTTCTGAAAGAAAGTCTGCGTAAAATCGGTCAAATCTTTTATGAGCGAGTTGTCGGACTTTGCCCAGTTCATTGTAAAGTCAAAGCTGTTCTTGTTCCGTTTTGTCGTGTTCGCAAAATAGCGTGTGTCAGTTCCGTTGGAAATCACAAAAACCTGAAGATATTTGTAAAGCGAATGTTCAGAATTGAAGCTTTCCTTGCTGTAGCGGTGAACCTGATTGAACGCCTCGCGGATTGCAACGCCGCGCTTTTTCAGCTCCACCTGAACCATAGGAATTCCGTTCACAAGAATCGTAACATCGTAGCGGTTCTGATGAGTGCCTGTCTGCTCAAACTGCCGGATTACCTGAACCTTGTTACGAAGAAGCTTATCCTTGTCTATAAGATAGATGTTCTGAATACGTCCGTCGTCAAAGACAAAATCGCAAATGTAATCGTCGTGAATCTTGCGCGCCTTGCCGTCCATTGTGTCGCTGGGCTTGTCAAGGTAAGTCTGAACATAGCGTTCCCATTCGCTGTCAAGAAAATGAACGTTGTTCAGCTCCTCTATCTGCGTGCGTGCATTTGAAAGCAAAGCAGAGGAATTTTTCACGTCCGGAAGATATTCATAGCCAAGATTTTTCAAGCCCTCAACAAGCTCACGTTCCAGATCGAATTCCGACTGATAGCCGTTCTCGCAGACCATAAGCGGCTTTACGTATTTGTCCAAAACAATGTAATTTGGAGACTCGGCGATTGTCCTGTATTCTGCCATTTTCGGGATTCCTTATTTATAAAACTTTATTTCTGAGCTAAGATAATTTTTATAAAAATCAATAAAATCAAAATAATAAGCCTGCAGCGCAGACAATATTCTAGTTAAATCTTTTTCTGGAATTTTTCCTTTATTATGAGCCAACTGAAAAGAGCCGTTTGACAACAGCCATATTTTCGTATCATTTTCAGACGGATTTCCTTTTGTAACATGAAAATGAATCGGCTCGTCTTTTTCATTAGACCAAATATAAACTTTATATCCAAATGTCCTGATATAAATAGGCATCAAGCGCTCTCCACAGAATCCAAAGTTCTATAAGTTGTAATCGCCGGATAAATCTTTTTAAGGTAAGCTATATAAAACTGATTTTTTTTATCATCAAAGTTTGAGTGCAAAATTTTCCCATCATTTGAAAGCAATATTGATTCGGCCGTATTCACATCTTCAAAACAGACATTATCATCTGTGTAGGTAATGATTATTCCGTCTTTTTCACAAAATTCTTTTCTCATACTCCGCCTCCATTTGAATATTATACCATTGTTTTCGTGTTTCAGATTATCGAAACTGAGATTTTCTTTCCCATTGCGCCTACAACTTTCTGAAGAAATTCGATTGTTGGATTTGCACGGCCGCTTTCAAGCCGCGCGATATTTGACTGTTTTGTTCCAGCGCGTTCCGCCAATTCAGCCTGAGTCAATCCGCTTTCCTGCCTTGCCTTGATGACAGCACGTATAACCTGATATTCAGCTTCGTTAAGGTCTAATTCTTTTTTTACTTCGGGATTTTTTTCCATTATTTTTTTTGCATCGCTCCAATATTCGTCCAGCAAGTTAATTTCACGATAGATTTTTGCCTGCATTTTCGGCTCTGTACCCAAAATCGCATCCAGCACAGGTTCTTTTCCACATATTGAAAATAACTTGACTTTATACCCCATGAGAAAACATAACCTAAATGATATAATCCGTCAAATTCAATTTGCTTTTTCCTTAAACGACAGAAGCTTATCCCTGTAAAACTCGTACTGTTTTCTGCGCATTTTGATTTCTGCCGGAAGCCCTGAAGAAATGTCGTTGCAGAGGCTTTCAAAGCGGTCCAGGATTTTTACAATCCGCTCCTGTTCGGCAAGCGGGGGAAGCGGAATTTTTATGTCATTTAATGCTGACGGAGTAACTTCTATTACTTTTGTGCCGTGTGCAAGTTTTTGCTTTTGCTCAAAAAAAATATTTGAATGAAAGTAGTATGAAAGAAATTTTGCATTTTGATTATGATGAATAATAGCTGTATGACCGCTTACCGCAACATCTTCTTTTCCAAGCCAAGCAACACAACTGCAAACGTCTTCAACATTTTCGCTTGTTACAGCCATAATAATGTCATTTTTTGTTGCAATTTTTGATTTCTTGAAAACATCTTCTGAAATATAAGTCAAAACTTTATCCGCATAAGTCCTAAAATGCGTATACATCTGACCGTAATGAATACAAGGCTTGCCCTCTTCAACAAAATCTTTTTTCTGGAAATTTCCGCCACGAACGACTGTTGCAATTTCTCCCAGCCGAACAACAGCATATCCAAAAACATACTGGAGCAGTTTTATCTCATCTGTTCTGTTCTGTTCTGTTCTGTTCTGTTCTGTTCTGTTCTGTTCTGTTCTGTTCTGTTCTGTTCTGTTCTGTTCTGTGAGGATTGTGTTGCCGCGTTCAGCGAATGTCAAGAGCAAATCACGGTAATATTCGTACTGCTTTTTGCGCGCGTCGATTTCCGCCGGAAGCCCGATTTTAAGGTCGGAGCAGATTGCGTCAAAGTTGTCGAGGACGTTGACGATTCGCTTTTGCACTTCGAGAGAAGGAATTGCGATGGAAATATTTACTAAATCACTTCTGTTTACTGAAGGAACGCCTCCAGAATTTCTGATTTTTAATATTTTTTCATCATTGCTCTGCAGATAATAGAAAAGATATTTATTTAACAAATAATCAATGCTTTTTGACCGAATTTTGTAACACAAGGGCCCTAAATAAAAATTCTTTTTCTGATAACCAATAAAACCAATGCCTCCTTGTCCTCTCGACGGTGTTGTAACTGTATCCCCTTTACAATTTGAGCAATCAGTATAACCCGAATTTGTCGTTCCGGCATTTATATATTCATATTCTGTTTTACTTTCTAATATTGATTTCGGTTTATCACCTACTCCAATTTCGCATACTTCACCAAGAGTTTTTATTTGAACTTTAGTTTCTCTTGTTAGAAGCTCGTCGCGGTAGTATTCATACTGAACGCGGCGAGCTTCTAGCTCCGCTTCTAGCTCCGCTTCTAGCTCCGCTTCTAGCGACGTGAATTTGTCAAGAATCCGCACGATTTCTTCCTGAACCGGAAGAGGCGGCACGGGGATTTTGAAATCTTTCCAAGTATCATTATTTATATTGTTGATTGTAGCACTTGCAGCTCCTGATGTTTTTGCCAAATGTCTTTTGAATATATCACTTGTTAAAATATGAAACAAAAATCTAGAATTTAAACTATCCCCTTTTGGGCGAATGACACCCATAAAACCGCCAAAGGTAAAATTCATATCATTGAAAATATATGCAACTTTTCCGATATGCTCTTTGCTTCCACTTCCTGCACATATTAAAATATCTTGGTATTTTAGCCATTGAGAAGCTTTTATTTTTACATCTGGTGAAACAATTTTCACTTCTTCAAAATTTAATGAATTTGTTTCCAAAGTAATGTTATTAGCACGAAGAACTTTTATTCCAACAGAACCGTCATTTATTTCGTTAGTCTTATTATATGTAATTCCACGGATATAATTACACAAAGAAAAAAAGTCTATATATTCCACACCTTCCGGGCAAAGCTCATTTATCAGTTCGTTCAGTCTGGTCATTTGTCAGTTTCCTTTTTATCAAAATTGCAATTTATAGATTATTATTTGATTCTGCGAGGCTTGAAATTTCTTTCATTAATAAATCAACATTGCACATTGTAGATTCTATTGAATCAAAGCCAGCATTTCTTAAACGAAGTTTTTGTGAATTTATATATGCGTTATCAATTCTGTCCTTTAACAGTTTATAAATATCATTTCTAGACAACCAGACATTATTTTTAGTATATGAAGGCAGACATTTGCATAAATCTTTTATCAATTCATTCTGAGAACTGTAATATTGCTTTGGCAAACAATAATGCAGTAAAAACCAGACTTCAAAACATGGAAACGAATCCGCCAAATTTATTTTTAATTTAGCCATAGTGTTTTTATCATTTATCTGTTTTAGAATGTCTTTGGAAATGTTTTGCGTCTTTAAAACATCCCTGTCAAACAAGAGCCACACTGCATCATAAGCTTTTGACTTAGCTTCTTTTTTCGCAAAATCAAGCAACGTACCAATGTTACTATGCTTTGGCATCTCAGGTTTTATTCGTAAGTTCGGATATTTTTCAAAAGCCTTTAACCGTTCAAAATAAATCTGCTCAGTCTCTCCTTCAACAACAAGAAGAATTGTCTTATATGCAGGAGTTCTAATCTTTCTTCTTGCCATAGAACAACTCCTTTAGACCTTGAATATCAATGTTTGGTAAACCGCCAAATTTTCCTGCCTGATACAGTTTTTTTCGGGAGACTTCTTTTCTAAAGCCTTTAAAATCCGAAATAGAATTATACACACTGTTTCCATTTTGAGTCTTTGTACAGAACCAAACCTCATCATCTAAAATTAATCCAGAATCTAATAATTCCTGATTGTGGGTTGTAAAAAGCAATTGAGCATTTTTAGACAATTCCAAAAATAATCTTAAAAAGGCTTCTATTAAGTCTTGGTGCAACGATGCCTCTATTTCATCTATAATCGTCAAACTAGATTCGCTCGAATTCACCAGTGGCTCTATCAGCTCCAAGACTCTTATTGTACCAGCAGATTCAAGCCCCAATGGCAATGGATATTCTTTTTGATTATATTTATGCACCAGTGAAGCTCTTCTATTAGTTTTTTCTTTATTATTTGAAGCAGTTAATGACAAATTTCCATTCGACTCTTTGATTTCTTTTTTTATTGAAATATCTGATATAGAACCGAAATCAGCAAATGAAAGAAAACCAGTTGCCTTGTTTTTCAAGGATTCATCATTATCAAGTTTTTCAAGCAAAGATTGTGGGATTTCATTATTAAAAGGGCTAAAAAAGCCTTTATATCTATTAACAATATAAAAAAATACATCATTAAGGACAGAAATTTTTGTTTTAGAACTTGCAGAAATTAAAGAACAGTTGGAAATAAGAATATCTTCTATTGCTTTTTTTGCTCCTTTCACAGAGTTTCCCCATTCAATATTCATTTTATTTCTGTTGAATATCAGGCGCGGCAATTTTTTAGGATAATAATTTAAGGACTCTTCCAAAACCTCATTTCTATTGATTCTTAAATAATAGTGATATTTTATATATTTTTTTTCTTCTGTGCTGTATGCAAAAAAAACTAAATCGAATTCTCCACAAACATCATCAAGATTTTCTGTTTCAAAAAAATACGGTACAAATGGAATTTTCTCTTCTGGCTTTGTAGTATAAAATGAATAAGCCATAAAACGTAAATAGAAATTTAGAGCCACAGCCATATTTGTTTTTCCAGCTGCATTTGAACCATAAATACAGGCAAGTTTTAATATTTTTGTTCCATTAACATCAATATAATGATTTTTATTTTCTTCATCATAAGTAGTCGGTTCAAAACTAATGGTTTGTTTTTCTCCAATTGAATATGTATTTGTGATTGAATATTCTAAAATCATATATTCCTCATTTTATAGTTCTTATAACCAATATCGGCATAGCACATCGATTTTGTTATCAAATTTGCATATTTTTTGCAAATTTAATCGTATTTTTACCATCTAAGACAATTATTCCCCCTCAATCTCCGCAACAATCTTGTCAATCTCAGTGCGAAGAACATTTTCTCTTGCGACAATTTCCTTGATTTTTGAGTTCAGTTCCTTGATGTCGATTTTTTCGCGGATGTCCTTGGCTTCAACGTAGCTTGAAACGGAAAGGTTGTAGTCATTTTTCGCGACATCTTCAAGTTCCGCTGATTTTGAGAAATACTGGATGTCTTTTTTTGAATCAAACGCTTCTATAATTTTGCTGATATGCTCGTCGGTCAGAACGTTGTTGTTTGTCTCCTTTTTGTAAAGCTCGCCGGCTTCTATGAACTGGATTTTGCTGTCAGTCTTGTGCTTTGAAAGAACAAGGATATTCACGGCAATTGAAGTTCCGTAGAAAAGATTCGGAGCAAGCGATATTACGGTTTCAACAAAGTTTGAGTCCACAAGATATTTTCTGATTTTCTGCTCCGCGCCTCCACGGTAGAAAATTCCGGGGAAACATACAATCGCAGCCCGTCCTTTGCTTGAAAGATAACTCAGCGAATGAAGAATAAATGCAAAGTCCGCCTTTGATTTTGGGGCTAGAACTCCTGCCGGAGCAAAGCGGTCATCGTTTATCAATGTGGGGTCGTCGCTTCCAATCCAGTTGATTGAATACGGCGGATTCGAGACAATCGCATCAAAAGGCTTGTCGTCCCTGAACTGCGGATTTATCAGAGTGTCGCCCAAGGAAATCCTGAACTTGCTGTAGTTTATGTTGTGCAGGAACATATTCATCCGGGCAAGGTTGTATGTTGTGTGGTTTATCTCCTGTCCGAAAAATCCGTCTTCTATTTTGTTTTCCTCGAACTGCTTTTTAGCCTGCAAAAGAAGCGAGCCTGAGCCGCAGGCCGGGTCATAAATCTTGTTCACATTTTCCTGCTTGTGCATTGCAAGTCGTGCGATAAGTTTTGACACATTCTGAGGCGTGAAGAATTCTCCGCCGGATTTTCCTGCGTTTGCCGCGTAGTTTGAAATCAGGAATTCATAGGCATCGCCAAAAAGGTCAATCTGGTTTTCGTGGAAACTGCCGAAATTCAAGCCTGCGACGCCCTTTATTACTGCCGCAAGCCTCGTGTTCTTTTCCTTTACGGTGTTTCCAAGCCGGTTGCTTGTCGTGTCAAAATCAGCAAAAAGTCCCTTTATATTCTGCTCAGAATCGTAGCCTATTGCGGATTTTTCAATTTCGGAGAATATCTTCGCCAAATCTGTATTTAAAGCCTCATTCTCATAAGCATTTTTTGCGACATTAACAAAAAGCTGGCTCGGATAGATAAAATATCCTTTTGTCTTTATTGCATCGTCTTTTATTTCCTGAGTGATAATTGAATCGTCAAGGTCTGCATATACAATGCTTTCGTCATCAGCCTCAAAGTAATCTGAAAAATTCTCGCTTATAAAACGATAGAAAAGCGTTCCCAAAACAAACTGCTTGAAATCCCAGCCGTCAACCGCTCCACGGACCTCGTTTGCAATCTTCCAAATCTGAGCCTGTAATTCCGCCCTCTGCTGTATGCCAGACATAAAATACCCCAATAAAAAGACAATAAATAAAACTGCTTTATTATAGGGAAATAATTATTGTTTGTCATTTTTGCGATTCAAATGATTTTTTAAATTACGAAAAGTTGAAAGATGTTATCGCAGCTTTCGGTTACTGAGCTTGCCGCAATGCCTACGAAAGTCTCCATACCGTCTTTCTTCAAGTCTCAGAAGCCTTGTATAAGAGGCGAAACCAGCAGTGTTTTTCATAGGACTCAGCCTGACTGCTCAATGCAGTAAGCCTGTCTTTATTCAATAGCAAACTCAATATTGAAGCAAACCCAAATTGGATTAAAGTTTAAGTCAATTTGAGTTAAAAATAATTTCAATTTAGATTAAAAGCATATCCAATTTGATTTTAATGTGAAGTCAATTTTAGTTTAAAGTGAAATCAAGTTAAGTTTAAAATGAAATCAATTTAGAACATATTTTATTCCAACTTGATTTATCAATAATGCTAATTTAAAATCATACCCATATTCCCTAGCCTAGGATTACAGGCAAGCATTGCAAGAGTCCACCGCAAGCATAAAAAGCGCGCTGAGAAAGCATATGATCAACATAAGCTTGAACAAGCCCCCTGCCAGCACACAAACAGCTTCGCAATAAAAAAAAGGAGCTTGCAGCTCAAACAACTTTTTCTTCTCCGCCATCCACCACTCCCCTCCTTTTCCCCATTCCGCATTTTCTGCTACAATTTCCGCATGGAAAACGAATTCAATTTTGACAATCTCTCATCTCTAAATAAAAAATCTGAGCCGGTTGTTGTGTACACTGACGGCGGCTGCCACGGAAATCCGGGACCGGGCGGATGGGCTTGCGTTATCATTGCGGACGGAGAAGCGCGGCAGCTTTCAGGCGGAGAAAAGCTCACGACGAACAACAAAATGGAGCTTACGGCGGCAATCAGCGCGCTTTCTGCAATCTACAACACGGAGCGTCTCCGCTCTCTTCCAATCGAATTGAACATCGACTCGCAATATGTTAAGAACGGAATCACTGGCTGGATTTTCGGCTGGAAGAAAAACGGCTGGAAAACTGCGGCAAAAAAGCCTGTCTTAAACCGCGAGCTTTGGGAAAAACTCGACGCTTTGAACAGTTCGCTCAACGTTGAATGGAAATGGGTAAAAGGACACGCCGGCGTTGAATACAACGAAGTCTGCGACCAGCTCTGCCAGGAAGAAATTGCAAAGTTTGAGTGATTTTCTGCCGAAAATTCGCTTATGGAATTGTCTAAAATTTTTTGCAAATTTGCATATGCATTTGCAGCGGCCTCAATGATTGCCTTTTCAGGCTGCAAAGATAAAAAAAACGCGGCTGAGTCTTTAGATTCGGCAAAAATTCAGGAGTTTTCAGAAAAATCTTCCGACCACAAATGGTATTATTTTTCTGACGGCTCTTACAACGAAACCGATTTGCCGCAGCGGTCCCCGATTTTGTCGCTAAAGCCGTGGACTGAAAGCCTTCGAATTTGCGACGGAAACGTAACATCTTCGGGCAAAGGGCTTCTTCTTGTGAATCATTTTGGAGTCCTTCTTTTTGACGGAAACGGCGAGCCTCGTCTGATTCAGGACTCCGAGCTTTTTTCAGGCACAACGGCTGGAAATCTCGTCTTTGAAAACGGCGTGCCTTTCTTCACGCTCGCGAAAAATTCTTTCTTCAATAAGAAGGCGGCTTCTTCTTCAGATAAAAACGAAAGCGAGACAAGCCACGTAATCCGTCTTTCTCTTGAAAATTCAATGTTTTTTCCTGTGATAACTTACGGCGACTTGAAAATCGCTCAGAACGCGGAAGTCTCGGGAACTTATTTTGACGGAAACGAATGGTTTTCTTCCATTAAGTCAAGCGAAAACGGACGGACAGATTTCAGATACATAAAATGGAAGCCGAACGGCGAGCTTTCAACGCTTTCTCCGGCGACAAAAAACGGCAAAGTCGCAATTTCAGAGATTTCAAAAGACGAATACAGAAAAAATCTCTCGCCAAAGAATTTCTCAAAAGCTCCAGAACGCTTAAAAACGCTTCTTTCCTCAATTCCTGCGGATTTTGATTTTTCAGTCTCGCTAAGAAAAGACGGCGGAGCTTCGCCTGAATATTTTTCCAGCGGCGCACAAAGCAAAAACGAGAACGCAAACGAGGCGAACGCGATTTTGACTCCAGACTGGATTTGCTCAGTTTTCGGCGACGGAACGGTTTATTTTTCAGGCTCGCTAAAAGGAAAAACTTTGCTTAACAACGGAAAAACGGTCGCTTTCAGGCTGCCGAAACTTCCGCCAGAATATGTCTACGGAGATTTTTGCATAAGCGGCGATTATCTTGCGGTCGCTTGGGAAGAGACAGACTTTTACAAGACCGGCCGGAGCGGATTTCTCGTTGTGAACATGGCGGAAATCTTCTATTGATTCATTGCATTTTATGATTTCTTTCAAAAGATTTTTCGGATTTTTTGCGTTTTTCTTTTCATTCAGTTTTCTTGCGCACGGTTTCGATTTTAAAAAAGATTTTTCCCCGAGCTTTTTTCTGGCTTTCGGGCCGATGGTTCTCGTAAACACGGACTCCACAGCAGAAAGCGCGCCAAGCCCCGTCATGTACGCAGGCGGAGCCGGATTCGACTTTTTCCCGGAATCTTCATTCAATTTTCAGACAAAAATCTCGTTTTTCACAAACTATTATCTTTGGACTGGCGAAGAAGCGAAGCCTGCGGAAGTTGAAAACCGCACAGCAACGGCGGTTTCATTTTTGCTAGACTTGTGCGGCGGCAAAAAATGGATTTTCGGCAAAAACAGCATTTTGCTTGGCGGCGGACTCGGATTTTTGCTCAGATACGGAATTTTATCGAACGGCGTGGAAGAAAGCGACAAGAATCCGCTAACAGGAACGAGCGCGAAAGACGACATCAAAGACATAAACAGCGATTTTCTCGATTTTATGAATATGATTTATCCTGAAATCGCTTTTTCGTACTCGCGGAGCATTTTTAACGGCTGGAAAGCGGGCGTTGAGTCAAGAATCTATTTTCCGCTCGGTTCGATTTCAAGCGGCGACGGCTTTGACAATATGCTTGTCTCGCTTTCATTCAAGCTGAATTTTCCTTCAAGGCAACAACTCTTAAAATAAATTGAACATTCCATAAAGCAGGTGTAAAATCAACTTATTATTTGTCATTGTTTTTTAGGAGCGGTTTTTCAATGGCATCCAACAGGAGAAAAGTATAATGGAACAGGAAGTTGTTTCAACAAGAATGTCAGACCCGTTCAGCGCGGCGGAAGATTTGGCAAGACAATTAAAACACGATTCCAAGACATACAAGGCCGTGATTTTTATGGCGGCGATAAATTACAACTTTGAAGAGCTTTCACAGGCTATCAAGGAAAAATTCCCGGAAAGCGAAGTTATCGGCACAAGCACCGCAGGTGAAATCGATATGACAGGCTTCAAAAACGACTCGGTTGTCCTTACAACGATGAGCGACGCAGGCACAAAAGTCAAAGGCGTCCTGATTGAAAACGGAAGCAAATATCCGGTTGCATACAACGACGAGATTGAAAACGCGCTTGTCTCTTGCGGAATAAGACCTGGCGACTCGTCATCGCATAAAAACGCGTTCGCAATCACTTTTATAAACGGCGTTTACAACGCGGAAGAGACGATTCTTTCAAATTTCTACTCGATTATCAAAAATGACGACTTCAAGCTTGCGGGCGGAACGGCAGGATTCACAGGAGCAGAGGCGAAAACTTTCGTGAGCTACAACGGAAAGACAACTCAGGACGGAGCGGTTATGCTTTTCGTGAAAACTCCGTGCAAATTCGACCTTAGACAGGAAGATATTTTCAATCCGACCGGGAAAACGATTTATGTAACGCAGTCAGACCCGGTAAAGCGCGAAATCTACAAGATAAACGGAAGACCGGCAAAAGAAGTCTACGCGCAGCAGCTCGGTGTTTCAGAACGGCAGGCTGAAAATATGACTTTTGAAAATCCGTTCGGAAGGCACATAAACGGCGCGCTCCACATTGCGGCTCTGGCAGGATTCGGCGCAGACCGCTCAATTTCAACTTTCGCCCGGATTGTTCCGAACTCGACGCTTGAAATGATGCACATTGGAGACGCGGAAGAAAAATGCGACGAGACTTGCTCTGCAATCAAGGCGGCAGTTCCAAATCCAAAATTCGTTTTGATGATGTCTTGCATAACGCGGACAATGTATTTTGCACGTGAAAATCTAAGCGGAAAAATCATCGGAAAATACAAGAAAGCGTTCCCGACTTTCTGCGGATTCTCCTGCTACGGCGAGCAGCTCGGAAAAGTCCACTGCAACCAGACTCTCGTAACGGTCGCAATCGGAGAATAAATCATAATCTTTGAAAATTCGGTTTGCTATCAGAAAAGGATTCATAAAATGGAACAGACAAATCTCGTAAAAAGCGGAAAAAAACTTGTTGAAACTTTGATTTCATATCTTGCGAAAGACGCAATCGGCGGAGAATTTCTGCGTGAATATTTGGGAAGCCGCGAAAATCAGGAAAAAGCGGCGCAAAACCAGCGTGAAGCGATGGCGCACTTGAAAGAAGGCACAAAGGCGATGGGCGCAAAGACAAAGGAGATTTCAGAAAACGCAGTCCAGAACATTCAGCGTCTTGACGAAATCACTTTAGCAATACAAGGTCTCCGCTCTTCAATCGACAAAATCGACTCAGAGCAGCGGCAGTACGAGGAGCAGTTCAAAAGCCTTATCTCGCAGGCAAAAAAAATCAGCAGCCAGATAAATGACATTCAGAACATCTCGCAGCAGACGAATCTTCTTTCTTTCAACGCGTCAATTGAGGCTGCGCGGGCAGGAAACGCGGGAAAAGGATTCCGGGTTATCGCAAACGAGGTCAAAAAACTTTCAGGCGACACGGACAAGACTTCCGAGGAAATCAAGCGGAATGTTGACACTTTGGCGGACTCAATAACGAATCTTGAAAAGCTCACGAAGGAAAATTCTGAAAATTTGAAAAGACTTTCTGACGAAGCGCAAGCCACAATGCAGCGTTTTGAAAACGTCAAGCAGATGAACAACCAGAACAACCAGAGCGTGGGCGGAATAACTTCTCTCGTGGAATCAAACGCGGGCGAGATTGAGAATGTTCTTGAAAGCATCTCGAAAATGGAGCGGGACAACGCGGCAAGCATGAAGCTGTTCGGCGACTGCGCCTCAAAAAATGAAATGCTTTTCAACGACCTTTACTCGTTTGTCTACGAGCTAAAAGCAGTTTTTGAGGATATGCAGTAAAAAGAGAAAAATAATTTGCGGCGCTTTCGGCAAAATGCCGAAAGCCTTTTTTTGAAAAAGCGGAACTTCGGCGCCGCGCCGATTGCAAATATGAAAAGTTCTTTTCGGCATCGCGCCGAAACTTCAATGCAATTTTTAATGAAAATTCTGAAAATATAACTTTTGAAATCAAGCAGTTTTCCGCTCGCCTTAAATTCAGAATGACGCGTTTTGCCACTCTTATTGAATCACGACGTACAAATAAAGCCCTGAAGCCCCGGAAGACGAGAAGGTCAGAGAGTCGGATTTTACATTCGAGCCGTATTTTCCAACTCCGTGGATTATCATTCCATATTCTGGACGCAAATCCACGGCATAAGCATTTGAAAACACATAAGGTCCGTAAAAGTCATAGCGCGAATATTTGTAGCCGTTCATTTTAGTCTGAAAAGTTGTACCTGCAAGACTGAAACTGCTGCCCCACAAGTCAAACGCCGTCATCGGATAATAATAAGAATTATAAGCAATGCTTTGCGCAGCATTTTGATTGTGCGTATAAAATGAGCTGTGAGAAGAAGAAATTCCAGTTACTGCGACTGTAAATTCCGCAAACAAGTCATCAAAAGTCTTTGAAGTTCCGTTCAAAGCGTTTACCGCATTCACAATCGACTCGTTTCCGACATAAAAATTTGTTGAAATCTTCTTGACTAAAGCCGCGCCGCCATATTGCCTGGCAAGCCACGAGCCGAATGCATACGCCGTGCTGTAGGAAAGCACAGAATTGTCGTCATTTCTATATTCTCTCATTCCAGACATCCAATAATAAGCGTTGAAAGTCTGAATCCGGCTTTTCGGAGACGCGGAATCGCCAAGTCCGAGCTTTTCCTGCATCATATCCTCGCACAGCATGGAAAGCATTTCGTTGTAGTTTGCATCAGAAGAAAGTGTCTTTGAGGAAGTTCCAGCAAGAACAGATTTTAACGAAGCCATATCTTTCTGGTTAAAATTGACCATATGCTGAAATTCGTGCGCCAAAGTTGAAATCGTGTCGCTGAAATTCGAGTTCGCATAAACAGAATCAATATAAAAATATTTTCCGACATTCGACTTTCCGACAAGTTCATAACTAGAATTCAAAGCCAAGTACGCAGGCGAAGCGTAATAATAATCTTTTGAGTAAAAATAGCCTGCAACGCCAGTCTGAGAAGAACTTCCGTAGTCATTTCCGATGTCGTAAACAACGATATTTATTTTCTCGCCGGTGTCGCTCAGAGTTTTTATATCAACGATTGCGTCCGAAGAAAGATTCAAGATTTCGTCGGATTCACCGCCAAAAACTTTTGTGATATAAGGATACATCTCCTCGAATTTTTCAGCGTATTTTTTTGCGATTGCAGTTCCGGCTTTTGCGCCGCCAGCGGACTCAGAAAAATAATCGTCAACAATCCAGACGTAGCAGTTCTCGCTTTTCGCGCGCAAAGTCGCGCTTTTCTGGCTGAAAGTTGACATTGAAGTGTCCGTGTCAACGTAAATTGATTTTTTCTCGCCGACGCTCCAATCTTTTTCCGCACTTAAAGAATTCGCAGAAACTGTCGAAAGACTTTGGGAAGCGAATCTTGAAGATGAAGAGAGGCGAAGCCCAGGAAGTTCTTCTCCGATAAAATGCTTGTATTTAAAGGAAGATTCATTTTCAAGCAATTCTGATAAATCCGTCTCGTTAAAGTCGGAAAAATCAGCCGCTAAACTGTTCCCCCCCCATTAAATGCGAACTATTCAAAGGAAATGCACTATTTGCGGAAGAAGAAAGGCTTTTTGAATTTACAACAGTTCTTAAATTGCCTGAGGAAATTATGCTGCTCGTCGGATTCACCTGAACCAAATACAGATTTTTCCCGGAAAGGTCGCCAGAAATATTCAGAGTCAAGACATCGCTTGTTACAAGATGAACAGGCATTTTTGAATCGTAATTCCAAGAGGCAGTTTCCTTGGCTGAAACATTTCCGCCAAGAATCGCGTCTAAAACCTCGCCAGCAGAAGAAAAATCGCAGCCGCTGAAAATCAGCGGAAACAAAAACGCCGCAATTTTCAGAACATTTTTGGCTTTTTTTGTTCTCTTCGATTTATCCGATATTCCAGATTTTTCTAATTTTGCCTTTGATTCAATTTTTGAATCCATTTTAAAACAGTCTCCTAATTTTTATTTATCAGAATGTGATAAAATCACAAAATTTCCTGCAAAATGCAAAGCTGGCTTCGGCAAGTTCCAAATGCACGATTTTAACTTAGCCGCAAGCCCTATTATTTTTATCATATTTCCTTTACGCCGTCTCCAGACTCGCACGCGAAAAATCCTGCCGGATAGCCGATTTTTTCTGTGTAAAGCGACTGGACATTTTCAATGAACGAATCGATTTTATCTTTTTGAACGAGCGCGATTGCGCAGCCGCCGAATCCCGCGCCAGTCATTCTCGCTCCAATGCAGCCGTCCTGTCTCCACGCGCTTTCGGCAAGCGTGTCAAGCTCAATTCCGCTCACCTCGTATTTGTCACGCAAAGACTTGTGGCTTTCGTTCATCAGTTCGCCGAGCTTTTTCAGGTCGTTATTTTTCAAAGCCTTTGCCGCATTCAAGACACGAGCATTTTCTTCAACGCAATGCTCGGCGCGTTTTTGAAGATTTTCATCTTTTATAAGAGACTTGCATTTTTGCCATTCTTCCGTGGTCAAATCGCAAAGATTTTTTATTTTTATGCCGTTTTCCTGCAAGATTTTAAGCGCGCTTTCACATTCGCTACGCCGCTCGTTGTACTTTGAATCAGAGAGCTTCCGCACTTTATTTGTGTTCATCACGATAAATCTGTAGTCTCCAAGATTCAGCGGAACGTAGTCAAAATTTAAAGTCGCGCAGTCGAGCATTTCCGCCGTGTTTTTCTTTCCAGTCGCAATTATAAACTGGTCCATGATTCCGCAGTTCACGTTCATAAAACGATGCTCGCTCATCTGTCCGAGCCTTGCAATTTCCACGCGGCTCAAATTGAATCCGAAAATTTCACTGACAGCAAACGCAAATCCGCACTCCAAAGCCGACGAAGACGAAATTCCGCCGCCAGCAGGAATATTTGAAGCCATCAGAATTTCAAATCCGCAAGAAAACTGATGTCCGCTTTCTTTCAGCTGGCTTAAAATTCCGTTCAGATAATTCGCGTAGTCGTTTTTTTTGTCGTAGGAAAAATTGTCGTTCACGTCAAATTCAAAACTTCCAGGAAATCTCACATCATTATAGAAGATTTTTGAATTCTCGCGCTTCCGCACCGCAAGATAAAGATAGCGGTTTATGCAGGCAGGAAAAACTTTTCCGCCGTTGTAGTCGATATGCTCGCCGATTATATTGATTCTGGCAGGCGAAGAAAAAATCCGCACGCTATCCTTTTTGCCGCCGTACATTTTCAAAAAATCATCGAGAAGCTCTTCAGGCGAATATTCATTTTTTGTAAGTGAATTCATATTTTTTCTCCATTTTTATTTTGATTTTTGCGATTTTATCTTGATTTCTTGCCAAGAGGCTTTTTGCAATTTCATTTTGACTTGCTCAGACGATTTTTTCAAAGCGATTCGATTTTTTTCAGAATTCAAAGTCTCCGATTTTTTATGATTTTGACTCAAATTCGTAAACCGTAATCTGATGATATTTTTCTCCGGGACGCAAAATGCAGCTTGGGAAATTTTCGTGGTTCACAGAATCTGGAAAACGCTGTGCTTCAAAGCAAATTCCGCTTTGCGCGCTTTGTTTTCCGCCGTTTTTCCCTTTGCAGGCAAGCCAGTTTCCAGTATAAAGCTGAATTCCGCGCTGGTTCGTGTAAATATTCATTTTGATTCCAGATTTTTCACTTTTGCAAAATCCAGCAAAAACAGTTTCCGTCTCGCAAGCCTTTGTGACAAAGCAATGGTCGTAGCCGCGCGTTGAAGAATCGGATTTTACTGCGTCAAAATCTTCCCGGATTTTTTTCGGCTTTCTAAAATCAAAAGCCTTGTTTTCAGGAAGCGAAACGTCGATAAAATCGCCTGTCGGAATCATATTTTTTATTTTCAGGATTTTTTCACAGTCAAGAAAAACCTCATGGTCTAAAATGTCGCCTGCGCCGTTCAAATTAAAATACGCATGATTCGTCAAATTGACAGGAGTCGGCGCGTCTGTTTCTGCAAAATATTCGATTTTAAGCTGATTTTTTTGATTCAAAGCGTAAACAACTTTTATTTTCAGATTTCCCGGAAAATTCTGCTCGCCGTTAGGGCTTGCCCGCGTAAAAATAATTCCAGTCTCGTTTGCGTTTTCAAACGGCTTGCCATTCCAAAACTGCTTTTCGTAGCGAAAAAATCCGCCGTGAAGACAATTTTCGCCGTCATTTTTGTCGAGCAAATATTTTTTTCCGTCAAGAACAAACGAAGCGCCGCCGATTCTGTTTGCGAAACGCCCGACAACAGCATTGTGCGAAGCAGTTCCGTTTTTCCAGCCGTCAAAATCGTCAAAACCAAGCAGGACATCGACTTTTTGCCCGTTTTTGTCAGGAACAAAAAGATTTGTTATAGTGCAGCCGAATTCGATTGCGGAAAAACTCATTTTTCCGTTTGAAACCGTCCAGCCTTTTATCTTTTCGATTTCACCGCTGTTTTTATTGCCGCCGCTTGCGTTTCCGCTCAGGAAGAATTCAGAAATTGTCATCATTCAATATTGAAGCCGCTTGTTTCATTTGTCAAAGATTTTTTTATTCTGACAGATTTTTGCGCAAACGAGAATTTCAAAAGACAAGGCTTCAAGATTTTCGGATTTTTTCAACGTTGTTTTTCGTCAGCTGAATTTTTCGAGAGCATCGGCGGCTTCCATCCATTTTTCGTTCAAATCATCGAGCTTGGCAGAAAGTTCCTCAATCTTTTTCTGGACCGCTTTCGCCTTTTCGCCGTTCGAGTAAACATCAGGATTCGCCATCTTGTTCTCTTCGTTTTTTTTCTCGTTTTCGGTCTTTAAGATTTCGTCCTCGAGCGTTTTTACATTTTTTTCCGCTTTTCGTTTTTCTGCCTCGAATTTTTTCCGCTCTTCCCAGTTCAGTTTCGCCTGAGATTTTGAATCAGAATCTTCCGTGAGATTTTCAGCTTCGTTGGCAGCAGACGCAGAATCTCCGTTCGTAACAATTCCGTTCGCCTCGTCTTCGAGACGCTGCATATAATATTTGTAGTCGCCGGGGAAAATCCTGTGCGAGCCGGGCTTAAGCTCCAGAACGCGCGTGGACAAATCTTCAATAAATCCGCGGTCGTGCGAAACAAAAATCACAGTTCCGCAAAAATCCTTTAACGCTTCAAGAAGAACGTCCTTCGAATGCATATCAAGATGGTTTGTCGGCTCGTCGAGAATCAGAAGATTTACCGGGCGGAGCAAAAGCTTCAAAAGCGCGACTCTAGCCTTTTCGCCGCCAGAAAGCACATCAAGGCTTTTAAAAACATCGTCGCCTCGGAACAAGAATGCGCCGAGCATATCGCGCACTTTCGGAACAAGCTCCAGCGGAGCTTCATTTTCAATCGTTTCAAGAATCGTCGCGCTGCCTTTCAAAGTTTCCGCATTGTCCTGACTGAAATATCCGACAGAAACGCCAGTTCCAAATTTCACCTCGCCTTGAAAATTTTTGTCAACTCCGGCGATAATTCTAAGCAAAGTCGATTTTCCAGCTCCGTTATGGCCTGCAACAACAAGCCTGTCGCCGTTTTCAACAACCAAGTCAAGATTTTCAAGAACGTTTCGCTTTCCGTCGTAAGATTTTGTGATTCCGCTCAAAGTCGCGACCAGTCGGCCGGAATGAGGAGCCGGCGGAAATTTAAAATGAATTTTCTTCAGGCTTTCAGGAACCACAATTTCGTGCTCAAGAATTTTGTCGAGCATTTTCTGCCGTTCCTGAGCCTGAACCGCCTTTGTCGCCTTATAGCGGAATCTGTCGATAAATTCCTGCAAGTGCTGAATTTCTTCCTGCTGTTTTTCGTATTCTTTAATTAAAGTTTCAAGCTCCACCTCGCGAACTTTTTCATAATGAGTGAAATTTCCGGGATAGCGGTGAAGATCGCCGTTGAAAAGCTCATAAACCTCGTTAATCGTGTGGTCAAGAAAATAGCGGTCGTGCGAGACAAGCAAAAATCCGCCATTGAAATTGTTCAAAAAGTTTTCAAGCCAGCCGCGCGCGTCAATATCAAGATAGTTTGTAGGCTCATCCAAAAGCAAAATGTCAGGATTCACCATCAAGGCCTTTGCAAGCGCGATTCTCATCTGCCAGCCGCCCGAAAATTCCTCGCAGGCGCGGTCCAAATCATCATGTGAAAAACCAAGACCTGTCAAAACTTGCTCAGCCATCACATTTCTGCGGTTCCAGCCGGAATCTTCAAGCTCGTTCAAAATTTTGTCGTGGCGTTCCAAAAGCGCGTTCTGGTTTCCGTCTCCTGATTTCAGCTCGTCGCCGATTTTGTCAAGCTCCGCCATAAGCTCATAGCCGAACGAAAAAGCCTTGTCCGCCTCCTCACGAAGCGAACAGCCGTGGTGAGTAAGCCCGCTTTGCGGAAGATAAGCGATTCTTGCGTCTTTTGAAGCGGAGCGAGTTCCTTCATCAGGCTGAATAAGCCCCGCCATCACTTTTATCAGAGTCGATTTTCCAGTTCCGTTTGCCCCGGTGAGAGCAGCCTTGCTTCCTTTCGCAAGGTTCACAGAAACTTTTTTCAAAATATCGCGGTCGCCAAACGCAAGCGAAACCTGCGAGAATTGTACAAATGCCATAAAATTTTCCTATTTTTTCTCGAAGAACATTACAATCGGGCTTGAGCCGCGCGCAGAAACCAAATCCCCACGGAAAGCCGCCTGAGAAGCATCTTCAAGGCGCAAGCCTGTGTCGGTAAGTTTATAGAAGAAATTGATTTTGTTTTCCATTCCCTCAAATTTCATCGTCAAAACTCCGTCAAAAGAAGATTTCAGCGAATTCGGAATAAAATATTCGATTGAAACTTCAACATCGTCTTTCGCGTTTCTTGAAATCACGGAAGGAACCAAAAGCCGGTAGCCTGTCCAGCGCAAAGAATCAAAGCTGCTGAATTTTATTGTTCCGTAGCTTGAGCTTTTGAATTCCGGGCCTGCCTCGAAAACCGCTTCAAGCTCCTGCTGCCTGCGCTCGATTTCATTTTGAACAAGCGCGCCGACATTTTCAGAAATTGCAACGAGATTTATGATTTTAACTTTTCCGCCTTCCATATATTGAAGAACCGCCGAGCCGCCGCGAACGCTCATCACAAGGTTTGACGACTTGAAGTCATATTCATTTTTTGAATTTTTTGTGATGTCGGTGAATTTCCATTCAAGCGACTCATTTTCATCTTGATATTTCGCTTTTCCAGCCAAAACAATTTCGCTTGCCGGAATCGGAACTTCAATTTCGACTGTCTCGCCGTTTTCAACCGTCGTTTCTGTTTTTGTCGTCAGAATTCCAAAGTCAAATCCGTATTCAAGCTTCATTTTTTCAGGATTTATTCTCCGGTTTTTAATCATTTCCGCAAAATTTTCAGGATACCATTTTTTTGACGCAAGATTCTCAATTTCCTGAGCAACTGAATTTTCCTCATCAGGTTCAGAATCTTCAAGATTTTGACTGAACGAAACGTCAACGCCAGCTTCAAAAAGCTCAAGATTGTGAGAAAAACACCAGCCAACAGTTCCTGTGCTTGTCAAAACGCGAAGCCACTCGCCGCTCATATTTCCGTGGCCGTTTGTTACAGCCGCGCCAGTTCCGCGGTAAAGACAACGCACAATTTCGCCCTCGCGCAACCGGTAAACCTGCTTTGAAGTGTTCACCGCCTCCTCGCGGATTGGAAGTCCGTCCAGCTTTACAGAAGCGTAAGTGTGCGCAAAATCAGCGAACCGCGCCTGCCGGCGCAAAGCTTTTCCCTTTGACTCAGGCTCGGTAATCTGCCAAAGCGGAATCTCAAATTTCTCTTTTGATTTTGGAAACGAAACAACATAAACCTGAGAAATATTAGACTTGATGTAGACTTTTAAGATTGCTCCGTCCTGAACATTATGCTCAGAATTGCTCCACAAAAGAACGCTGTAGCCAAGCGAGCCGCTAAAAAGTCCCGAACAGCCCGAAAACAAAGACAAAAAAGACGCAAAAAAAAGCGCAGAAAGGCACTTTGCAATTTTCATAATTTTCAGATTATAAAAGAAACAAAAAAATTAGTCATCAAGAGAGGAAAAACGATGATTTTACAGGCGAATGAAGGAAACGCGAGCGATTTCAAAAAGAAAGAAAGCTAGCAAAAAAAATCGGCGGAACTCGTTTCGCTTTCAATGCAAAAACAAGCCTCCGCCAGGAAACAAAAAAAATTATTTCGCGTTAATCAGCTTTTCAAAAAACGAATTTTCGCTTTTCTGGTCAAAAAGCCAGTCGCGCACTGCTTCAATTCTGTAGCCGTAGTTGAATGAAGCCATATGCTCCATTTTCTCATCGTCTGTCAAAACTGTGCCTTTCTCAAATCTGATGAAATTCGCGTTTTTGCCTTCTGAAATCAGCTTTTTCGCATTCTCATTCTGAACTTCGCTTGTTTCCTGCGCGCTCCATTTTCCAAACGAATAAGAAACATTACGCTTGTCAAAATAATTCATCAAGTCTGACTGGCCGCCGGCCGCTTTTTCGTCGCCCTCGGCTGTAATATAGAAAAACCTCGCGTTTTTAAGCGGCGAAAGCGAATAAACCCACCATTGCCCGGAAACAAAAAGCGAAGCCGCAAACAAATTCGGATATTTTGAATTCAAGTAAAGGCTCGTCATGCACCCCATCGACTGGCCGCTCGCGTAAATTCTGCCAGTGTCAATGTTGTAGTTTTGAACAAGCGATGAGATTATTTTCATAGCAACTTCAATCTCGTCTGAAACATCGCAGTTGTCGTCCGCAACGATTTCAGAAAACGCCGGAACAAAAACAAAACATTCGTGCTTTTCCTGAACTTCCTTTGAAGCCCAGATATCCGCGCCAAAATACTGCTCGACAAGCTCTTTTGCGTTTTTGCTCGCGCCCGAAGCGTCTGGAATGTACATCACGAGCGGATATTTTTTTGAGTAGTCCAAATTTTCAGGAATAAAAAGGCTGTATTCAAGCGTAATCTGCTTTTCGCCATCGGTGAAAAAGCTCTGAATAAATTTTTCTTTCGCCTCGTCAATAACGGAAACAATATAAGGGTCGGTTTCAGTTTTGACTTTTCTGTCGCCTTTCGCGCCCACGCGCATATTTTCAGGAAGTTCTTTTCGGACAAATTCCGGAGCGTTTTCAGTTTCGGAAGACTCTTTAACTGCCGCAACGGAAGAAGTTGAGCCGCATGAAATCATCAATGAAGAAGCGGCAAACGCGATTCCAAAAATTAAAGCAAAAGATTTTTTCATAGCAATCCTCTTTTATTTTATAGAATAAATTTAACGCATTTTTTGAAAATCTAAAAGAAAATTTTATTTTATCGCTTTGTTAAAGGCAAACTCAAAATTTGTACACGCTTCATAAAAACGATATAATTTTCAAAGATTTTCATTGAATAAGGAAGAAACTGAGACTTTTAATGTGAAAAACGCATTGAAAAAGCAAACCTGCAAAGCAGGAGCGCCCGAAAAATATTCATTATTGTTCTTGGTTTTAGTTGGATTTATGTCAGGATTTTATGATTTTTACGACGTTGCGGTTGTCGGAGGCGGACACGGCGGAATTGAGGCTGCGCTCGCAGCTGCCAGAATGGGCTTAAAGACGATTTTAATAACGCAGACAATCGATTCGATTTCAAGAATGAGCTGCAATCCTTCAATCGGCGGAATCGCGAAAGGAAATATCGTGCGCGAGATTGACGCTCTCGGCGGCGAAATGGGAAAACTTATCGACAAGTCGATGATTCAGTTCAGAATGCTGAACAAAAGCCGAGGACCTGCGGTTCAAGCACCGCGCTCGCAGGCGGACAAGCTGCTTTACTCATCTCTTGCGCGCCAGACGGTCGAGACAACAGAAAATCTTTACACTTTGATGGACACGGTTGTTGACGTCTTGACGACTGAGTCTGAAACGGAACTGCCGCCGTCTGAAAGCCTTCAAAAAGGCCAAATTCCAGGCGAGCACGCGGAAACGTCTCTTTTGACAGAAGCCGCAAAATCGGGAAAAAGGCAGAAAATCACTGCGGTTGTGACGGAGCGCGGAAGAGTGATTCCAGTGCGCTCATGCGTTTTGACGACGGGAACTTTCTTAGGCGGACGGATTTTTATCGGCGAATACGACGCTCCGTGCGGAAGAATCGGCGAGCAAGGCGCGTTTGGCTTAACGCAGTCGCTTAACAGGCTCGGATTTACGACAGGAAGGCTCAAGACAGGAACTCCGCCTCGGATTTTAAGGCACACAATCGATTTTTCAAATCTTGAAGTTCAGGCCGGAGACTCGGAAATTGTTCCATTTTCTTTTGATGACGAAAAAGTTGAACGTCCACAAGTTCCTTGCTATCTCGTCTACACAAATTCAAAAACGCACGAGATTATCAGGGAAAATATAGGGCGGTCTCCGCTTTATTCCGGAAAAATTCACGGAGTCGGGCCTCGCTACTGCCCTTCGATTGAAGACAAAGTTATGAGATTTGCCGAGCGCGAACGTCATCAGCTTTTTGTGGAGCCGGAAAGTCTCCAGACTGACGAGATTTATCTGAACGGACTTTCGTCTTCTTTGCCTGAGGAAGTTCAGGATTCTTTCTTGCGGACTTTGCCGGGCTTTGAAAACTGCCACGTTGCGCGTCCGGGCTACGCAGTCGAGTACGATTATGTTGAGCCGACCCAGCTTTTTCCAAGCTTGGAGACAAAGCGCGTGGCTGGACTTTTTGACGCGGGGCAGATTAACGGCACTTCGGGATATGAGGAAGCGGCAGGTCAAGGACTTGTGGCAGGAATCAACGCTGGACTTTACGCGCGGGCGCACAAGGAGCTTTGCGGAGACTTGTGCAAGATGACTTCAAATCTCGGGCAATCGCCAGCAAGCGCGGAAGCAGGCTGTTTCCAGCCGAAGCCTTATTTTTCAGAGGAAGAGCTAAAACATTTCGCGGAGATTTCTCAAAATGAAACCCGCAAAGTAAACAAAGTTCTCGAGGATTTCCAAAAATCGCAAGGAAAAGAAAATTTCAGAAAAATTCCAGAGTGGCAGCCGATGATTCTTGGGCGCGACGAGGCTTACATCGGTGTTTTGATTGACGACTTAGTTACGCTCGGAACAAAAGAGCCTTACAGAATGTTCACTGCGCGCGCGGAATACCGCCTAAAGCTCCGGCACGACACGGCAGACCGCAGGCTTGCGGAAAAAGCGTTCAAGGTCGGGCTGAAATCAAAAGCGCAGTTTGACACGGTAAATCTGAAATACCAGCAGGTTGACGAGGCGACTGAAATTTTGCTGAAAGACCCGAACGCGGAGAATCCGGGATTCGCGCCGCTTGTCTGGGAAATCGCGCAGGAAGACGCAAAATACAAATATTACATTCAAAAGCAGGATGCGAGAATCGCGAAAATGCACAAAATGGAGAAATTCCACATTCCGCTTGATTTTGACTACGGAAAAATTCCTGCATTGAGCGCAGAAAGCCGCACAAAACTCGAGCAGGTTCGTCCGCTCACGCTCGGGCAGGCAAGCAGAATCTCAGGAATCCGAAATTCCGACATTATGCTTCTGATGGTTTATCTGAAATAAACGCGACTGAAAACTGAATAAAAATTTAAGATTTGCGGAGAATTTTCTGATTAAAGTCCAATTGCCGCTTAAGCTGCATTCGGGCAGAGATTTTCTCCGCATTTTATTTTATGGCAGCGATTTCTTTCAGGCTATTTTTGTAAGCGGAAATGTTTTTGTCGAATGAAGCATTTTCCCGGCGATTTTCTTCCAAACAAAAATATTTTTTAGCCTGAATTTCGAGTTCCAGCAAAAAATTACAAAAAAAACGCAAAGCCTTATTTGTCCTGACGGCAAGAAAGCTTAAAGGATTGCCATGAAATGAGCATCTTTTGCTCTTTGGCTATCAAGCATAATCTTTATCCACGCTCAGCATTTTGCTATTGGACGCTCAGCAAAATCTTTATCTACGCTCAACATTTTGCTGTTGTACGCTCAGCAAAATCTTTATCTACGCTCAGCATTTTGCTATTGGGCGGTCAGCATAATCTTTTTGCACGCTCAATATTTTGCTATTGTACGGTCAGCATAATCTTTTTGCACGAAAGGGAAAATCAACAAAAGGAGATTATCATCCGCAAGGATCCGAGCCTTCCGGGTAACGTTGGAAAACAATTTTCAGCTTGAATGCCACAAGGCTGGAAGTATCCGCCATTTTTTCTATAGCATAGTCGCTTACATGCTAAGCTCCGGCCTGGCCTTCTATCAAAACTTTTCAGCCCCTGGCTTATTTAAAACTCGAATTTTCAGTTTTAAGGATTCCTGAAAAATCCTAAAACCTCGTCTTTCGTGAAAATTCTTGAATTGCACAAGTCAACGGCGAACTGCGAAAGCGAGCTTTTCAAAAAGACAAGGCTCGCGGTGCAAATTCTTACTTTTACGCCCGAATCGAAAACTTTCCGCATAAATCTGTACTTTTTGAGTTTTTCTTCTTTCAACGCGGAAGAAAAATAAGGGCTGAACTCAACGCAGATATTTTGCCTCTTCATAAAATCAAAACATTTCTTGTCGCAAACTGAATCAAAAGCGTCTTTCACAAAGTCCGGCTTGAAAGTTTCAAGCGTAAAATAAAATTCTTCAGAAGATTTCATTTCAAGGCAGTCGATTTCAGTTTTCAGCTTTGACCCGCGCGCAGAATCAAAAATTTTCGCGTAAAATTCAGTTTTTTCATCTTGATGAACAAAATCTCTGCCACCAAGAAAAACACCGTCAAATTTCTTGGACTCGATAAAAGTTTCCGCAAGAAAAAGATTGTTCTCAACGCTGCTGTTCAAAATCAAAACTGGAAGAATTTTTGTCTGGCCGCTGAATTTTTCTTTCACATCATCGATTGCAGCCGCAAATTCCGCCGGATTTCCGCATTTTTCGCAGAGAGCCAAGTCAATTCCGCCGTAAAGCGTTTTTACATTGTCCGCGACAGCTTCCGCCGCAGAAAGATAAAAAAGCGACTGCAAATCTTTCCGTCCGCTGATTTTCACGTCTGTGTAAAATTTAAAATCATCGTAAAGAGAACAGTCGTAGCAGGCTTCGTTTTCAGAAAATCCCGGAATCACAAAATTCGCCCATTTTAGATAAGACGAGTACAACATTCCGGCCTGCAAATCGTTAAAGCCGTCAGTTTTTTGAATCTTTAAAAATTCTCCAAGTTCAACTTCCGCCAATTTCTACTTCCAATTTTCTTCAACGGAATTTTCGTAAGATTTTTTCTCGGAATCAGAAAGAAAAGAATATTCAAAGCCCGCAAGAATAATTTTCTTAATATCTTCCATTTTAAAGCCAAGCTCCGAATAAAGATTCCAGTATTCGTCCAGGAGCTCAACGCCAAAAAAAATCGGGTCGTCGGTCGCAAGCGTTACAGGAACTTTTTTCTCGAAAAAAGTCTTTACAGGATGCTCAGCCATCGATTTAACGTATTTTTTTGTGAAGACATTGCTCGTCGGGCAGACTTCAAGCGCGATATTTTTATCACGGAGATATTTCATCAGATTTTCATCCTGAACCGCCGTAATTCCATGTCCGATTCTTTCCGCATGGCAAATTTTCAAAGCGTCCCAAATCGACTCAGGACCGCAGTCCTCGCCAGCATGCGCCACAACGTGATAGCCAGATTTCAACGCGGCATTGAAAACAGGACCGAAATCTTTTGATGGGCCTTTGCTTTCCGCGCCGCCAAGCCCGATTCCGATAAATCCGTCAAAGAAATTTTCCTTGAACATTTCAAGATTTTTTTCCGCATTCTCAAGTCCGAAAGTCCGGCTCACATCGCCAATCAGCTTGACAGTGATTCCAGTTTCTTTCTTGATTTTCTTTAAATTTTTCTCAAAATTGCGAACCATTTCTTCGTATTTGAAGCCTTTTTTTATGAACGCCGACGGAGCAAAAAAAGCTTCCGTGTAGACAATTCCGTTCCGCAGAAGATAATTCTTGAAATCATCAAAAATCAGATCGAAATCGTCAACAGAAGTGAACAAATCCTGAACTTTCAAAAACGCCGCAATAAAACCGTTCAAATCGGAATAGTCAAAAAGTTTCGCCATGTCATCGTCAGTGAATTCAGCGCCGTTTTTTTTCAGGTAAAGCTTCTTGATTGTCTCGCGGCTCATCACCGCCTCAATGTGAATGTGAAGCTCAGCTTTCGGCACTTTCTGAAGAATCGAAACAAATTCTGACTTTTCCATAATTTCTCCAAACTAAGATTTCAAAATCTTCGATTTTGTTGCTGTCTAAAAATTAAAGCAGTTTTTCCAGCTGATCGACAATGTCCTTGAAAAC
Organism: uncultured Treponema sp.; assembly: GCA_934691925.1. Taxonomy (GTDB): domain Bacteria; phylum Spirochaetota; class Spirochaetia; order Treponematales; family Treponemataceae; genus Treponema_D. Next base: position 29,408 of record CAKUTI010000009.1, on the reverse strand, counting down.
AGCAAGCGCGGCCTGGACAGGCTCAGGAGACGACATATCAACGCCCGCAATTTTAAGGCTTTCAAGAGGATAACGGCTTCCGCCGCTCTTCAGAAACTTAAAGTAGTCATCGCGCTCTTTTTCGCCGCCAGTTGTAACGCGTTTTGCCAAAGCAAGAGCCGCGGAAATTCCAGTTGAATATTTGTAGACATAGAACGCGCCGTAAAAATGAGGAATCCGCAAGCCTTCCATATCGGAATTTTCTTCAAAGACCATTTCAGGTCCAAAATACTGAACGAGAAGCTCGCGGTAGATTTTCCGCAGAATTTCAGCGTTGAGCGGAGTTCCGTTTTCAACAAGCTCGTGCGCTTTAAGCTCAAATTCCGCAAACATCGTCTGACGGTGCAAAGTCGCAAGAATATCGTCCGCGCGCATTGAAAGCAGATATTTTTTCATCTCGTCTGATTCAGCGTTTTTCAAGAGATATTCAAAGACAAGCTCCTCGTTGAAAGTTGAAGCGACTTCCGCCTCAAAAATCGTGTAGTTGTAGCACATAAACGGATTGTTGCTTTTCGAGAAGTAAGTGTGCATTGAGTGTCCGCCCTCGTGCGCCATCGTGAACAAGTCGCGGATTGAGTCGTCTTTGTAATTCAGAAGAATGTAAGGATAGCCTCGGTAAGCCCCGGAAGAAAAAGCTCCGCTGCGCTTGCCTTTGTTTTCGTAGCGGTCAGCCCAGCCGCCTTTAAGTCCGCCGCAAAGAATGTCCGTGTAGTCTTTTCCAAGCGGAGAAAGCGCGTTCCGGCAAATCTCAACCGCCTCATCATAAGTCGTCTTTGTCTGGCAGTTTTCAACAAGCGGAACGTAAACATCGTAATGGCGAAGCTCTTTTAAGCCCAAAACTTTTTTTCTGAGAGAATAATATCTGTGCAAATCCGGAAGATTTTTGTGAACAGTTTCAATCAGATTTTTGTAGACGCTTTCAGGAATTTTGTCGCCGTAAAGCGCGGATTCAAGAGAAGATTTGTAGCCGCGCGCGCGCGCGATAAACACATCCTGATTCACACTGCCCGCGTAAAGGCTCGCAATCGTGTTCTGATGACTTGTGAATTCAGCATAAAAATTTTTGTACGCTTCCTCGCGCACTTTTCGGTCGTGATTGTGCAAAAATGTTGAAAATGTTGTCTGAGTGAGGGGCTTTTCCTCGCCGTCAACGTGGACAGGCTTGAAAGTCATATCGACATTTGTAAGCAAGCTGAAAGCTTTTTCCGCAGTGCCGGAGCTTTCCGCCTGCAAAGACAAAATCCGCTCTTCTTTTTCGCTTAAAATGTGCTTTTTCTCGTAAAGTTCCTTTTCAATAAAGACTTTATAGTCCGCAAATTCTGGAAGATTCAGCCACGAGCTTATTTTTTCATCAGGAATCGCCATAAGCTCAGGCGAAAAAAATGAAGTCTCGCTTTCTGCCTGCGTGTAAGCCATCATAACGCGGCCTTCCATATTTTGTCCGGCAGAATCGCTTTCATCGGCAGTGTGGCGCAAAGAAGCGTAAGTGTAGACGGTCTCGATGACTTTTTCGAGCTGCTCGTTTGCTTTTAACGCGCAAAGAAGCGAATCTGAACTTTCGCCGAGTTTTCCTTTATATGAAACAACTTTTTCTGCAAGAGATGAAACTGAAGCCAAATCCGCTTCCCAGTCTGAATCTGACTTGTATAATGTCGAAAGGTCCCATTTGTCTGACTTTGGAACATCTTTTCGCTCTGGAATTGTATTTTTTGCCATAGAGCCGATTATAATGCAAATTTTTCCTATTTTCCACCACGGAAGACAAAAAACAAAAACAGCCGGGCAACACGATTTTTATGATTTGGAGAAATTTGAAATTTGTTCTGCAAGATTTTCAGATTTTTGGATTTTTTGGTTAGAAAATCGAATCCGCATGATTTTTCTTTTTAACTCATTCAATCTTCAAATCTCCAAGAAATAAATTCTCTTAAAGAATCCAAATTCTCACCGCTTCGATTTTGTGCTAATCTAGTTGCTATGTCAGAAAAAAACGAAAATCAAAATAAAAAATCAAAATCGCTTTTGTCGGCTGGGCTTTCGCTCTCGTTTTTCACGCTTTGCTCGCGGATTTTAGGGCTTATGCGCGAAATGACAAAGGCGGCTTTTCTTGGAACGTCAAAATTTGCGGACGCGTTCGGAATCGCGTTTATGATTCCGAATCTTTTGCGCCGTCTTTTCGCAGAGAATTCGATTTCGGTCGCGTTCATTCCGACTTTCAAGGGCTATCTTGAAGACAAAGATTCTGAATCTGTAAAAAAGACAAAAGAATTTTTGAGCGCGACAATCACGCTGATTACATTTTTGACAACCTGCGTGGTCGTTCTTGGAATGATTTTCACGCCGCTAATCGTAAAGATTTTTTTGAAAGGAAGCGACAATTTTCTGATTCTAGAAACATCGCTTTTGACGCGGATAATGTTTCCTTATCTGATTGTGATTTCAATCGCGGCGTTTTTTCAGGGTGTTCTGAACGGCGTAAAGATTTTCTCGCCTAGCGGATTCACGCCGGTTCTTTTCAATTCAGTTGTGATTGCGGCAACCTACATTCTCACTCCGGTTCTGATAAAATTTTCAGGCGCGGACGCTGACGCTGAAACTCGCTCGCAGATGGCGGCGCGCGCAATGTCAATCGGCGTGATTTCAGGAGGCTGCGTGCAGGCTTTGTTCCAGCTGCCTTTCGTGCTTAAAACAGGCTGGAATTTCCATTTTGTCTCGCTGAAAAAGGCTTTCTCAAATGCTGGAACCAGCCGCGTTATGAAGCTGATTGTTCCGACCGTAATCGGAATGGCGGCTTATCAGCTTAACGATGTTGTCTCGACAGCACTGGCAGGACGCGCAGGCGAAGGAATCGTGTCGTCTCTTCAATATTCGCTTAGGCTTCAGGAGCTGATTCTCGGAATTTTCGCGGTTTCAATCGGAACTGTGATTCTGCCGGATTTGAGCGGTCTTGCAAAAAATCAAAACTGGGCAGATTTCAACAAAATGCTTGTCTCTTCGGCAAAAATAATGGCTCTGATTTCAATTCCAATCACGTTTTTGTCGCTTGTGTGCGGAAAAGAGATAATCTCGCTTGTCTACAAGTCAAAAAGATTCAGCGACGAGTCGGTTCTGCTCACGCTTTCGGCGTTCAAGTGGCACATCACAGGACTTTTCTTTATCGCCGTGAACAGAATAATCTCACCGGCTTTTTACGCCCAGGGCGACACAAAATCTCCTACATTCGCAGGAATCGCGGGCTTCGCAGTGAACATCGCGCTTGCTCTCGCTCTTGCCTCTCCGTTTGGAGGCGGCGGAATTGCTCTCGCGCTTTCAATAGCAAGCTTTGCAAACACGGTTCTTCTTTTTATCCTGATGAGAAAAAACAAAAATCTCGACGTGAAAGTTGTCGCGGGAAAAACGTTTTTGTACGCGCTAAAGCTCGTCGTTCTCTCGCTGATTGCGGCAGTTCCGGCTTATTTTGTCCGAAACGCGCTTGTTCCGATTTTTGAAGGACACGGCAGACTTATTGGATTCGGCGCGCCGCTTTTGCTCACGTCTCTTGTCTACGGAGCGGCAGGAATCGCGCTTCTTTTGATTACAAAAGACGAAATCGTTAAATTGATAGCAAAAAAATTAAAAAGAAAATAGAAAAATCAAAATTCAAAAGGAGATTTTTATGAAAGAATATTCAAAAGATGAAATCAAGGCGATTTTTTCAGCCAGACGTGAAAAACTTTTCTCGTATATGGCTCAGAACGGAATCACAGCGGCAGTTTTTGAGGACACAGAGGGAAGACGAACACCCGCCGTCAGATATTTTACAGGACATCCGTCGGACGCGATTTTTATTGCGACATCGGACGGAAAATGCGTTCTCGTTCCTTGGGACGAAAATCTTGCGGAAAAACGCGCAGTCGATGTGAAAATTCTCCCATATACAAAGTTTGAGCGGAGAAATTTAAAGGCGGTAAGCGAAGTCTTGAAATCTTTCAAGATAAAATCAACAAGATTAAAGGTTGAGCTTGCGCCGGAAACGCCTTATCCGCTTTTCCTGAAATATGTTGACGCTCTTGAAGGCTGGGACGTTCTTTGCCGCGAGAATTCAACGCACGACTACGTTTGCGAGCTTCGCTCACAGAAAGACGATTACGAAATCGAATGTACAAAAGAGGCTTGCCGCGTCGGAGACCACATAATATCGGAAATAGAGCGCGGAATCAGGGAAAACTGGCTTCACAAGGAGATGGACGTGGCTCTTTTAATCGAGAGCGAGCTTAGAAAATGCGGCTGCGAGCGCACCGGATTCGACACTTTGGCTGCCGGCCCTTCAAGAAGTTTCGCAATCCACGCTTTTCCGGGCTACACAGACGCGCCGTGGCCGGCTCAGGGGCTTTCGATTCTTGACTTTGGAGTTGTCTACAACGGATATACAAGCGACACAACTTTGACAGTAGCAAAAGGTCCGCTCTCGCCGAAGCAGGAAGAGCTTCTCTCGCTCGTTGAGAAAGCCGCAGCGGAAGCATTGAAGCTTTACAAGCCGGGCGAGTCGCTTAAAAAAGCAAGCAAAGCCGCAGACGATGTTTTTGCAAAGGGAAAGCGCGCAATGCCGCACTCCCTCGGACACGGAATCGGGCTTGAAATTCACGAGGCTCCGTTTGTTACAGCGCGCGCAAGCGAGGACAAAGTTTTCAAGCCGGGAAACATCGTGACTCTTGAGCCGGGACTTTACGACCCGGAACTTGGCGGAGTGCGCCTTGAAAATGACGTTCTGATTACAGAAAAAGGGAACGAAGTAATCACGAATTCAAAAATCCTCAGAATATAAAAAGCGGGAACAAAAAAACGGCGGCCATCAGAATTATAAAGATGACTGCCGTTTTTTTTAAAGTTTTCTAAGAAGCTCGTCGCTTTTTGAATTCAAGGCGATTCTTAGCGTCTCGTCGTCAAGACAATCTGAAAGCCGCCTTAAATTTGCGAAAACTTCTTTCGTAAGCTCAACGCCGTTGTTGTCAGAGCCTTTCAGCGCAGGATTCTCGTGGATTATTCCCGAGTTGAACAAGCCTTGAACCGTCGCGTAAAGCCCCGGACGGCCAGCAAGCTTTGAAATAATGTAGTCGAGAAGGATTCTGTTCTCGCTTGAAAGAAATTCCTCACGCTTTGTGTCAGGCAGATATTCAAGCATTTTCCGAAGCGACTTGAACATTTCAAGATAATTCTTGAACCTGAAAAACATTGCGCGGTCTTCAAGCCCGCGGACAATATCAGGAAGCATATCGATTGCGCGCTTCATCATCAGCTCTTCCTGCGTAAGCTCGTCGGCAGGCTTTTCAGCGGCTTCAAATTCCTCTTTTTCAGAAACAGAATCTTCATCAGGAAGAAAATCAGGATTCACGTCAGATTCAGAAGACAATTCTTCGTTATTCTCTTCATCTTCATCTGAATTTTCTTCAAGATTTTCGTCCAGCTCGTCCAAAATTTCAGGCTCGTCTTCAGAATCTTCAGTTGTCTCATCTTGTTCAGAATTTTCAGGCTCTACATAAAAATCGTCAGCAAGCTCTTCCTCGGGCAAATTGTCCTCAAAAGGGATTTCGTCCTGAAAACTTGACAAAAGCTTTTCCGCAGAATCTTTCGCGGCTTCAGCCATTTCAGAAGCGGATTTTATCTGGTCTTTTAGCGAGTCGATTTCGTCAGATAGTTCCGCCGGAGACTTTTCGCTGTTCTCGTCAGAATCAGGCTTCCAGTTTGAATAGTCGAGCATTTCAGGAGCGTCAGTTTCTTCGTCCTCATCGTCAGCCAGAGAATCAGAATCGTCTTCTTGAAGATTTTTCGCCGGCTTTTCACGAGTGTCCAGTGGTTCCCGATTTTCAGGCTTGGAAATCTCTTCCGAATTTTCATCGGCATTTTCCATAAAATCAGAGCCGTCAGGAATAAATTCAATTTCAGGCTCGTCTTCCTCGTCAAGCGGCGCGCCGTCGTCAACAAGCTCTTCAATGTCGGCCGGCTTGTCGCCCTTGCTAACTTCCTCTTCCTGCATCAAATCGTCAATCGAGGCGACCGAAATTTCCTCGGAATTTTCATCTTTGAGCTTTTCCATTCCGAACTGCTCAAAGTCAAAATCCTCATCGACAGTTTTCTGATTTTTGCCGTCTTTATTTTCTTCAGATTTTTCATCCGCAGCAGGATTTTCATCAAGAAGATTGTCATTTTCAGAACCGGAATTTTCTGAATTTTCAGAATCCGAAGATTCAGAATCAGCGTTTCCAAAATCTTTGTCAAAATTGTCATCGAGAAGATTGCCGTCAGGATTTTTTTCAAGCAAGTCGTTGTCGCTCGCCATTTCAATTTCGCCGACAGTCTTGTTTTCAAACTGCGCAAAATCATCGTTGAGCGGATTTGAAGTGTCGTTGAGCAAGTCTGGCAATTTGTTGTCGTCAGCAAGGCTCGGATTTTCGGCTTTTTTCACGATGGACGAAGCCGGATTGTTTTCATCCGCAAAAGGATTTCGAGGATTTGTGTTCATTACGCTTTCGCCTGCGACAAATCCCGCGTTTATTGCATTTACGCCGTTTTCTTCGAGTTTTTCGGCTTCCTTTTTTGAGAATTCGTTGAAAATATCCGCATGGCTGGCTTTTTTGTACATTGAAAGAGCGTCTTCCGGACGTTTTGTTGACTCGTAGATCTCGCCGAGATACATCATCGACTCCGCGTCTTTCGGATTCTGCTGGATTGCAGTTTTCAGATACTGCTCAGCCTTTTGCGTGTCGCCTTTCTGGATATATCTCGTTCCCCAGTCGCGGTAAATATCTTTATAATCAGGCGCGACACGCTGGATTTTGTCAAAGCAGTTTTCAACCTTGCCCTCATCGCCTTTTCCAATGTAATACTGGGCAAGCAGGCTGATTGTCTGAGGGTCGTTCGGATTTATCTCCCAAAGACGGCTGATTTTCTCGTATGCGGCTGAAAGAAAATTCGCGGAAAGAAGAACGTGCGCCGACTGCTTTATGATTGCAACATCGTCAGGATTAAGACGCGAGACTTTCTTGATTGTCTCGGCGGCCTCGGCATGCTTTCCCTGCTTTTCAAGCGAATGTGCAAGTCCTGTGAGCGCAGGCTTATACTCGTCGTTGCCGTCAAGAGCCTTCTTGAACTCGATTTCCGCGTTGTCAAAAATGCTTTTGCGGTTGTAGACATTTCCCATTGAAGTGTGCATTTTCACATCGTCAGGATTAAGCTTCAAAGCTTTCTGGACGGTGTCCTCGGCCTCTTTTACTTTGTTGTCTTTCAGAAGAAGATTCGCGTATTCCTCGATTGCGTCAAGCCAGCCCGGTTTTGTGCGGAGAGCCGACTCGTAATGCGAAAGAGCTTTTTTTGTGTTGCCGATTTCAGCGTAGCTTCTCGCAATGTTAAAATGAAGAATCGGATGGTTCGGGTCAAACTGAAGACCGCGCTGGTAAGCCTCAATCGCTTTTTGCTGGTCGCCTTGAAGCGCGTGGATTGCGCCCAAGTGATTGTAGGAAAGAACATCTTTAGGATTCTCAGCGATTACATTCTCAAAGCATCGGAGCGCGTCATCATTGTTGCCCATCTGCCTGTAAGTGAATCCAAGATTGTAGTTGATTGTCGCCAAATCCTCTGGAGAATTGTTCGAGATAAGCAGAGCCTGCTCAAGAACCGCGACAGACTCGTCAAAACGCTCTTTACGCCGGTTGATTCCTGCAAGAGCCATAAGAACTGTGAGATTTTCAGGATTCGACTTTAAGATGACTTTAAAAACATCAAAAGCCTGGTCATCATCGCCTGCCTTGACGTAAAGATTTCCAAGCTGGATTTTGTAGTCAACATTGTCAGGATTCTCGGAAATCAAAGTTTTATAATATTTTGCCGCCAGCTGATAATCTCTAGCCAGCATTGCTGATTTTGCGCGCGTCAACAAAAGATTCTGGTCTGCCATTTTATCGTCTGCTCCTCGTTTTCTATTTTTTTGCAAGTCTTGAGCTAGGTCTTGCGTAAACTTCCTTTGAAAGTGTTCCTATTATTCTACCATCAATCTTAGAATATGCGGCAACGGCAAAATAATAAATTTTTCCGTTTTGAAGCCCACTCAAAGTAATTGAAGACTGATTTCCGGCTTTTACAGGAGACGCGCCCTCAACTGCGGTTCTTCCTAAGTATTCTCCCGGCCTGTTTCCGTAATAAACGAGATAGCCGCCCGCGCTGTCGTCAACCGAGTAGCTCCAGCTTAAAGTTACGCTTCCATCTCCTGCGTTCGCAAGAACCGAGAAAGGCGGAAGAGGCTCGTCCTGCTCGTCGTATTTTATTGCAAGCTCAGTGATTGCAGGCGTTTTTTCAGCTCCGCCGTCTGGAAGAAGCTCCGCCGAAACCTGAAAGTAAAGCCCCGAAACGTCAGAAATATCCTCGCCCGGAACAATCTCTTTCCATCCAGGATAAGAATCTGTCCAGCAAAAGCAGTTGTCGCCTGAACGCACATAAAATTTCACGTCTGTCTGAGAAGGAACGCTCATAAGCGCGTCGATTTTTTTCATCACAGCAGAATGAGAGACAAGAATCGGCTCTGTTACGAATTTTCCGCCGTCAGTCTTGTATTTTTCATTCCCGGTTGTGAAAACGTCTGCAAGCTCTTTTCCGTAAGAATATCGATTGATTCTGATGTTGTCGATTTTTCCAGTGTAAGCTCCACAGAATTCAAGCGAAGCCTTTTTTCCAAGAACAGGATTGCATACTTCCCCGCTTTCGTGTCCGTTTTTTGTAACGTAAACCAAATCTTCCGTGCGGCCGTCAACGAGATATTCCAAAATTCCGTTTTCCTCGTCGAACGAGACTGTATGGCGGCTCCATTTTTGCGGAACGACGTTTGAAATTCCCTGAAGAATCACTTTTTCATTTTTAAATCCGAAAAAGAGATTGTTGAAAGTCCAGACGAGATGATTCTTGTTCATAATCGCGCTAATCATCTGATATTCCGCATAATTGTTGTAGTTAAGGGACGAACGCCAAGAAAAAACCGTCTCGCCGTTCTCCGCGATTGCCGGGCAAAGCCAGAATTCAATCATAAACGAGCCGGAATTTCCTTCCGAGCCGAACAAAGAGCCGTCTTTTCCGCGCAAGGTCAGACCTTTTCCGTTGCCACGGCTTAAAGCCGCGCCGTCGCCTTTTACAGAGTCGCTGGTTGAGACAAGGCTGTTTTCAAGGATTTTGTAGTTTCCAGCCTTGTCGGAAAAATTTCCGTTGTCAAAAGAGACGAGCATATCAGTGCTTGCGTCAGCGTTTTGCGCGGCGGTTGAAAGCACAATCGCATCATAGCCGAACTGCCCCTTTCCAATCGCAAGCCCGTCCATTTCGGAGATATTTTTCCAGCCGTTCTCGCCGCCAAGAACAAGCGTTTTCTGCGCCGCGAAAAGCGGAACAAAGGCAAAAGCCAATAAAACTGCAAAAGCAGAAGATTTCCGAACCGGCATAAACTGATTTTTTACAAGCGTTTTTTGTGATAGACTTTCCGAAAAATCTTTTGGAATTCTAGAAAATATTTTTAATTTTGAAAAAATCATATGAACAACACTAATAACCCAGATTATGAAACTCTTCACCAAACTGCGTTAAAAGCCCCCTCCTCAAGCGGCGTTTATATGTGGCGGAACGCGGAAAGCACCGTCATTTATGTAGGCAAAGCCAAGAACCTTAAAAACAGGCTGACTTCGTATTTTTCGGGCGAGCGGCAGATAAAGACTCAGCTTCTCGTCTCAAACGCAAAGTCAATCGAGTACATCACGACAAGCAACGAGTACGAGGCGTTTCTTCTTGAAAACAACTTAATCAAGAAATATTCGCCGCGATACAATATCCAGCTCAAAGACGGAAAATCCTATCCTTCGCTTAAAATCACGAACGAGGAATTTCCGCGCTTCTACAAGACACGGCTTATCCGGCACGACGGCTCGACATATTTCGGGCCTTATCCTGACGCAACGGCTCTCGACACTTTCATCGACACGCTCTACAAGATTTATCCTGTAAGGCACTGCCGAACACTCAAAAAGCGCGAGACTCCGTGCATGTATTACCACATCGGAAGATGCAAAGCTCCGTGCTGCGGCAAAATCGATAAACAGTCCTACAATGAATTTATCGAAGAAATCAAAGGCTTACTTAAGGGAAAAGACGACGAGGCAGTCCAGAAAATAACGGCTGAAATGAAAGACGCGGCGGCGAAACTGAACTTTGAAAAAGCCGCGAGACTAAGAGACGGACTTCGCGCGCTCACGATTATGCAGAACCAAAACATCGTCGAGGATTTCGAGGGCGAGGACAAGGACTACATCGCGCACTACAGGGAAGGAGAGCTTGTAAGCTTTACCGTCTTGAAAATACGCGGCGGAAAGCTCACCGGGCGCGACAATTTTCAGGTTGAAAGCCTTGCTGATGACGGCGAGCTTCTCGAGGAATTCGCAGCGAAATATTATTCCGACGACAACTCGCTTCCATCAAAAATATACGTGAGCGACGACGACGCAACGGAAATTCTCGCAAAGTGGCTCGAGCAGTTTTCAGTCCAGAATGAAGAAAATTGCGCTAACGCAAAAGCCGCGACGAAAATCATAAAAATCTCTTCTGGCGACACGCAGCACCGGCGCGACTCGGCGATTCTTGAAATGGCAAAGCACAACGCAAAGGAAGACATTATCCGAAGAATGAGAGAGCGCGGAGACACGCCTGCCTTGAACGAGCTAAAGTCGCTTCTCGGCCTTGAGCGGATTCCTCACAGAATCGAAGGCTTTGATATTGCGCATATCGGCGGAAAATTTCCGGTCGCTTCTCTTATCTCGTTCTGGGACGGCAACCCGGACAAGAAGAACTACAGATATTTCAGGCTTAAAACCACGAACGGCGTAATCGACGACTTCGCGTCAATGCGCGAGGCTGCCTCACGAAGATACTCGCGGCTTGCAAACGAGAAAAAGCCGCTTCCAGACCTGATTCTGATTGACGGCGGAATCGGACAGGTGAACGCGGTTGACGGAATCTTGAAAGCTCTCGACCTTGACATTCCGATTGCGGGACTTGCAAAGCGCGATGAGGAAATCTGGCGGCCGCACGCATCAAAGCCAATCTGCCTGCCGAGAAGAAGCGACGCTCTCCGTCTTTTGCAGAGAGTGCGCGACGAGACCCACCGTTTTGCGACAAGCCGAAACCAGAATCTTAGAACAAAAGAAAACACAGTTTCAGCGTTTATCAATCTGCCGCACATCGGCGAAAAACGCGAGAAAATCCTGATAAAGACTTTTTCCACGCTCGAAAACCTTGCGAATGCGCAGGAAGCGGAAATCGCGCAGGCTCTGCACGTGCGCTCTGGCGAGGCAAGCGAAATTCTGCTTGCGGCAAAGGCGGCTTCCCAAAAGCGGAGCGAGACAAAAAATCAGAAGCAGCTTTTCTTCCAGAGCCAGCTCGGTCAGAACGAGACTCAAAGAACTGGCGACAGCGTTTTCGCGTCAAAGCTCGCGTCTCTCGCGCTTGACGATGAAATCAAAGTCGCAGAACCTCAAAAATAAAATGATTCAGGCGAAACATTTTTCACCGTCAAAAAATTGTTTCGCTTCCTCAAAAACGCCTGCCATTCAACTAAAATTCAAAAAGTGATAGAGTATGCGCTATGTCAAAAATCGAGATTAAGCATGATTCTGCCGCGAGAACTTTTCTTGAAGGGCTTACAGCCGGAATTCCTATCGGACTTGGATATTTCGCAGTTTCATTTTCACTTGGAATAATCGCAAAGCACGCGAGCCTCACCCCGATTCAGGGATTTATCGCGAGCTTTTTCAACCTTGCAAGCGCGGGCGAGTACGCGCTTTTCACAGCAATCCAGAACGCCGCAAGCTATCTTGAAGTCGCGCTGATAACCTTGACCGTAAACGCGCGCTATCTTCTGATGAGCTGCGCGTTAAGCCAGAAATTCGGCGAGAAAACTTCATTTATCCATCGTCTTCTAATTGGATTCGGAATCACAGACGAAATTTTCGGAGTCACAATCGCGCGCCCGGGAAAAATCAAGCCGGCATACAACTACGGTGTTATGACGGTCGCGGTTCTGCTCTGGTCTTTCGGAACTTACTTCGGAATCATCGCCGGAAACTCGCTCCCGGAGCGTGCGGTAAGCGCGCTTTCTGTAGCCCTTTACGGAATGTTCATCGCAATCATAATTCCGCCGGCAAAAAAGAATCTCGCAATCAGAATAATCGTTCCGCTGAGCTTCGCGCTAAGCTGGATTTGCTCCGCCGCGCCGCTTTTGAGCCGCTTAAGCTCAGGCACAAAGACGATAATCCTCACGCTGCTGATTTCAGCCGCCGCCGCACTTCTAAAGCCGGTCAAAGAGGAAGAAAAATAACCGCGCCTGAGAATCGCCGAAACTTTTTCAAATCTTAATAAAAGGAAAATTTTATGAGAAATCCATATATATACATCTTCACGGCGTGGTTCGTGTCGTATCTGATTCGCGTTCTGCCGCTCACCCTAATCCGAAAGCCGATAAAAAACCAGTTTGTGCGCTCGTTTTTGTATTACGTGCCTTACGTCACTCTTTCAGTGATGACTTTTCCTGCGATTGTGGATGCAACGCAGACACCGCTTGCCGGAGCCGCCGCGCTTGTTCTCGGAATTATCCTGAGCTGGCTTGGAGCCGGACTTTTTCCAGTCGCCTGCGTCTGCTGCGCCGTGGTTTTCGCGATGGAATGGTTTCTGGTTTAAATGCTCAATTCAAAATGAAAAATACGCAATTCGTCACGGTGACGACTGCCGTTTTAGAACTTTTTCACGCTTCGTCAAAATGACGATTGCTGTTTCAGCACTTTTTCACGCTTCGTCACGGTGACGATTGCCGTTTTAGAACTTTTTCGCCATTCGTCACGGTGACGATTTCGGTCAAAACGCTTTTTCGTCATTCGTCATGATGACGATTCTCGTCAAAACACTTTTTCACGCTTCGTCACGATGACGACTCTCGTCCAAACACTTTTTCTTGATTCGTCAAAATGACGATTCCTGTCCAAGCACTTTTTCTTGATTCGTCATCTGCAAATTTGCAAGGAATTCGGTTTCTTCCGCCGTCAATTCCCTAAAGTCGCCTTCGCCCAAGTCAGCCGGAAGCGCAAGCCCCGCAAACTTTATTCTTTTGAGATTTTTGACCTCGTTTCCAAGCGCGCGGAAGATTCTCTTTACCTCGTGGAATTTTCCCTCGCACAGAGAGATTTCACATTCGGTTTCGCTTCGCCACAAGATTTTCGCCACGCCGCTTTTCTGCTCGCCAGCCTTTTTTTCAGCCGGAAGAACCAGCCCGGCAGTCGCTTTTTCCGAATAATTTTTCTGCTCAGAAGTGCAAACCGGCGACGCAAGAGAGGCGAGATAAGTCTTCTCGATTTTGCTTTCCGGCCGGGTCAAAAAATTGCTGAGCTTTCCGTCGTTCGTAAAAAGAAGAAGCCCCTCGGTGTCAGCGTCAAGCCGACCGACCGAATGAAGCCTTGCGCCGTTCCCGTCAGCCAAAACCGCCTCTGGAAACGCCTCGTAGACAGTCCGCCGCCGATCGCTCACAGTTGAGCAGACTGTTCCCGCCGCCTTGTTCATAAGAAAATAAAGTTTTTTTACAGGAATGTGCTTTTTTCGCATATTTTTAGTTTTTTGATTTTATTCTGTCGCGTTTACGCAGAAGAGCTTGATTCCCTCGCCTTTGAATCTTTCTTTTACGGCTTTTATTATCGCGCGGACTATGCTCACTTTGCTGTCGTCAACGTAGGAAACGAGAATGAAATTTGTCTCGGGCCAAGTCGAGTTTCCGAGCTTGTAGCTGTTTTTTCCGCGGCCTGTAACGGTCGGGATTATCGTGTAGAGGCAGTCGGGAATGTATTCTTCCAAAAGAACCACGATTTCTTCCTGAACCGACTGATTTGCAATTATTTCACAACGAACCATATTCATCTCCGTTTTATAAGTTTGCGCCACGGATGGCGCAGCAAAGCAAAAGAGAAAATTCTGTCTGCTTTGCGACACAAATTCTGCTTTTTTTATGAAAAGAATTTTCTCGTTAAAACAAAATTGCAAGGAGGCGATTTTGTTTTTGTATTTCACAACGAACCATATTTGTCTCCGTTTTATAAGTTTGCGCCATTACGCTGACGTAAGGCACGCTATTATGCTGACGAAAACCGCGTCATTACGCTAGCGTGCATTGCGTCATTAGAATGACGCGGACGGCGCAATCAACTTACTTGCTTTCGTCTGTCAAAAGAATCTCGATTCTGCTTTTCTCGCGCTTTTTCTCTTTCATCACGAGGGAGAAAAGAACCGGGATAAAGAACAGCGTCACGAAAGTCGATGAAGTCAAGCCGCCTGTAACCGCGACCGCAATCGGCTGAACCATCGCCGCGCTTCCCTCGGTGGCAAAGCACATCGGAATCATTCCGAGAATTGTCGTGAGCGTTGTCATCAATACCGGGCGCAACCGGCTTGCTCCGGCTTCAAGGCACGCCTCTTTCATTTTATAGCCGCGGTCAAGCAGAAGATTAGTGTAGTCAACAAGAATAATTCCGTTGTTCACAACGATTCCGACAAGCATGATGACTCCAACCGCGCTTGTCATGCTGAAAGCCTGCCCCGTAAACTTGAAGATGAACACAACTCCGATAATCAAAAACGGAATTGTCGTAAGGTTGATAATCGGGGCCTTGAAGCTCTCGTAAGTTCCAGCCATTACGCCGAAAACAAGAAGAATCGCCATTATTCCAATCATCAGATAAGTTTTTCCCTGATCCTGAGTGTCTTTCCACGCGCCTTCGTACACGATTGAAACGCCTTCCGGAACGATAAAGCTCGAAGCGACTCCGTCTTTTATGTCCTGAATGATTTCAGTTGAGTTGCGGTCAGTCTTTTTGTCTGCGGAAACTGTAACCCGCCTTGTCTGGTTCTCGCGTCTGATTGAAACCGGGCCGAGTCCTTTTTTTACTTCCGCAAAGTTCGCCACGCTCACCATTCCGTTTGTGCCTTTAACGTAAATCTGCTCGAGATTTGAAGCCGATTTTCTGTCGCCTGTGTCGTAAAGCAAAATCATGTCGTATTCCTTGCCGTTCTCGCGGTAAGTTGTCGCCGTGACGCCGTTTATCGCGTAGTTTATTTCCTTTGCGACCGTTGTCACATCCACGCCGAACGAATAAGCGCGCTGGCGGTCAATCACAACCTGAATTTCAGGAAGACCGCGGTCAGTGTCGATTGAAACCTCGCCGATGTCCGAAATGCTTTCCATAACGTCGCGGAGATTTGAGGCGATGTCCATCGCTGTGTCCAAATCGTCAGAGCTTACACGGATTTTGAATTCCGAGCCTGTCATCTGCCGCGCGAATCCCTGGCTGAATGAGAATTTCGCCCCCGGATATGAATTGAAATACTTTCGGAGCTTGTTCTGCACGGTGTCCGAAGTGTCAATCTGCTTGCTTGTATCGTCCGGAAGATTTATCTGAATTGAGCCTTTGTTCGTGCTTGAAGTTCGCCCTGTTCCAATCGAAGTGATTACGGTTGTGTAGCCTTGAATCTCCTCGCTTACGATTCTCTCGAAATCCTTGAGGATTGCGGTTGTCTCGGAAAGAGGCGTTCCGTTCGGCAAAGTCAGATTCATAGTCACGCTGGAGTCAGTTCCGTTGTTCATCATATTCACTTTCAAAGTCGGAATCAAAATGAACGACATCAAAAGAACGCACACGCACACAATCACCGTTACCGCGCGATGATTCAAAGCGGATTTAAGGCCTTTTCTGTACACTTTTGTGAGCCAAGTCATCGGCATCTCCAAAATCTCGTAGAACTTCGCGAGCGGCTTGAAGCGGATTGGCTTTTCAACGCGGTTTGTGAGCGGCAAGAAAACGCCAGCCAGAACAGGAACAAGGAAAATCGCGACAAAAAGAGAAGAAATCAGCGCGATTACAACCGTGAAGATGATTCCCTTGAACATCTGCCCTGTCATTCCCAAGTCTTTTATGAAGAAGATAAACGGCAAGAATACGCAGATTGTAGTCAAGTTGCCCGAGATTACGCTCATCAGCATTTCCTGAGAGCCTAAGACAGCCGCGATTTTAGGCTTTGCGCCGCGCGTCCTGTAAACGTAGATGTTCTCAATCATTACGATTGACGCGTCCACAATCATTCCCACGCCGAGAATAAGGCCGGTCAAAGTCATCATATTAAGCGTGATTCCAGCGAAATTCATCGCAAGAAGAGTGATTATGATTGAAAGAGGAATTGAAATTGCGATTATCAGGGTCGATTTTCCGGATTTCAAGAAGAGGAACAAAATCAAGACCGCAAGAATCAGGCCGGAATAGGCAGAATCCAAAAGCGTAGAGATTGTGTCGTTGATTGATTCTGAATCGTCGGAAATAATTTCAAGGACAACATCGCTCGGCATCAGATTCTGGATTTCAGCGACTTTCTCGCGCGCCAATTTTGCGACAGAAACTGTGTTTTTTCCAGACTGCTTCGTAATTGAAACGTAAACGCCTGGAAGCCCGTTGATGTAAACTTCGCTTGTCTTGTCCTTAAAGCCCATGTAAACATTCGCCAAGTCGCTCAAACGCACAACGTAATTGTCGATTGTCGTGATTATCGTGTCGGCGACTTCCTCAACGCTCGAAAATTCGCCTGTCGTTCGGATTGTATAGTCTGTGTCGCCCTCGTTGATTTTTCCGCCGCCAAGCTCCAGATTCTGCTTTGACAAAGCCGACGAGATGCTCGCCATTGTAAGGCCGTAAGCCTGAAGCCTGTTCTGAGAGACATCAACGCGAAGGATTTTTTCTCTTCCGCCAGAAACGCTCGCCTCTGCAACTCCGTCAACCTGCTCGAGCAAATCTACAATCTGGTCTTCAGCGATTATCTTCAAGTCGTCGTTTGAACGGTTTCCGCGGACCGCGATTCTCATAATCGGCATTGCGTCCGCGCTCATCTTGAAGATTGTAGGAGAGCCTGCGTCGTCAGGAAGATTTCTTGTAACACGGCTGATTTTGTCGCGGATGTCGTTTGTCGCGCTTTCCAAGTCAGTTCCGTAGTTGAATTCAAGGCTGATTGAAGAAGAGCCTTCCGAAGATGTTGAGCTCAGCGATTTTAAGCCGCTCAAAGAGACAAGCTGCCCCTCGAGAACTTTCGTGACGCTTTTCTCAACAGATTCAGGGCCGGCGTTTGTGTAAGTTGTGCGAACGTTTATGTAAGGGGAGTCAACGTCCGGCATCAAGCTGACAGCAACGTTTTTCAATGTAAAAAGACCGATAATTCCAAGCAAGACAAAGACAATCAATGTCAAAACCGGATGGTCAAGAGTTTTCTTTGAAATCGACATAGTTTCCTCAGTTCAAAAATTATAATTCTATTGGTGAAGCACGTTGAAGCATGGAATCAAATTGTAAACAGGATTAAATCTGGATTGCTTCGTCGCTCCGCTCCTCGCAATGACGGGCTTTTTTTGCTTTCTCAAGCGTGCGCCCTCGCAAATTGAAGCCAGCCTCACGTCATTGGACAACGACTCCTCACGTTATTCACATCGCAATATTCACGTCATTGCGAGCGATAGCGAAGCAATCCATTCATTCAGCAATTGCTTCATACAAATCATTCCACGCAGGATTCATTTTTGTTATCAGTTCAAGCTTCTTTTTCCGGGAACCGCCTTTCAGCTGTTTTTCACGTGCAATTGCATCTTTTACGTCGGAATAAACTTCATAATATCCAAGTTTATCCATGCCATATTTGCTCGTAAAACTTTGATAAACTTTGTTTTTATGTTCCCAGACGCGCTTTTGCAAATTTGAAGTTACGCCCGTATAAAGCGTTCCGTTCGGCTTGCTGAACAAAATATAAACGTATGATTTTTTGTCCGTCATAAACGTCTCCTGTTTTTTTGGATTGCAATCAGGATTAAAACATGGATTGCTTCGTCGCTCCGCTCCTCGCAATGACGGGCTTTTTCAGTTTTCGCAAATATGCGTCATTACGAGCATCGGACAAAGTCCGGGCGAAGCAATTCATCAGTTCTTTTTGCTTTGCTTTTCAATGTCAAGGATTTTCGAGCCGTCGCCTAAGCTTGTCATTCCCTGAACAACAACTCTGTCGCCAGCCTTCACGCCGCTTAAAATTTGAACATAGCCGTCAACTGATTTTCCTTTTTCAACTTTGACTTTGGAAACTGTCTCGCTGTCGCCAGAAGAATTCACAATATAAGCAAAAAATTCGTCTCCGTTTTGAACAAGCGCGTCGCTTGGCATTACAACCTCGCCCGCATAATCCTCTGTGTAGAGTTTGACTTTCGCGAACATTCCAGCGTTGATTCTCTCGTCGTGCGTGTCAAAAGTCAAAATCACTTCCTTTGTCCTCGTTGAAGCGTCAACGACAGGCGAAACACGGCTTACAGCCGCAGAAAAAATCACGTTTGGATAAGCCTCAACGGAAATTTCCGCTTTCAGGCCTTTTTTCAGAACCGCAACGTAACGCTCAGGCACATTCGCTGTAACCTGAAGATTGTTTATGTCTCCGATTATCGCAATCGCGGTGCTTGTTGTGACTTTTGTTCCGTTTTTCAGCGGAGTTGAGATTATGCTTCCTGAAATCGGAGCGTAGACTGGAGAATATCTGTAGGAAGTTCCAGGCTCGCTCGGATCAACGTAGGCGATTATCTCGTTTTTCTTTACGCTTGAGCCGAGCATTACCGATGTAGACATCACTTTTCCGCCCATATCAGGAAAGACCGAGACAGAATTCTGGCTTTCAACCTCGCCGTTCGTGTTCACGTATCCGTGCAGAGTCTTGATTTCCGCCGTCATCGTCTTTACGGAGACAACAGCTCCGTTTCCGCCGCGTCCGCCTTTTCCTCTAGGACCGCCTACGCCGCCAGAAGATTTTCCAATCGTGTTCGCATAAACCGCCGTCAAAACAACCGCCAAAACCGCAATTCCGGCAACAATAAATGATTTTCTGATTTTCATTTTGTCAAGCTCCCAAATTCCGCACCAATTGTGTTTTCAAGATTTAAAATCGCTCTCGTGAGAGTTAAAATTTCGCTGTTCAAAGAAACCTGCGCGTCCAAAAGCGTGTTGTTCGCGTTTTGAAGCGTGAGCAAGTCTTTTGTTCCCCGGCTGTAAGCCTCGCTTGTCATATCGTAGGTTTTCTGCGCAAGCGCAACGTTCGCCTGCCTGTATTTTATCGCCTCCTGGCTTTGCTTTATCGAACGCAGACTCGCATCAACTGTCCGCTTGATGTCCTTAAAGGCATCGTCAAGCTGAAGCTCGTAATCCTTCAAAGTGTCTTTCGCGCTGTCAACCGCATCATTTTTTGACGACCACGGAAGAACGCCGTCAAGCGGAATCGACGCGCTCAAAGAAAGGCTCGCGGATTTTGAAGCGTCAGGAGCCGTTCCGTCGTAGCCCGCGTACCAGCTCGCATCGCGCCATGAAAAAGACGCGCTCAAGCTCGGAGCAAACGCACTGAACCTTTTGTCAAGAACGGAATTCTTCGCCGACTCGATTTTTGACTCCAGCAATGAAATTTTCGAAGATTTCACATCTTTCTGCTCAACTTTTATATCATCAAGATAAAGACAATCCGAAAGAGAGCCAGAAAGCTCCACTTTGTCGCCAATCATAAGCCCCAAAACCTGCTTGAACGAGTCCATATCATTCTGATAGGTGATTCTTGCGTTCTCCACAGTCGGAATTTTCGATTTGTAGTTCACTTCCGCGCTCAAAGCGTCAACTTCGCTCAATCTTCCAGCATTGTATTTTTGAAGATTGTTTTCATACTGAGTTTTTGCGATTTTCAGGTTTTCCTCCTGAAGCTTTATGTTCTCGTTTTCATAAATCAGGCCGTAATAGCTTTGCCGCACGCTAAGCTCAATCTCTCGAACTGCGTCATCAAAAGTGATTTTCTGCTGCTCGTAAGCGAGCTTTGCCGACTGAATCTGCGTGTAAAGATTTGCGGAAAGCGAAAATGAAGCCGTAGCGCTAATTCCGAAGCTCGCCGCGTAGTCAGATTTCTGGTCGCCACCGGTAAGAGAATCCAAAGGAACAGAGCTTGAAGCTCCAAGCGACAAACTCGGGCTGACGCTGTTCCACGAATGATTTTTGCTCCGCAAAGCCGCATCCAAAGTAATCTGCGACCGCTGAATCGAAACGTTGTTTTCCTTTGCAAGGTTCACCGCGTCATCAACAGAAAGACGATATTCTTTCGGGATATTTTTATTCTCAAAATCGTTTTTGTTCCCCGTTTTTGAAATCTCCGAAATTGAATTTTCGGATTTTCCGGCAAGAGAATTATTTTTCACCGAATTTTCAAGTCCAGACTGCGCAAAAACTGCGACCGAAACAGAAAATGCAGCAACAGAAATTAAAATCTTTTTCATATCAAAAATATTATCGGTTAGAATAAGACTTCTCAAAAAAAACTTGTTATTCTGACCGCGTTCTCCATTAAAAAAATGTTATTTCAAAAAATTTTCTGCCGCATTATAATGTTCGCATTATGAAAATTTCTAAACCAGCAAAAATCGCATTGGCTTTTTCGGCTTCGCTTTCGGCATTTCTGCCTGTTTTTTTCTCGGGCTGCAAAAAAGGCCGTCTCGCAGTTGAGGAGACCGCCAGCTCGATTCAGGCGCAGAACAAAGAGCCTTCAAAACTAAAAAAGCTCGACGCGCAAGCAAAAGCGTATCTAAATGGGAAAAATATAATTCTGATTCTTGGTTACGGCTACAACGATGAAAATTCTATAGAAAAAATCACGCGGCATATGACGGAGACTTTCGGAATTGAAACTGAGGAGAATCCGGGACTTGTCTCGATTTTCGTCTATCCGAACGATTTTATGGCTGCGGGAAAAGCGCGCGTAAGCTCGCTCGTAAATCTTCTTGAAGACAAAAATCCAGCGGGAATTTTGATTCTCGGCGCGCCTGACGGAATGTACATCGCGCTTTCAAAACTTCAGGACAATTCTGACGAAAAAGAGCTTACTTACCCTGTTTTCAGTTTTTTCTCGCAGGATGACGTTCTCGGCTCGGAGGCGACTGCTGATTTTGTTCTTGACTACGCGCACAAGGCTGACAATCTCACGGCGGAAACTGAGGCAGCGGAATTTATTCCAGATTTTGACTTGTGCGGACTTTTGGACTCGGCAATTTTGGCGATGGCTGAAATGCGTCCAGAAAATCCAAGAGAATACAAAAATCTTTCGGCGTTTGTCTCGGGGCTTTTTGGCGGAAAAAGAACAATCACGCATTACATCGACGGCGAAACCGGCTTGCAGTCGATAAATCATTTTATCTTCGAATAATTTATGGTTAAGCTAGTTCAGCAGGCAAATTTTGCCATTGGAGATGAGGATTCAATCAAAAAACTTGCGGAAAGTCAGAATTCAAAAATTCTCGTTGTCTCAGACTCGCATGGAAAGCCGTGGATTCTAAAAAATATTCTCTAT
The DNA here is from genome assembly GCA_934691925.1 of uncultured Treponema sp. Classification (GTDB taxonomy): domain Bacteria; phylum Spirochaetota; class Spirochaetia; order Treponematales; family Treponemataceae; genus Treponema_D. The sequence goes on along the minus strand of CAKUTI010000009.1, from coordinate 7,892 downwards.
AATTTTGGAAAAGACTGCGACGCATTGTTTTTTTGCGGAGACGGAATGCCGGACTTGACTTCGATTCTTGAGGAAGCGCATCTTGACTCAGAACTGATGGATTTTATTCCCGGAGTAATTTTTTTTGTTCATGGAAACGGCGACAATTCGACGATTCCGCTTCTGACAGACGAGCGAAAGCTGATTCAAGTTCCAGTTGAAGCGAAAGCCATAGTTTCAGGCAAAAAAATTTTTATGACGCACGGCCACAGCTACAATGTTTATTTCGGCACAAAAGATTTGGCTCTGGCTGGAGCGAAAAAAGGCGCGGACATTATTTTTTACGGACACACGCATTTGCCAGCAGCCCAGAAAAAGAAGATTCAAGAAAAGGAACTGATTATTTTGAATCCTGGAAGCTGCTCTCTTCCGCGAGGCGGAATGCCAAATTCGTTCGCATTAGTCTCAATCGGAAAAGACGGCGTAAAAGCAAGCCACATCGCAATTTTAAATGATGACGACGGAAACATTTTTTTCCAGCCGTTCAGCGCGCCTGCAAAAAGCGAAGGCGAAATGAAATTTTTCTAAAAGTTTTCAGAAAGCAAAAATTCGCGCTTGTCATGCCCTGAGAAAACAAGCGTGTCGCCTGCAACATTCTTGCGAATTTTTTCAAGGCTTCTGTGGATTTCTCTCTCGTCTCCGCCCGGCAAATCAGTTCTTCCCCAGCTTTGAAAAAACATCGTGTCGCCTGAAATCAGAATTTTCTCCTCAGAATTGTAAAAACAGCAGCTACCTTTTGTGTGTCCCGGAGTGTGGAAAATTTTCCATTCAGAAAGTTTTTCAAGAATTTTCTTCAAAGAATCCTTGCTGATTTTATTTTTTTCATCAGAAAAATTTTCGGAGATTTTGTCTCCAAGAGAATCAAAAAGCGATTTTCCCTCTTCAAGAAAGCAGTCCGCGTCCGGCAAATCGGAAACAAACGGAAGAAAAACATCGAAGCCCATCTGATAAAGCCCTTTTTCCTGCTCAATTTCTGAATTTTTCCCGATTAAATTCGCGTCTTCCTTATGAATCGCAACCGGAATATTTGAAAAAGATTCTCTTAAAGATTTCAGCCCGGAAACATGGTCAAAATGGCCGTGGGTCAAAACCGCCGCGACAGGAACGAGATTATTCTGATTTAGATAGTCGGTCAAAAAATTGGAATCGCGCGAAAAATGGCAGCAAGCAGAATCAACAACGAAAACAAAATTTTCCGCAAGCGGCACAACAAGCGTGTTTACTTTTAAAGGTCCGGTGTGAAGAACTTTTATCATATAGAAAAAAAAGCAAAAAACAGTCGCGTTCCGCTGAACTTCATTGCGTTTTCAAAAACGAAAAACAAACAAAGAAAAGCGAACGCGGCAAAAACAAAAAAATTGCCCGATTTTTTATTTTCAATTTTACGAAAATCGATAAAAATCGGGCAAAAATCAATTTCAAAGCGTCATTCTGAACTGAGTTTCAGAATCTGTCCGAAATATTTTCAGAAACTGTCATTCTAAACTTGTTTCGGAATCTGTTCAAATCAATTACTGAACTTCAGTTCTGAACGTCCGCAGAAGAGCTTGAGCGAGGGCGGCGCGCAGCCAAGATTTCCTCGTCTGTCATTTCAGCCTGAGCTTTCGCAAATGCAGCCTGCTCCGCAACTGTGTCGCTGTTCGGTCTTGTGAAAGCGTCAGCGATTGGAGCAGACGCGTTTGAAACATTCGGAACTGGCTCGTTGTTCTCATAATTCTCGATTGTCTGAGTTTTTTCCGCAACTGGCGCAGTCTCAGCTTTTTCAGCCTCGTTTGCGTTCTCGTCGTCGCGCTGGCGTGAATAGCTTACGCTAAGCGGGCGACCGCGGAAATTGTATCCGTTAAGCGCGCTGATAGCCTTGTCCGCGTCTTCCTTGTAAAGCTGGACAAAAGAATAATTTGCAAGCACGCTGATATTTCCGATTCTGTCTTTTTCGATTCCTGCAACGCTGATAAAAAGTCCAACCAAGTCGCGCGGATAAACACGGCGGTTTCTTCCGACTCCAACAAAAATTGAAGCAGCCTGCTCAGGAGCAATCTCAACGCGTGTGAAGCGTTCTCTTGGCTGCTCTGCTGAAACTGGAGCTGCAGAAGCGTTCTCTGAAACATTTTCCGCTGAAACTGGCGATTCCTCGCGCTGTGAATTTCTGTGAGAAAAATCTCTTTCAGTTCTGTTCTCGTCTCTTTCCTTGCGGAATCCAAAATGAGCGATTGAGCCGCTTGAATTTCTCAAAAGATAAGCCGCAACCCAGCTTCTCATTGTGAGCGGAACGTTTTTCTTGAATACTTTTCTGAGCGCTTCAAATTCATCAGGATTTGCCTTTACCCTTGAAACAACTTCCTGAAGATAAGCTGCAGCCTGATCGAGATTGATTTCTCTGTTCTGTCTAAAATTGCTGCGTCTAAAACCACGTCTGAATGCCATAAATAAGCTCCTAAAAATAAAAAAATCTAATTGTCTGCCAGATGAGCCAGATAAACTGAACCTGATTTTTCAAAACCGCAACGATTTAACAAAGGTTCTAAGAATTCCGGGACAGATGTTTCGGCAATAATAAACCAGTGAATTCCGCGCTCTTTCAAAAGGGAAACGCAGCTAAAAAAAAGCTCTGCGGCAATTCCCATGCAGCGGTAATTCTGATTGACAAAACAAGCAGTAAAAAAAGCCGCTTCGTTCTGATTTTCTGAGGATTTCAAATCTAAAGATTTCAAATCACAAAATTTAGAATCCGAAATTTTCAAATCAGAAGGCTCTGAATCTTTCGATTTAGAGTCCGAATATTTCGATTTCAAATCTGAAGATTTTGAATCACAAGATTTCAAATCTACCGATTTTGAATCTTTCGATTCTGGAAGAGAAAACAAAAGGCATCCGGCAAAGTCATCCGAAGTTGTGCGGCAAACAAAACCGCAACTGTCAGGAATCAAATCATTAAACTTGCGAAGCCAATGCTGGCCAATCGCCAAACCGACTTTTTCCGGGTAAAAATCCTTAATCTCCTCCGCAATTTCACCTGCCGCTTTGGCAATGCAACCCGCATCCTCTTTTGGATTGTACTCGCTGAACTGAAAATCCTGCCTTAGCAAATCGTTCGAATCTTCCTGATTTTGACTGAAACTAAACGACTCAAGCCCCCAGTTTTCGCGAAGTGAATTGTACCAGTCGTAAACGACAGAACGCATTTTCTTTGTCTTGAACGTGTGAAAGCATCTTTCGAGCGACGGATACCGTTTTAAAGCGTTTTTAAAATTCTTGAACACCCCCCTGCCGTTTGAAAGAATCTGCCTAAGCTCCGCGCGGATTTTCGCGTTTTGAAGCGTCCCGGTAAAATCTTCCAAAAGTTTAAAACCATCCTCCGGCTCCCAGACCGGAAGAACATAGCCTTTTTCCTGCTCAACCAAGTCGTCGGCGACAATTTCCGAGTCAATCGCGGCAACCTGATTTTTTTCCGCATCAAAAACGAACAAGCTGTTCTGATTTTCCATCGCGAAAATAATATCGTCAACAATCTTGTCCGTAATTCCAAAAGTCATAAAAACAAATTCGGGCGTTGCGGCTCCGCCGCCGGGCTTTTCAAATCCCTAACGCAAGAAAGCCGCGCAGTCAGCCGTTATTTTGCAATTTCCTGAAGTTCTTTTCTTGAAGAAATCACCTTGCCCACAAGTCCGTATTCAAGAGCCTCATCCGCAGTAAGCCAATGGTCGCGGTCGCAGTCAGACGCAACCTGCTCAGCAGGCTTTCCAGTTTCAGCCGCAATCAGCTTTATAAGCTTTTCCTTTGACTTTGCAATTTCCTCAGCCTGAATCTCCAAGTCTGTCGCAACTCCGCGTGCAACTCCGCCAATCAGTGGCTGATGGATAAGATAATGGCTGTTCGGAAGCGCAAGGCGTCGTTCTTTCGGCACTGAAAGCAAGATTATCGAGCCCATGCTCGCAATCAATCCTGTTCCGATTGTGTAAACAGGCGCGTTTATAAAGCGGATAATATCGTAAATTCCAAATCCTGAATCGATCGAGCCACCAGGAGAGTCAATGTAAATATAAATCGGCTTGTCGCTGTCAGCCTCAAGCAAAAGAAGCTGCTGAATCACTTTCGCAGTGTTTTCCTCATTTATTTCGCCGCTCAAAATAATCTGGCGTGTTTTCAAAAATTTTTCAGCGAGAGGACTTTCCTTCTCTGAATCTTTTTTCTCTTCTTCGTTTTCGTTAAAAATTTTCATATTAGAAATATAATAAAAAAAAGGCTAAAAAACAACTGAGGACGGATTTCGCCAGCATAAGCGCGAACACGGCAAAAGTCTGCGCAAAGCAATCCGCCGCGTTCCACGCTCAAATTCCTGAGTTTTTCGCCTGCTCCCAAAATTCCATCATCTGCTTTTTCTGGCTTTCGTCAAAAGGAATATTGTTTTCCTTCATTTTTTTCTCAACGAAAGTAAAACGCCTGTAAAACTTTTTGTTTGCTCTTTGAAGCGCAACATTAGCGTCGATTCCAAGCCAGCGGCCGTAATTTATGAACGAAAGAAGCGCGTCGCCGAATTCTTCCTCAAGATGAAGCTGTGCCTCGTCCAGCTCTTTTGAGTCCGAGCTTACAGAAAACGGCTTTTCGTCGGGATATTTTTTCGCGCTTTGAACTTCCTCGCGCGCGGATTTCATCTCAGAAAGCTCCTCAAAAAATTTTTCCGCGCACTCGCTTATGCTTCGCCACTCAAAATTCAGCTTCGCGGCTTTTTTGAGCATTTTATAGGATTTTAAAACCGGAGGAAAATTCTCAGGAACTTCGTCCAGAACTGAATCAGATTTTCTTCCCTCAACATTTGCCTTGATTCTGTCCCACTGGCTCAAAGCCTGATCGGAAGTTTTCGCCTCGTCTCTTATCTCGCTTTTGCCTTCGCTTTCCTTGAAAACGTGCGGATGGCGGCGAATCAGCTTTTCAGTAATTGCGTTGATTGAGTCCTCAACCGTGAAAAGATTTTTTTCCTCAAAAAGATAAGCAATCAAGACAACATTCAAAAGCACATCGCCAAGCTCTTCCTTTACGTGCTCAGAATCCTGCGCGGTGATTGCGTCCAAGGCCTCGCAAGTTTCCTCAAAAAAAGTGGAGCGGAGCGAAAGCGCGGTCTGGTCTTTGTCCCACGGGCAGCCCTTTCGCACAGCTTTTACAGTCTCGAAAAATTTTTCAAACGCGCTTTTTGAATTTAATTCGCTCTTCGTTTCAATTTCTGACTTCGATTCGGATTTTAATCCGGATTCAGCAGAATTTTGATTCAGATTTTCAATCTGACTTTCAGCCGATTTTGAATTCAGATTTTCTTCCGAATTTGAGGAAAAATTTTCGTTCTGACTAAAATCTTTATTCTGATTTTGAGGATTTGTCGCTTTTAATCTCATTTTTTTGTCTCTACGATTTTTTTCTTTGTCCATGACTGCAAAATTCTTTTCTGATTTTCATCGCTTGAAAGAAGAAATTTCGCAAACATCTCGTTTGTCTGAGCAAATTCCTGCGCAAGAATTATGTTCTCGTCCGCCGTGAATTTTGAAAGAACATAGCCGGCAATATCGCGGTCAACCGGCTTTGTAAGCCCGAATCGAAGCCGCCAGAAATCCGCAGTTCCGAAAGTCGCCTTCATCGAGCGCAAGCCGTTATGTCCGCCGAGTCCGCCGCTCCATTTCAGGCTCACAGTTCCAATCGGGAGCTCCAGCTCATCGTGAACAACGAGAATTTCAGACGGATTTATCTTGTAAAAACGAGCAAGCTCTCCCACCGATTCTCCGCTGAGATTCATATAGGTTAAAGGCTTCAAGAAATAAATTTTGTCTGGAGCGTCTTCAGGAACAACCGGCGCGCTTCCGTCCTTTTTCGCGTACATTTTTGTGTCGGCGAACCACTCTGCCAAAGTTTTTGTCTCAACCGCAGCGTAGTCGCCCTTGAATTTGTTCTGAAAAGAAAGCCTATCGTAAAAAGGAAGCTGCTCCGCAAAAGTCCATGCAACATTGTGCCGCGTTCCAGCGTACTCAGCCCCGTAATTTCCAAGAAAAGCAACAAGTTTAATCATAATAGAAGATTATAGTGATTTTGAACGATAATTCACAATGCACGATTCATAATTAATAATTAACAATTTCAAGAATCAAAATCTCGTCATGCTGAACTCGTCCACGAGGTCGAGTTCAGCATCTCATAATTCACAATGCAAAATTTTTTAATTCAAAGATTCAGAATCAAAGCGAACAATTTTTTGCCCGAGTTCAGAATGACACATTTTTCACAAGCCCGGAATGACACAACTTTTACAGATTCCGAACAGACTTCGGGAACGCTTTTTTCAGAATCACGAGAAAATACGAGAACACGAAAACCGCGGTAAGAATCCAGCTGCACGGAAAAAGCAAAAACAAGCTCGGCAAAGTCTTAAAATGCGCAAAAACCGTGAAAATCCAGACAATTCTAAAGACGCACGAGCCGAGCGAGACCATAACAGACGGAACAAGAGTTTTCCCAAGACCGCGGCAAGCCGCAATCGAGTTGTCCATAAAGGCCGAAACGCAATAAGCAAACGCCATAATCCTCACGCGCTCAAGGCCACACAAAATGACTTCCTCGCTGTCTGTAAAAAGCGACAAAAATTCGCGCGCGAAAACCAGAAGAAGAATTCCAAGCGCAAGCCCCACAGCAAACGAGAAAACAGTTCCCCAGACATAGCTTTTCACAACACGGCTTTTCTTTCCAGCTCCGTAGTTCTGCCCGATAAAAGTCGCACATCCCACATAAAAAGCCGCCATAATGTTGTAAATCAAAGTATCCGCATTGGCAGCAGCCGCATTTCCAGAGACCATAACAGCGTCAAAAGAATTCAAGCCCATCTGCATGAACATATTCGCAAACCCGAAAATCATATTCTGCAATCCAGCAGGAATTCCAAGCTTTACGACGCGCAAAGCCTTCTGCCAGCTCACACGGATTTTTCTGATTTCAAGGCGCGCGTCTCCAGTTCCTTTCGCAAGCGCAAGCAGAACAAGAAACGCCGAAAGAAAATTCGCAATCACAGACCCCCAGGCAACGCCGTCAACGCTCATTCCAAGCCCGATTATAAACACGAGATTCAAAAGCGCGTTCGCAACTCCAGAAGCCGTCAAAAAATAAAGAGGACGCTTAGTGTCGCCCACCGCGCTCAAGACTCCGTTTCCGTAATTGAAAAGCGCCTCGAACGGAATTCCAATCATATAAATCTTAAAATACAAAACCGCGCCGTCAATCAGCTCAGGCTTCGTGTTCATCAGGACAAGAACCGGCCGCGCAAGAACGATTCCCGCCGCCATCAAAATCACGCCGAACACAAAACAGATTACAAAAGCCGTGTGAATCGTCTCCGACAAGTCCTTTTTGCTTTTCGCCCCCACAAAAAACGCGCAGATTGAGTTCACGCCGCTTCCAAGCCCGATTACAAGCCCCGTAAAAATGAAAAGAAAATTAGGAACCGAGCCGACCGCGCCCAAAGCCTCCGGCCCTGAAAACCGCCCCACAACCGCAAGGTCTGTCATATTGAACAAAACCTGCATGATATTAGTCAAAACAAGCGGAATGCTAAAACGCAAAAGCTTCGGCGCAAGATTACCAGCCGTCAAGTCCATCTCGTAACTTTTCATAGATGACGATGATAATTTGAAAACCAAAAATTGAAAATAGGAAAGGGAAAGCAATTCAATTCCAATTTTATATTTGGGCGTTTCCCTCGCTCCGTGCAGGCACTTCGCTCAGGTCGGGCTTCCAATTCCTAACGCTTAATCAAACTTCTCCTCATACAACTTTTCTGCTGTTTCCAGGTATTCTGTAAACTTTTCTATCGGATAATCTCT
>CAKUTI010000008.1 GCA_934691925.1 uncultured Treponema sp. | reverse complement strand
TATACAGGAACTGCTACAACTTTGAATTTTACTTTTACAGGTGAATGTTATATTCACAGCGTAAACGTAAAGTCTGTTGAATAAAATTTATAATCAAAAGTAAAAAATCTTTTGGTCCACAATTTCCCCCCGCAGTTTCACAAACTGAAGCTGCGGGGGATTTTTTACTTTCATTCTCCGACGAAAACAATATTTCCTAGCCGCACGTCTTTTTCCAAAAGTCTCCTCCCCCAATCTATAAAATCTCTCCAATTGCTGTTAAAAAATAATCATTTTGTGCTATAATTTTTGTATGTATTCGGGAATATCTAAGAGAAGAGCATTTCTTGCAAACCGCAAAAATTCAGGGAGCCGCGTCACAATCGGATTTACAGGAATCGCGGATTTCCGCTCGTTTATCGGGCAGGAGTATCTTGCCGGAATGCAAAAGGCCGCGAGCGACTACGACCTGAATTTCATAAATTTCGCGGGCGCAATCAAATACTCGCTTTTCGACGATATTAACTTTATCAAGCATTACCTGAAGACTTTCAAATTTATGCGCACGCCGCTTGTTGACGGGCTTGTAACATGGGCTTCGTCTCTCCGTGAATTTTTAGACAGCGACACAATCATAAAGACTTTTTCAAGGCTAAAGCCTCTTCCGATGGTTGACATCGGCTATCTCGACATTCCGGGCATTCCGTCCATCAGAATCGACAACAAATATTCAATCGAGATTCTGATAAATCATCTTGTCGCCCAGCACCATTACACAAAGTTCGCTTTTGTAGGCTCTTTAAGCTCGTCTCCGCACAAAGACAGGCTCAACCGCTACCACGAGCAGCTCGCAAAGCATGGGATTCAGGAGATTGAAGGCTCCGTTTTCATGGCAAATGAGATGGACTCGGCAAGCATTTCAGATTTAATGGAAGAATTTGTCCAGCGTTTTGTGAAGAACGGCCACTGCGACATTGACTGCATTGTAACTTCAAGCGACATTATCGCAGCTTCTGTGATTGAGTCTTTGGACAAGCACGGTCTCTCAGTTCCTATGGACGTTGCCGTGACTGGATTCAACAACCAGTACGCGGGAATTTCCGCGCGCTCGCCAGTAACAACGCTCGACCTTGAATATTTCAAGCGCGGATATTCCGCTGTGGAGCTTCTGATTGACAGAATCATGGAGCCTAGAAAAGATTTCGAGACAGTTTCAGTTCCGACATCGCTTCTTGTGCGCCAGTCGTGCGGCTGCTTTGAAAAGGCTGTTGTTGAGGCAGGCGATTTCAGCATAAACGAAAAGTCGCTTCTTCCAGACTCAAGCGTTTCGGAGGAAGATTTCAGGACCGCGTTCTTCCAGAAAATCCGGGAGATTTTTCCGATGCTTCCTGAAAGCACGATTTCAGGCCTTATCGACGCGATTTTTATCGACATTTATGAGGAGCGGAAAACCAGCGCGATGCTCGTCTGGTGCCAGAAATTTCTTCAGGACATGAGAAAGGACGCAAGCCTTGTGAACACAGACTTGCAGCAGTATATCTCGCGTCTGCGCCGCCTTGTTCTTCCGATGGTGAAAGAAAACGACGCGCAGTTCCTAAAAATAGAAAACATTTTTCATCAGCTGAGGACTTTAAGCTCGGTCTTCACCGAATACGACAAGGTCTCGCATTATGACAATATGTACTCGATGAACAATCTCTCGCAGATTGCAATAAATTTCGCGTCGGCAACTTCCGGCAAGCAGATTCAGGACGTTCTGCGTCTCCAGCTCGGCGAGATGGGCATTTCAGGAATCGTTCTCGCGCTCAGCGAGAACATGACCTCAGACATCGGAGCCGCGAGCGTGGAGCTTGTTCTGCCTGAAGTTCCGTTTATGTTCAGGGGAAAACTTCCGCTTAGAGTTCAGGAGCCGGTTCTGCTTCCTAAAACGCTTTTTCCGCAAAACCGGCGTTTCAACGTGATTCTCGAGACTCTCCACCACGGAGAAAAATATTTCGGCTACGCTTTTCTTGAAGTCGGTAGCCAGAATATTCCGCTATGCGACACGGTCGGGCTTCTTCTGAGCAACGCGTTGAACCAAGTCTATATCCGCGAGGGAAGGACAAAGGACAAGTCGCTTTTTGTGAACAACGAGCAGCTCATAAGCGTCCTGAACATTCCAAAGGAAGACGACGAGCGGCACTCAGGGCTTTCCGCAACGCAGATTACAAACTATCTTCTCGACCACATCAACGAGATGACGAATCTTGACCAGATGTCAGACGACCTTTCCGTAAGCAAGAGCCATCTTGTGCGGCGGGCGAAAGAGCTTACAGGCTACACAATCCAGACTCTGCACGAAAAGCTAAAGATTGAGCAGGCGAAAAAGCTTCTCCAGATTGACTCGATAAAGCTTACAGAAATTGCGGCAAGGCTCGGCTTTCAGAACCAGAACTATTTCTCGAGCGTGTTCAAGAAAAACACAGGTCTAAGCCCGAGAAACTGGGCAAAAAATCATCATTAGGATTTTACGAAAACAAAACGTGTCTTTTCAAACCAAAGCCCCGGAATGCCTGATTTCAAGGGCTTTGCGGGCAGCGTCCTTTGATGTCCTTGAATAAAAGGCAAGATTTTTCTAAGATTAAGACATATGAAAAATTCGGATTTAATAAAAGAATTTGTTGATGAAAACGTTATAAACTCGCTGGACGTTCTTCTTTCTTCTGACGATATAAACGAAATCGAAAAATCCTCAAAAGTGATTGCCTCTCAGTTCGGCACAGATTTTGACCCGGAAAATTCAGAGAAGCTCGTGCAGAGCTTCAAGAAAAATCTTTCGCTTTTAATCGAAAAAACTTGGATTGAAGAGTCTGACGCAATGCAGAAAGAGGCGGTTCTCGTGCGCCTTGAAAAATACTGCGATTTAATCGAACAGAACAAATGGGCAGACGGCTTCGCCTCATTCAAGCAGATTCTTAACTCCGTGATTTATCTGATGTTCGGTGCGGTCTGCAAGTCAGACGAATTCGAGGAATACGCGCTTAGAATCGACCCGGAATTCGGAATTTTCTGCTGGTACGCAAAAAATCTTCCAGACACAAACAGCTGGACAAACGAAAAAAACAAGGCAGTCCTTTTGATTGCGATGTATTTCCTTGCAAACTACTAACGGCAAGCCTATGGACATTGACTCAATATGCAAAAAACTCCGCGCCGCTTCTGAACAGCTTGCATTGCAGACTGCGGCGCAAAAAAACTCCGCGCTTGAAGCGGTCGCAATTTCAATAGAAGAAAACAGAAAAAAAATCCTTGAGGCAAACGCAAAAGATGTTGAAAACGCGCGCGCAAAGGGAATGTCGGAAAGCCTTGTTGAAAGGCTCGCTCTCGACGAAAAAAAAATCAACTCGATTCTTGATTCAATCAGAACAATAATAAGCCAGACCGACCCGATTGGAGAGGAAACAGCAGGCTGGAAAACTCCTAAAGGAATGACAATCCGGCAGGTTCGTGTTCCGCTCGGCGTAATCGCGATTATCTATGAAAGCCGCCCGAACGTTACAGCGGACGCGTTCTGCCTTGCATACAAAAGCGGAAACGCGATTCTTCTGCGCGGCTCTTCCTCCGCGATAAACTCAAACAAAGCGATTGAAAAAGCGATAAAGGGCGGGCTGAATTCCGCAAACGCAAAAGGGTTCGGAATTCCAGACGCGATTGAGCTTGCGCCTTGCGAAAGCCACGACGAAGTCGAGCAGATTCTGACCGCAACAGGAAAAATCGATGTCGCTCTTCCGCGCGGCGGCGCAAAGCTTATAAATATGGTCGTTGAAAAGGCGAAAATTCCTGTTATCCAGACTGGGGCTGGAGTCTGCCATCTTTACGTTGACGAGACGGCGGACGAGGAAATGGCCTTGAACATCGCCTGGAACGCGAAAACCCAGCGTCCGGGAGCCTGCAACGCGATTGAGTGCATTCTTGTGAACGAGAAAAACGCGGATTCATTTCTTCCAAAGCTCGCCCTTAAATTCTCCGGAAAAGTGGAGCTTCGCTGCGATGAAAAATCGTTTGAAATAATCGAGAACCTCAAAAACAAAGAAAACAAAAAACTCGAAAATCTCAATCTTAAAAAAGCGGCGGAGGAAGATTTCGGATTTGAATTTCTTGACTTTATCTGCGCGGTAAAAGTTGTTTCAAACCTTGACGAGGCGATTTCGTTCATCAACTCGCACAACACAAAACATTCAGAATGTATCGTCACAAATGACAGAGGTCACGCGCGGCTTTTCCAGTCAAAAGTTGACGCGGCCTGCGTCTACGTGAATTCAAGCACTCGCTTTACTGACGGCGGAGAATTCGGCTTCGGGGCGGAGCTTGGAATCTCGACGCAAAAGCTCCACGCGCGCGGTCCGATGGGAATAAAGGCTCTCACAACAACAAAATATCTTATTGACGGCGACGGGCAGACGAGATAGAAATCATAAAAAATCTTCAGAACCGAAGAGACAAAGAGAAAAATATGAGCAAGGCAACACAGACAAGCAAAATCGAGGAAGCGATTCATTCCTCGCGGAAAATTGTAATAAAAATCGGCTCAAACACGCTTGCAAAGGCGGACGGCACGCAGAACACGGAATTCATGGCGAATTTCGCGCGGCAATGCAAGAATCTTATTGACGCGGGCAAGCAGCTCGTGGTCGTCTCTTCCGGAGCGCAGGTTTCGGGAGTCTCAACGCTTAAAGAATGGGCAAGAAAAAAGGATTTGCATTTCAGGCAGGCTCTTTGCGCAATCGGGCAGGTTGAGCTTATGGCGCAGTGGAGAAAGGCTTTCAACGAGCAGGGAATCCACATCGGCCAGCTTCTTCTCACAAAAGAGGATTTTGAGGACAACAACCGCTCGCTGAACATCAGAAACACGCTCTTCACGCTTGCAGACGAGGACGTTGTTCCAATCATAAACGAGAACGACTCGGTTTCAACGCTCGAATTCTCAATCGGAGACAACGACAACCTTAGCGCGCTAACGGCAATTCTCTGGAGCGCGGACTTGCTGATTCTTTTCAGCGACATCGACGGAGTCTACACGGACAATCCAAAGACAAATCCTGACGCAAAGCTCGTTGAGACAGTCGCCTCAATCCCGGAACTTCGCGCAAAAATCCATATCGGCGGCACAAACAGCTTCGGAACAGGCGGAATCGAGACAAAAATTCAGGCGGCAGAAAAAACGACTCCTTACGGAATTCCGCTTCTTCTTGCGAACGGCGGAAAGGAAAATATTCTTGACGACCTTACAAGCGGAAATGCGAAAGGAACGCTGTTTTTGGCGCAGTAAAAAGGGTGTTGAGTTTTCAGAGACTGCCTTTAATTCAGAAAGTGATTTTTGAAAAATCGGCAGTCTCTTCAAAAGGAAAAATTATGGAAAAAATCGCTTTTATCGGAATGGGAAATATGGCGCAGGCTTTGACAGACGGATTTGTGAAATCCGAAAAAATCAAGGCGGCGGACATTTTCGCATACGCTCCGAACCAGAAAAGACTCGCTGAAAACGCAAAAAAATTCGGACTCACGCCTTGCTGCTCTCTTGAAGAGGCAATTTCAAAGGCGTCCACAGTTTTTATGGCGTGCAAGCCTTATCAGATTGAAGAAGTCCTAAAAGAAATAAAAGAGAATCTAAAAGGCAAAGCCTTGATTTCAATCGCGCTCGGCTGGAATTTCGAGAAATACCAAAAATATCTTGACTCTAGCACAAGAGTACAGTTTGTAATGCCGAACACGCCTGCAATGGTCGGCGAAGGCGTTTTTCTTTTTGAAAAGTCAAATTCGCTTGAACAAGACGAAAGAAAAGAAATCTGGGAGCTTTTTTCCGCGCTTGGAACGGCAGAAGAGCTTCCCGACAATCTTATGGGAATCGGAGGAGCTATAAGCGGCTGCGGGCCTGCCTTTGTGGACTTGTTTCTTGAAGCGTATGCTGACGCGGCTGTAAAATACGGAATTCCGCGCGCGACAGCCTACAAGCTCGTAAGCCAAACCGTTCTTGGCTCCGCAAAGCTCCAGCTTGAAACAGGAATGCACCCGGCGGTCCTAAAGGATAATGTCTGCTCGCCTGCCGGAAGCACAATACGCGGGGTTGCGGCTCTTGAAGAAGCCGGACTTAGAAACGCGTGCATAAAGTCAATTGACAAAATAATGGAAAAATAAAAAATAGCGGCGGTTCTCAGACCGCCGCCATCCTATTTTTTTTTGTTCCAAAAAGATTTTCTGAACGCTAGTTCTTGGCAGAAACTTTCACGATTCTTGAGCCGTTCGCATAGATTCTGTATGTTCCGGCTGGAGCGTTGCTGTAAGTGATTTCAAACGGAGCTTCATCTCCAGAAAGATTGTCAGCAAAAAGAATCGGTGTCAAAGGAGCGGCTGCGTCCGCGATTGTCTCGTCGTCTTTTACAAGGCAGATAAGTCTTGAAGGCGATTTTCCGCCGTTTCCAGCGATTGAAAGAGTGATTGTCGCAGCATCGTCAATCTTCAAAAGATACTCGCACTTTCTCTTTTTCTTAAGATTTTCAAGGCGGCAAGAATCAGCGTTGTTGTGATAAATAGCAACGTAGTCCTCCTGCTTGAATTTCGCCTCGCCGTTGTCGAGCTGGAAAGAAGCTCCTTTCGAGCCAGCCACAGCTTCAAGGACAACAGGCTTTCTGAAAGACATCCAGTCTGTTCCAATTTTTGACTTAGGGATTTTGTCCCATTTCCATTCTGCGTTCACAGAGCCTGCGCTTGCAGGAGAAGCTCCGCCGTCAGCAGTGAGAGGCTCGGCAAACATAAGTCCGCCAGCCAAAACAGCAGCACAAATCAAAGACAATTTTTTGAACATTTTTAATTCCTCCGTTTTTGAAAAAATCTTGATTTTTCTATAATGCTACACCAGGGCGTAAAAATTAAAATGTGTTTTTTTTTGTAATTTTCTGATATTTCAAAATCGTTTTTAAAGAAGAATCTTGCAAATAAAACCGCAGAGAAGCAGACATAAAAACTGGCGAAAAGCGGCAGAAAAAATCCTTTGCACTCTTTAAAAAAAAGTTTTTTATATTAAAATCGTCCTATGGATTTTTTTGAGCTGAACGCTTTCTACACGCTTTCAAAAACGCTTCACTTTGCGCACACGGCGGAAAAAGTGAATTTAAGCCCTTCCGCGCTTAGCCGGCTTGTCTCGCGACTTGAAGAGGAAGCTGGAACGCCGCTTGTTGACCGCACAAACCGCGATGTGAAGCTAACACAGGCAGGAAAAAGATTCTCCGATTTCGCAAAAAGCTGCCTTGAGCAGAAAGAAGATGTGTTCAACTCGTTCAAAAGCCAAAACAACGAGATTGCAGGAACTCTAAGGCTTTACGCATCTGTAACGGCGTGCTACTCGATAATTCCGACTTTTCTTAAAACGCTTTCTGAAAAATATCCGCTGATCCATATCGAGATTGAGACAGGAGACCCCGCCGGAGCGACCGCAGCAGTAAAGACAGGACGGGCAGATGTTGCAGTGGCGGCAATTCCGTCCGACGAGGAAGGATATTCCGCGCAGATTGACGCGATTCCAGTTCACAGAACGCCGCTTGTGTTTGCGGCAAGCATAGGCTCGCCTTACGAGAACGTCTCAGGAAGCCCGCAGGACATTGTAAGCTCCGTTCCGCTGATTCTGCCGAAAACAGGGCTTGCGCGCGAGCGTTTTGAGCTTTGGATAAAGTCGCGGAACGTAAAGCCTATGATTGCGGCCGAAACCGAGGGAAACGAAGCGATTATGGCTCTGGTTCAGCTGGGGCTTGGAATCGGGCTGATTCCGCACATTGTCCTGACGCAAGGTCCTTATGCAAAAGGCTTCACTTGCCACGCGGCAGGAAACGCGCTCGGCTACTACGAAGTCGGATTCATTCAAAAGAGGGAGATTTCAGGCTCCGAATCCTACAAAAGAATGAGAAACGCAATCAACAAGATTCTGCACAGCCAAGAATAAAATCGCTCTCACTTCATAATTATCAGAAAATTCTGTATATTAAATCTATGAATTTTGACGTTTCAATCACATTAAAGCCTAACGACGAGAAAAATCAGGAAATCATCAATTCCGAGCTTCTAAAGGCGATTCAAAAAAAAGACATAAAGAGTTCAAAAGACGGATTCAAGTCTGTCTTCATAAAAAAATCGATTGACGCACGGCACGGCCAGCTGAAAATGATTCTCCGCTACAAAATCTACATCGGAGAAGAGCCGAACGGCGACGGAGAGACGCTTCCAGTCTGGAAACACGCAGATGGAAAACGAAAAGTTGTAATCGTCGGCTCAGGACCGGCAGGACTTTACGCTGCGTTCAAGCTGCTCGAAAGCGGAATAAAGCCAATTCTCGTTGAACGTGGCGCAGACGCAAGCGAGCGGAAAGGCGACATCACAGAGCTTGAAAAAGAAGGCAAGCTAAACAGCCAGTCAAACTACTGCTTTGGCGAGGGCGGAGCCGGAACTTTCTCAGACGGAAAACTTTACACACGCTCAAACAAGCGCGGCGACATCGGAAAAATCTACAGAATCTTCGTTGAATTCGGCGCGGACGAAAATATCCTCACGGACTCCCATCCTCACATCGGAACAGACAAGCTTCCAGAAATCATCGAGAAAATGCGAGAGAAAATAATCTCGCTTGGCGGAGAATTCCATTTCAACACGCTCTGCACTGACTTAATCGTAGAAAACAAAGACGGCGAAAAAATCGTGAAAGGAATCAAGACAAAAAATCTGAAGACAGGCGACGAGAAAGAAATTCTCGGAGACGCGGTGATTCTTGCAACTGGACATTCCGCGGTTGACATCTACAAGATGGTCGCGAAAGCTGCTCCAGACGCGCTCGAGGCAAAAACATTCGCGGTCGGCGTTCGCGTTGAGCACCCGCGCTCTTTAATCGACTCAATCCAGTTCCACGGAAAGCAGATGCCGCAGGCCGCAGAATACAGGCTTACAGCCCAGGAAGACGGACGCGGTGTTTACAGTTTCTGCATGTGTCCAGGCGGATATGTAGTTCCTTGCGCCACAGCCGAAAACCAGATTGTGATAAACGGAATGTCGGCTTCAGGCAGAAACAGCAAGTGGAGCAACGCGGCAATCGTTGTTGAAAGACGGCCGGAAGACATCCCTTATGAATTCAAGGAGCTGGCAAAAAAAGACGGCTGCCCAGCCCTTGCCGGACTTTACGCGCGCACTTGGCTTGAGGAAGAGACCTTCAGGCAGGGAAGCGGACAGTTCGCGCCGGCACAGCGTCTCGTTGACTTTCTAAATCACAAAGAATCAAGAAATCTCCCGGAGACAAGCTACAAGCCAGGCGTTGTTTCAAGCAGGCTTGACAAATGGCTTCCGGAAAGCATAAAAAAACGGCTTGAGGCAGGATTCAAGGATTTTGACAAAAATATGCACGGATTTATCTGCGACGAGGCACTTCTGATTGCAAGCGAGACAAGAACAAGCACGCCGGCCAGAATTCTAAGAAACAAGGAGACGCTTGAGTGCGAGCAGCTCAAAAATCTTTATCCTTGCGGAGAAGGCTCGGGATATTCAGGCGGAATCGGCTCGTCGGCGATGGACGGAGAAAAAGTCGCCTCTGCAATCACAGAAAAAATCTCCTGAAAAGATTTTATTTGACAGAAATGCAGCTCAGGCAGAATTCGGCAGCAAAAAAAGATTAAGGCAAAAAGTTTTTAGCAAAAGCGACAAATCTTTGATAATTCGACAACCAGCTTTCAGAATCTGCCTGCAAGCATTTTGAACCGGATAGAACAAGACTTGAAAACATTCCGCAGCTGGCAGAAATCATAAATACGCAAAAAAAACGAGAAATAAAACTGTTATGACAGAATCAGAACTAAAATTCACTTTGGAGACAGTCGGAAGATTCGACTTTACGCACGACGGAATCGACTACACGCTTCTGCTCGACACCGACGAAAAAGGAAAACTGCAAATCAGATTCTCAAGAAGTTTTCAGGAGACAAAATTCTCCTCGTGGGGCGAGCTTATGAACCAAGCGAAAGTGGAAAACCATTATTTCAAGTACGTGCTGCGGGAACTGTAAGGATAATGGGGACATTGTAAGAAACAGCAAAAATTCAGCATTAAAAGTATTTTTTAATGCTGAAATATTTTTTCTAACAAAACTGCGTGTCCTTCAAAAACTCATAATCCAATATCGCCAATATTATTTCCTAAGCACATCGACAGTGTGGGAGCTTGCACCGAGCAGCTCGGGCCGCTCGCAAATTGCAAGCTGGTAGTCTATAAAATGCTGGAAGCCTTCATCTGAAAGCGCGTTGATTTCGCGGCGAAGATAGTCGGCAGCGCCGTCAGGCGCAAAAATCTTCACGCGCTCAAGTCCGGCTTTTTTGTTTAGTTTTTCCATATCTTCTAACCGTGTGTAGCTGTACAAATCTTTTTCTGCGTTCGTTATCGTGTGGAAATCTTTTGAAAGCCCGCCTTTTTCGAGAACTTCGCCGATTTTTCCCTCTCGGAAACAGTAAGTCAAAACCGCGTACTCGTTCATAACGTAGGCGACAAGAATAAATCCGCCCTTTTTTGTTACGCGCTTCGCTTCTTCCAGTGCTTTAAGTTTCTCATTCTCAGAATGAAGATGATACATCGGGCCGAAAAGAAGCGTTATGTCAAAAGTCTCGTCGCTTAAAAAATGCAAGTCAATGGCGTTTCCCTGCCAAGTCTTCACGTTCTCATGCTTAGCCCGCAAAATATCAAGATTATGCTGAACAAGCTCCACCGCAGTAACATCGAATCCCTCGCGGGAAAGCGCGACAGAATATCTTCCGGTTCCAGCTCCAACATCAAGAATCTTTATATCCGATTTTTCTTCCCGCAGCAGCATATTTATACATTCGTGGATATATTTCATCGAGACCGTAAATTCGACGGTTCCGTGCCGGGTCGTGAGCCTGTGGTCTTCCTTAAATTTATTGTAGTATTTTTCAAGAAGTGTCATAAAAAGGATTCTAGCACAATTCAAAGCCGTCTTGAATCAAATTCCGCGAAAAATCAGAAATCGCTTTCTGCTAGCTGTCCGTTAATAGTGCATTAAAATCGATTTTGCTCTAAAATCTTCCATATGAATAAATCATCAGAGAAATCAAAATTTGAAAAAAACGACAA
The DNA here is from genome assembly GCA_934691925.1 of uncultured Treponema sp. GTDB lineage: Bacteria > Spirochaetota > Spirochaetia > Treponematales > Treponemataceae > Treponema_D. Next base: position 50,602 of record CAKUTI010000008.1, on the reverse strand, counting down.
TTTTGACGAAAACAAAAAAAACGGCATATCAGCCGATAGATTCACCGGCTCAAAAAATTCAAAGACAAACCAGAAATCTGTAAAGCCAAGCACACAATATAAGCGCGAGCACAAAGCCGACTACGGAAAAGAAAAAATAGACATTCTTTTTGAAGACGAATACATCTGCGTAATAAACAAGCCCACAGGACTTTTAAGCTGCCCTTATCAGGGAAGCCGCTCACGCACCGCGCAAAGCGTTCTTGAAGATATTATGCGGAAAAACGGAACTTTCTCCGCAAAGCACCGGCCGTTCGTAGTTCACCGTCTTGACCGCGACACAAGCGGCATTATGATGTTCGCGCTAACAGAAGCCGCACAGAAAAAAATCATGGACACTTGGCATCAGATGGTTACAGAGCGTCTTTACCGCGCAGTGGCTGAAAATCCTAAAAATCCGAAGCATTGCCTGCCGTTTTCAGGGCTTATAGACGCCCCGCTCGCTTTCAACGCGCGCAATGTGGGATTTGTTCCCAAAGAAGGCGACAAGCCGCGCCACGATGAGAGATTCGCAAAAAAACACAATGAAAATTCTCTTTACGAAAAAAATATCGAAGGATACGGAGAAAACCGGCATTTTAAGACAGTTCCGGCAAGGACAAATTTCACGACAATTCTGAAAGGCCCGACACACACGCTTTTTGAGCTTTCGCTTGACACAGGAAAGAAAAACCAGATTCGCGCACACTTGGCTTCAAAAGGCTATCCGCTTGCGGGCGACGAGAATTTCAGGGCAAACACAGACAATTTCCACAGGCTTTGCCTGCACGCACGCACGCTTGAATTTACGCATCCCTTCACAGGCGAAAAACTCTGCTTTGAAGTCGCAGAGCCAGACGAATGGAAAAAATATGTTGAAAAAGGCGACAAGCATCCTGAAATTCCAATCTGGAAGCAGGAAAAAAGCGAGAAAGAGCACGTCCGATTTCATAAGCACGCGAATGTTGAATCTTTTGACGGCGGAAAAGTGGAGCTTGGAAAAAAACGCCTGAGCGCGAAGGACAAAGCGCACATGGACTTTATCCAGCAGGGAAAATTCAAGGGAAGATAAAAACAAATGAATCCTTATAAAATGCAGCCCCTGAAATCGAGCAGATTTCTGCTCGCCTTAAATTCAGGGTGGCATTTGCAATTGCAAGGAACAAACTATTTCATCTTAACCGTCTGCAAGTTCTGAAAGCGCGCTGATTAGGTCCTGCGGAGTCATCGAGTAGTCGCACTTGATTTTCTGCGATGCGAACGCATGCGCAAGGCTTCCTGTAACTGCCGCGTCAATCGAGCGGCGGCCTTGAGCAAGCAGAGCCGCAATCATTCCGCTAAGAACATCGCCGCTTCCGCCTTTCGCAAGGCAGGGCTTTCCGTGAGGATTTACGAGCATTTTGTATTTGTAGCCGTCAAAATATCCAATCACAACATTCGAGCCTTTCAAGAGCAAAGTCTTTTTCGGAAATTTCCGGCAGAATTTTTCAACGAGAGCAAGCCTGTCAATCAAGATTTCTTCAATGGAATATTCGCCGATTCCGCAGTTTTTCAAAAGCGCCTGAAATTCTTTCGGATGCGGAGTCAGGACAACGCCTTTCTCTTTCTTTTTCAGAAAATCCTTTAGACCGCCTGCATAAAAAGCGTCAGCGTCAATCACGCATTTTACATTCGGATTTGAAATAAGATAGTCAAAATAAACTTGTGATTTCTCGTCCTCACGGCCAAGCCCCATTCCCAAAGCGACGGATTTTACATTCTCAGGAATTTCAGACGCGCTCATAATCTCGCTTGGAATATTAAGCCTTTTTTTCTCGCCTGTTTTCTGGACCAAAGTTGAAAGCCCCGCTCCAAAATGCAAAGCCGCACAAGCCGCAAGAACAGCCGCTCCAGCCTTGTCTCCGAGAGCGACAGAAACATGGCCGAAAGTTCCCTTGTTCACATTGAATTTTTCGCGGTGAGGCAAAGCCATATCGCTTTTTTCAAGCACAAAGCCTGCAACAAGATTGCTGTTGCTTGAATTCTCGTAAAGCCTACGGTTCACGCCAAGCTCGCCGCAGACAATTTCTCCGATAAAATCCTTCGCAAAATCGCTGAAAAGGCAAGTTTTAAGAGCGCCCATCGTAACGGTCAAGTCAGCGGCAAACGCTCCGTCAGCAACAGTTCCGTCCTCCCGAAGGCCTGTCGGAACATCGCACGCGATTTTAAAGCACTCGCAGCTGTTCATATCGTTCATCGCGTCGTAAGTTTTCTCGTCCAAGTCGCCGTGGAATCCGCTTCCAAAAACACAGTCCACGATTATGTCATTGAAGCGCAAATCGTAAAAGCTCAGGTCGTCCCGCTTTACAAAACGAACACCGCATTTTTCTGCGCGCTCCGCCTGAATCTTGCAAAGCTCGCTTTTCGGCTCAAAAAACTGGATTACCAAAACGTCGTAGTCAAAGCGCAAATGGCGCGACAAAGTGTAGCCGTCAGCTCCGTTGTTTCCGCCTCCGCACAAAATCGTTATTTTCTGTGGACTGCGCCTGTCTTTTGAAATTGGGAAAGGATTTCTAACATATTTTTCAAGAGCGATTGCCGCATTTTCCATCATGATTTCCTCGGTGAGTCCGTAGGAAACGCGGCAGCTTGCATCAAGTTTCCGTGTGTCGTTGTAGAGCTTAAGCATACTTGAATTCTAATACATTTTGAGAATTTTGCACTAATTTATTTTTCAGGAGATTACAGAAACGGCGGCAAACGAAAAATCTCCGTCAACAGCCGCAATCACCGATAATCTTTAAGCAAAATCAAATTTTATTTCACGCGAAGAAAAATAGTCGCGTTCACAAATTTGTAGCCGTTCAAGTCGGCAGACATATTTCCGGAAGTCAAAGTCATCTCGGCTGTATCTTTTACCTTATATGAGATTTTCCAGTCGTCCGAATGAAGAGAATCGAATTTCTCCTTTCCGCCGATTCTTTCGCTGTAAGCCGTTATGTGAAAGCTGATTTCGTTTTTTGTTGACTCGAACGAGCCTTTCCAGAGCTTTATGTCGTCGCCCTTGTCCATTCTGACGTTCATCGTGCCGTCGGAATTGCAGAGAATTGTTGTCTCAGCCTCGCCGTTCTGAAAAATCCATTTTCCCTCGCAGGCGTTTTTTCTGTTCGACTGGATTTTCTTGTCCAGTTTATCGGCGTTGCGCTTCAAAAAATTTCCGAATGATTTCGCAGTCTCGCGCGCTGTCTCAAGAATCGGGTCGGTCTCGTCATCAGAAAATTCCTGATTTTCCGATTCGGTTTTATCCGCAGATTTATCTGCAGATTCAGAAACGCTTTCCGCAATTTCAGATTCAGAATCCGCTTTTGATGAATTTTCATCGGCAAAAACAGATGAAAAATTGAAAATCAAAAAAAGAGATATAAACACGCAAAAAAATTTGTTCTTTTTCATAAAATTATATTCTTGAAAGTGTAAACGTTTGTCAATTATCGGAACTTTTGTTCTATAATTTAGTCCGTTTGCTTGCGCAAATTCTCTATTTATCCTTGATGCTGGTTTGCATATAATCTTTTCAAAGAGGATTAGAAAATGGCAGAAAACGATGTTTCTGTAAGAGACGCGACGCTGGAAGACGCTAAACGGATTCTTGAAATCTACGCCTATTACGTTGAAAAAACCGCAATCACTTTTGAATACAAAGTTCCACCGCTTGAAGAATTCAAAAGCAGAATGAAAAAAACGATGGAAAAATATCCTTATCTCGTGATTGAAAAAGACGGAAAAATTGAAGGCTACGCCTACGCAGGCGCTTTCAACACAAGGGCTGCCTACGACTGGTCATGCGAGATGACAATCTATCTTTCGCACAGCGCAAGGAAATGCGGACTCGGGCGAAAACTTTATGAAGAGCTTGAATCCAGGCTCAAAAAAATGGGAATCTTGAATCTTTACGCGTGCATCGGCTATCCAAAGGAAGACGACGAACATCTTACAAAAAACAGCGCGGAATTCCACTCGCATTTGGGATACAAGCTCGCCGGAACTTTCCACAACTGCGGCTACAAGTTTCAGAAATGGTACGATATGGTCTGGATGGAAAAAATCATCGGCTGCCACAAAGAAAACATGAGCGCAATTGTGAACTACAACGAGATAAAATCCTAGATGACTTTCTTTTCAAGCCAGCGTTTTCCGTGGAATCTCGCCCCGAAGAAAACAGCGCGGAAAAGCCAGTCGATGTACATTCCGAACCACACGCCGTAAAGCGCGATTCCAGTGTTGTCCGGGAATTTTTTCAGGAGATAAGAAGAAATCACCCAGCTGAACAAAACGCGGAAAAGCCACATGCTTATGTTCGAGACAATCATCGTGTATTTTGCGTCGCCCGCTCCGCGCAAGATGTTCGGCATTACAAATGAAAGCGGCCATATAAAAACGTTCGCGACCATGCACGAGCGCACAATGCCGACAGCAAGTTTCTGAGCCTCGCCGCTAAGGTTGAAAAGGCTCACAACTAAAGGAGACGCAATAAAAACGGCGCAGCACGCGGCAAACATTCCGATATAAGCAACTCTCATCATCTTGAATCCGTAAGTCTTCGCCTGCTTTTTCTCGCCCGCTCCAATGCACTGTCCAACAATCGTAACGCTCGCAAGCCCGATTGCGTTTCCCGGAATGTTCGAGAAGCTTGCAATCGTGTTTGAAATCGCATTTGCCGCAATCGCCACAAGCCCGAATCCGGACATAAAAGAATAGACAAGTGTTTTTCCAATATGGAACATGCTGTTCTCAATTCCGCTCGGAATCGCGACTTTCAGAATTTTTCTGATTAGAGAAAAGTCAACCTCTATTTTCCAGAGCTTCTCAAAATGAATAGGCCATTTTTTCTGGCTCAAAAGTCCCAAGACGACAAGAGCCGCAACTGTTCTGCTTACCAAAGTTGAAATTCCGGCACCAGCAACGCCGAGCTTAGCTCCGTAAATCAAAGCCGCGTTTCCGCCGATATTCAGAAGATTCATAAGAAGACTTGTCTTCAGGCTGATTTTGCTGTTTCCCATCGATCGGAACAAAGCCGCGCAGCTGTTGTAAATTCCAAGCATAGGAAACGAGAAAAGAATCCACATAAAATATGAAAGAGCGTTTGTCATAACTCTCTCGTCCGCGCCGCCGAAAATCAGCGTCAGAATCTGCCGTCTAAGAGGAAAGCAGAACGCAATAAAAAGAAGCCCGAACGCAATGCAGATGTTCAAAAGCTGCTTTGCAGACTTTCCTGCCGCAGTGTTGTCCTTGTTTCCAAGATACTGGCTTGCAACAACCGCGCCGCCTGTCGCAAATGCCGCAAAAAGCTGCAATGCAAGCTGCCCGAGCTGGTCAACAAGAGAAACGCCCGAGACTCCTGCCTCGCCGATTGAAGACACCATAACAGTGTCGCACGCGCCGATTGTCATCGCCAGAAACTGCTCTGCAATCAGCGGCCAAATAAGCCGGTTAAGATATTTTCTATTGAAAAGCGGCTTTGTGTTCTGTTCCATAAAAATCCATTCCCGAAAAAAATGCCCGCCTGCACGAAGCAAGAGAGCATCAAATTTAAAGTTTTAAGATTAAGAATCAGCTCCTAGGAAACTTGCGGAGCAAACTAAACTAGCCAAGCAAGAGAGCATTGCATTGAAATTAAAACGTCCTATTCCGAAAACTGCCGCACCGCCGATTTTCTGAACGGAACTGTATCATCCGCCAAAAGCGTGATATCCATGCGGTTATATGGAATATTGATATTCGCCTCGCTGAACGCTTTCAAAGTTTGAACGCAGACATCATTCTTTGTCTGAAGAAAATTCTCTCTCTTGCTCCAGACGATTATGTTAAGGTTCACGCCGCTGTCTCCGTGCGTAGTCCACACAACTTTTGGGGCATAGTCAGGATTGTCTGTAACAACCGTAGGACAGCGGGAAGGAATTGTATTTGCAACTTCAATAACCTTGTCAAAATTCGAAGCGTAGTCAACAGAAGTCTCAAAAACGTAGCGGCGGTAAGGAAAAGCCGAATAGTTGACGAGCTTTGTGTTGATAATTGTCGAGTTAGGAATTCTGATAAGCTGGTTATCTAAAGTGCGCACTTTCATTGAAATCACGCCGATTGTCTCAACCGTTCCAAAAACTCCGTCAACTTCGATAAAGTCTCCGATTTTCATCGCCTTGTCTGTAACAACGAAAATTCCTGAAATCAAATTGCTTACAGTCGTCTGGGCAGCAAAGCCGATTGCAACTCCAGCGATTCCCGCAGCTCCCCAGATTGCGCTTAGCTTCACTCCGAAAAGCCCGAGAACATACATCGTAATCAAAATGTAGAAGCAGTATCCGATTGCCTTTGTAATCATCTTCACAGTCTTTTTCTCAAGATTTCTTGAAGCGACTTTTTTGGCAAAATGGCGGATAATCCTGTAAACGCCCCAGAAAATCAGAATCGCAATCACGCTTGTTACAACGTGCGCAAGGTTTGCGAAAGTCAAATATGAAGCGAATTCGTCCACGTGGAACATATTCTTGATTTCATTCGCAGTTCCAGCGGCAATTTCCGCCGCATGCTCAACAACGCCCGCGCTTTCCGCAGAAGCAGCCTCAGATCCAGCTGTTTGAAGAAGAAACATAAAACACCTCTTTTATATCAAAAATCTTTGCCTGTTTTGTTTGCCTTGTTTTTATCGAATAGTTTCAATCGATTTTAGTGAAATTCCGGCCCATGCACAAATCGTTTATCAGACATTCCGCGCATTTCGGATTTCTAGCCGTGCAGACATATCGTCCGTGAAGCAAAATCCAGTGATGAGCGAACTCAAGATACTCGTTAGGAATATTCTCCAAAAGCGACTGCTCAACCTGCTCAGGAGTTGTTCCCTCGGCAAGCCCGATTTTCGGACATACACGCAGAAGATGAGTGTCAACCGGCATCGTGTGCTTTCCAAAGACAACGTTCAGAACAACATTCGCAGTTTTCCGCCCGACTCCGGGAAGCGTCATAAGCTCCTCGCGCGCCTCCGGAACTTTTCCGCCGAAATCTTCTATCAATTTTTTGCTCAAGGCGATTATATTTTTTGACTTGTTTTTCCAAAGACCTATCGGCTTTATAAATTCAACGAGCTTTTCCTGCCCAAGCTCCAGCATTTTTTCAGGCGTGTCGGCAACTTCGTAAAGCGGCTTCGTGTAAAGATTCACAGACTTGTCTGTCGCCTGCGCGCTAAGCACAACCGAGACCAAAAGCGTGTAAGGATTCTTGAATTCCAGCTCGCTTTTTGGGTTCGGATTCTGCTTCTTGAAACGCTCCATTATCTCGACAATTTTTTCTCTTGGAAGAATCATTTTCTTATTTTTTTACAGGCGAGACAACGAGAAAAGCCGCCAGAGCGCACGGAAGAACAACGAGCGGAAAGCAGATATTTCCGATTTTGTACCATGCAAAAAACGCCGCCGCAACTCCAAGATGAAAAGCGATTAAAGTCGCTCCGTAAAAAATAGCCTTCAATTTAAACTCGCGTTTTCCGTTGAAATAAGTTTCCGTGAACGCGCTCACGCACTGCCTAAGATTGTTCGTTGAAAAAATCGTTGAGCAATTGTAGCCGTATCCGCCTGAAAACGAGCACCACTGAAAAGAAAGCGCGAAAAATGTCGGATAAAGATAGAAAAGCTCGGGAAGATTGTCCGGCATACGCCACATGACAAAGCCCGTCGCCACATCGACAAAAAGCGCGAGCAGCTTTATGTTCAGCTTTGTGTGATGGCTTAGATAAGTTACTAGGAAAGTCGCGAGCACATAAAGCGCGACTCCAGCCGCATGCTGGCAAAGCGCAATCCAGTCCTGCCCGATTATTGAATGAACGCATTCAATCAGGTTTGAAGTCTGCGCAGAGCCAAGCAAGCCAATCACATTCACAATCGGAAAAACTCCCAAAAAACCGCCGCAAAACGCGATTATGTAATGAATATGAGCCTGCCGTTTCGACTGCGGCGTGATTCTAGGGTCAATTTCTGCAACTTTTGTCATATTTTTCTTCTATAGGGCGTTCCTCGACATCCTGTCGCAATTCTGCTGCTTTTTTCCGCCGTCCGTGGCGGAATCCTCTCAACAAGAAATCAAAGAACTATCCTTTTTTACAAAATGTTGGGTCGCTATGTGCGAGTTTTCACTGAAAACTCACGCCTTCGCTAACGCTCATTGCGAAGCTGCCTCTGCGGGCAAAAACAGGCAGCTGCTGCTCCGCAACTTCGGGGCTTCCAGCACTAACGCAAAACCTCTTTTTTAAGCTCTTCAACCTTGTCTGTCTTTTCCCACGGAAAGTCTTCTCTTCCAAAGTGTCCGTAAGAAGCTGTTTTCTGATAAATCGGCTGCTTCAAGTTCAGCGTCCTGATGATTCCGGCCGGAGTGCAGTCAAAAATCTTCTCGACCGCCGCTTCAATCTTGCCGCGCTCAGCTTTTTCAGTTCCGAATGTCTCAACCAGAATGGAAACCGGGAACGGAACTCCAATCGCATATGCAAGCTCAATTTCCGCTCTGTCTGCAAGACCTGCCGCAACAATGTTTTTTGCAATGTAGCGCGCCATGTAGGCAGCCGAGCGGTCAACCTTGCTCGGGTCTTTTCCAGAGAAGCAGCCGCCGCCGTGCCGTCCCATTCCGCCGTAAGTGTCAACAATGATTTTGCGTCCTGTAAGTCCTGAATCTCCGTCAGGTCCGCCGATTACAAATTTTCCGGTCGGATTGATGAAGAATTTTGTGTTCTCGTCCAAAAGTCCAGTCGGCTCAAGAACAGGCTTTATAATCTCGTTGATGATTGTATCTTTGATTGTGCTGTATTCCACATCAGGATTGTGCTGATGAGAGACAACAACTGTGTCGATTCTCAAAGGCTTGTGATTCTCGTCATACTCAACTGTAACCTGAGACTTTGCATCCGGGCGAAGCCAGCTTATTTTTCCGCTGTGGCGAAGCTCGTGCGCCTTTAGCAAAATCTGGTGAGAATAGTAAATCGGAGCCGGCATCAAAACTGGAGTTTCGTTGCATGCAAAGCCGAACATCATTCCCTGGTCGCCCGCGCCCTGCTGTCCTTCATACTCGTCAAGTCCTTTCCCCACAACGCCCTGGTTTATGTCCGCAGACTGGGCATGAAGCCGGTTCATAAAAAGGCAGTTGTTTCCGTCCAAGCCGACATCTTTTGAAGTGTAACCGATGTCAACCGCGACTTTGCGGGCAATCCGCTCGATATTCGCGTTGAATTCCTTAGGGTTCTCAACTTTATAGTTCTGAAAGCCAATCTCGCCGCCTACAAGCAAAAAGTCAGTTGTTGAGAAAGTCTCGCATGCAACGTGAACATCTTTGTCGAGAGAAAGACAGTAGTCCAAAACAGCGTCTGAAACCTGATCGCAAAGCTTGTCAGGATGCCCCTCGCCCACGGACTCGGAAGTAAAAAGATAATGATTTTTATTGATTTTGTTGTCGAAAGAACTCATTTAAGAGCCTCCATTTTAGCAAGATTTTGCTGATTCCATACGGAACAGCTTCCGCTCTGCAAGTTAGGCTAAATCGGCGGAAAATATTGTAAAATCCTGGTAATCATACTTCTTTTTGCATTTGTCGGCAACAATCATTAAAAAAATCTATTTTTTAAGCCTTTTTTAAGAAAATTTTAATTAAAAAGTTTGTCATAAGAACTGAAAAATGATAAAATCAGTCATCATAGAAAAAATATGGAGATACACTATGGCTTTAAAAAAATCTTATTCCAAGGACAAGAAGACTTGCAATGTTACATTCTCGGTAACTCCAGAAGCAGCTCAGGGCGCACACTCTATCACTATTGCTGGAGATTTTAACAGCTGGAGCTCTACAGAAACACCTCTCAAAAAAGGAAAGGATGGTACATTCTCTGTAAAAATCGCACTTCCTGCCGGAAAAGAATATCAGTTCAGATACCTTCTTGACGGAAGCCGATGGGAAAATGACTGGGCCGCTGATAAATACATTCCAGCTCCGTTCAGCTCAACAGACAATTCTGTTGTAATCTGCTAAGACAGACAAAACTAGAGCCAAAAGCAAAAGCTGCCAAGCGACAATATCGCACAAGGCAGCTTTTTTCGTTTTAAATTTAAGATTCAACGCATTAAAATCAAGTTTCACAAAAAACTGGATTAAAGAATCATCACGGAATATGGATAACCTCGCGCGGCTTCGAGCCGTTTTGCGGGCCTACGATTCCGCGCTCTTCCATTTCCTCGACAAGTCGCGCCGCTCGGTTATAGCCGATTTTAAGCCTGCGCTGGATATAGCTCGCGCTCGCCTTTCCGGCCTGAACGACAATCTGCAGGGCCTGATCATAAAGCGGGTCTTCTCCGTCGCTGAACAAGCCCGGCCCTGAAGACTCCTCTTCCTCGTCCTCAACGAAAATCTCATCGTCAATATAATCCGGCTCGCCGTACTGCTTAACATCGTTCACAACGCGCTCAACCTCGTCATCTCCGACAAGCGTTCCCTGAATACGCGTAGGGAACGGATCCGTCGCGCTTGAATAAAGCATATCGCCTTTTCCAAGAAGCTTTTCAGCTCCGATTCCGTCAATGATAATCTGTGAATCCTGACGGCTCGCAACCATAAACGCAATCCGGCTAGGAATGTTCGCTTTAATCAAGCCTGTGATAACGTTGACTGACGGACGCTGAGTCGCAAGCACAAGATGAATTCCAACCGCGCGACTCATCGCAGCAAGACGCGCAACCGCAGACTCAAGCTCTTTTCCAGTCGTCGCCATCAAATCCGCAAATTCGTCAATAATCACAACGATGTAAGGAAGTTTTTCCGTCGCAATATGCTTCTCAACAATTTTCTTGTTGTATGAAACAATGTCGCGAACGCCCATTCCGTCAAGGCAGGCATAACGACGCTCCATCTCGCAAAGACAATACTGCAAGGCCTGCAAAGCGCGCTTAGGCTCGGTGATTACAGGAGTCAGAAGATGAGGAATATCGTTGTAAAGTTTAAGCTCGACAACTTTCGGGTCAATCAAAACAAGCTTGACCTGCTCTGGCGAACGCTTGTACAAAATCGAAAGAATCATCGAGTTCACACAGACAGATTTTCCAGAGCCTGTAGAGCCAGCAATAAGCAAATGGGGCGTTTTTGTCAAATCGATAACGTGAGGCTCGCCTGAAATGTCCTTTCCGAGAATCACAGGAATCTGCATCTTCTTGAACTCAGGCAAGTCCATCTCAATAATCTCGCGGAAGCTCACAACTGCGCGTTTCTTGTTCGGAACTTCGATTCCGACCGCATGCTTTCCTGGAATCGGCGCGACAATTCGCACAGAGCTTGCCGCCAGAGAAAGCGCGATATTGTCCTGCAAAGAGACAATTCTGCTGAGCTTTACGCCCGGGGCAGGCAAAAGCTCGAACATCGTTACGACAGGACCTTTTCTAATTCCTGTAACCTGTGCGTCAATTCCAAATTCCTTTAATGTTTTTGTAAGATACTCGCCCGAGCGTTTCGTCTCGTCGTCGATAATCCAATACTGGCCGTTCTCGTATTTGTTCAAAAGCTCAGAAGAGATGCTGTAGCTTGCGATTCTGCGTTTTTTCGCGCGCTCGTAAGGGGCATCGTCCGCCGTGATTCCGGCTTTTCTGTCTTCCTCGCTGATTTTCGACGTGGCAACAAGCGAGTCAGCCTTTTTCAAAAGCGAGCCGAATTTTTTCTCCGGCTGAACCTCGTTTTGCTGAGAATCGGAAAAAGAATCGCTTTCAAGAGTTTCTGCAATTTTTGCGTTTGCAACGCTTTCTGAATTTTCAGAAGATTCGTCGTTTTCAAATTGCTCTTCGGCAACCTCCGGCTCATCGCTTCCGTCATCTTCGATTTCAAAGTCTTCATTTTCAGACTGTTCGTTTTCAGACTCGTCTGTCTCGTCGAATTCGTTTTCGTTTTCAACAGGCTCTTCAAAGTCCGGCTCATCGAAATCCGCGCTGTCATCAAATTCCTCATTTTCTGATTCAGATTCCGAATCAGTAGATTCCGAATCTGCAAACTCATCGTCTGTGAAGTCTGGGATTTCAAACTCATCATTTTCAGAAATTGAATTTTGATTTTCAAGCTCCGGCTCGGCTGCTTCAAAACCGCTAGATTCAGCTTCATCGCCGGTAAAATCAGAGTCGTTTACAGCCGGCTCTTCAAAACTTTCTGACTTAAAATCGTTAGATTTGAAATCGCTTTCATTTTCAGAATCCTGCGCGCCAAAATTTTCCTTTTCATTTGGAGCTGAATTTTTAAAATCCTCGGGATTTTCTTCATTTTCTTCCGAAGAATCGTCGTCAATTCCTGCAACGCAGTTCAAAGAGCGGTCTTCATCGTCCTCGTTATCAAAAAAATCATCAGGAAGCTCTTCCGTTTTCGGCTCAGAAGACTTTTTCTCTTTGATTACAGGATTTTCAGCCGCATCCTCGTCCATTTCATCAAAAATATCGTTGATTTCCTCGTAGTCGGCTGTGTTCGTCTCAGGCTCGATTTCAGGATTTTTTGCAACGTTTTCTGAAGTTTCGACAAGGTTAGAATCGTCGCGATTTTCCGCAAAATTGGGATCAGAATCGGCTTCCGGATTTTCCACCGCGGGATTTTCCGGCAGTTTTTCAGGAACTTTATTTTCAAAATCCGCCTTCTCTTCCACAGCTGTGTCTTCCGAAAACACGTTTTCTGAAATATTTCCATCAACAAAAGAAAAATCGCTTTCTGAAAGCGGAACCGGCGAGTCCGGCACAAAATCGTTTTCAACGACATCTGGCTCAGGAAGAGTTGGCTCTGAAACTGTCGGCCCTTCAAAATCGCCGTCAGAAACAGGAATTTGCTCATCAACAAAAGTTTCTTCGTCAACTAAAGGCTCGTTTTCAACGACAAACGGAATCTCATCGATTTCCTCTTTAAAAGTTTTTTCAGATTCAGCGTTTTCAGCAGGATTTTCTTCCGCATCCGCTTTTTCAGGATTCTCATCGTCAAAATTCTGCGGCTCTGGCAATTCAAAAGCGAATTTTTTCTCGTTCTCCAGCTCAGGCGCATTTTCTTCTTCTTCGGAGATTTCGAGAGATTCAATATTTTTTGTATTTTCAGTTTTTTCTTCGTTTTGATTCAGTTTTTCTTCAGTTTCAGAAAGCTCCTGCTCAAATTTCTTTTTTTCTTCCTCGGATTTTCCGACCGCAATCAAATCTTTTAAAAGCTTTTTCTGCTCGTTGAAAATTTTGTCGTTTTTCAAGTCAAACGGCGCGTCATCAGAAGATTCATTTTCAGTTTTCTCATCAAAATTTTCTGACTTTTCTTCAATATTACTTTCGCCGATTTCTTTTTGATTCAAATCAAATGAAACAGAATTTTCCGCATTTTTCTCATCTTTTTGATTTAGATTCTCAGATTCAGATTTTTTTTCATCTTCCAAAAACGAATAATTTTTTGAATCTTCATTTTCATCAAGATTTTCGTCAGCACCGGATTCAGAAATAGAATCTTCCGAATTTTCATCAAAATTCGAATCAGAATTCTCATCTGAGTCATCAAAAACAGACTCTTCATTTTTATGCTTTTTTATTGCCGACGCGACAACTTCGCCGAGAATCGCAAGCAGAATAAATTCAGCGGCAATAAGCATTGCGCCAATCAAGACAACCGCGCCGATTTTAACTGCCATAACGCTTCCGCTTTCAGAAGAGGAAATCATTCTGATTATATGCTCAAGAGCGTCAAGCGTGAAAAACGGAACGACCGAGCCTGCAAGTACAACTCCGTTTCTCGCCGACCATTTTGAATTGAAGCACTGCAAGCCTGCGGCAATCAAAAAAACAGGGATGCAGACAGAGCAAACTCCGTACACGCCCGTGAAAATTTTTCCGAATCTATAAAAAAGAGAGCTGCTGGCAGGCGACATTCCGCCAAAATCAACCGCCGCACAAAGCAGCGACACAGAAAAAAGAGCCGCAAGAACAAAAATCCCGATTCCGGCTGCAACCGAATATTTATTGCTGTTTTTCATCTATTCAAGTCTCCCACCTTGCTTAGATTTTTAAAGTCAAAATCTCGTTTCTTCAATTATCGGATTTTAAGGGGAAAATTTAAGTTTCGGCGAATCTAAAAAAATGAGGGGAACGGCAAACGAAGAGACGAGAAAAAACAGCTGTGTTTAAATGTCAGCGAATTTTCGCTATAATTTTCGATTGTGTCTACGGGAAATAATTTCAAATGCAAATTCTGCAAAATCTGCAACGGAAGAGGCTGCTCAGGCGAGCTTCCGGGAATGGGCGGAGTCAGAAAAAATGAAAATTTCATATTGAACTGCCTCGGCTGGGAAAAGCTCCGCAGAGAAAATCCCGAAGTACAGAAAAAAATCGAAAATCTTCTTGAAAAAAATCCTGAGGAGCGGATTCCGAACATCTCGATTGCCCCGATGACAGGCGCGGTTGAGAATATCGGCTTTCCAGACGAAGAGTCCTACTATTCAGAAATAATTCAGGCAGTTCATAAAGTCGGAATCGGACTCAGCATTGGAGACGGATTTCCAGACGAGAAGCTGAAATTCGGAATCGCCGCGCTGAAAAAAATCAAAAATGAGACTCAGACATCGGTCTTCATAAAGCCGTACTCAAACAAAAAGATTCTGGAAAGACTTGAATGGGCTTCCGGCTGCGCGAAAATCGCCGGAATCGACATCGACTCGTACAATATTTTGACAATGCGGAACAAAGTCCAGCTTGAAAAGAAAAGCGCGGCCCAGCTAAAAGAGATAAAGTCAACAATAAAAATTCCGTTCGCAATAAAAGGAATTTTCACAGAAAGCGACATCGAGCTTGTAGAGGAAGTGAAGCCCGACATAGCATATATTTCAAACCACGGCGGCAGAATCGAGACAAGAAAAGGCTCGACTGCTGAATTTCTTCTTGAATACGGAAAAGAAATCAGAAACAGCTGCGGAGAAATCTGGGTTGACGGCGGAGTGCGAAACTCGCTTGACGTTGCAACCGCAATGGCATTGGGAGCAAGCTGCGTTCTTGCAGGCCGGCCTTTCGCAACCGCACTTTGCAAGGGCGGCGCGGATGAAATGTGCAGAAAAGCTCTCGAGCTTAGCCTGCTCGCCTACAGCCGCTGACTATATTCGGCGGATGCAATCAGTGGCTGCAGCTACTGGTAAAGATAAAGGCACTTCGTGGAAGTTTTTCCAAGCGCGGAATAAACGCTTGCCTCAGGATTCTTCACAAAACTTGAAACGCCTGAAAGCAAGTCCGCAAACGACATCTCGTATTTATATTTGAATTCCACAAATACAAGACTCGTCTTTGATTTCGCTCCGTTTTTTGTTTTTCCGTAAAAATCAGACCTTATAGATTCTTTCGCTTCCTCAAGCGGGCAAACAGCGTCAACCAAGCCGTTGTTTTTCGCCTGCAAAGCCGTGTAGACTCTACCGTCGGCGAGCTTTTTAACATCGGAGATTTTCATTTTGCGGCTTTCCGCCACAATTCCAGTGAACTGCTCGTAAGCCTCGTCCGCAATCGACTGGAAAATCGCGCGCTGCTCGTCTGTCAGAACAGAGTTGTAGTTTCCCATATTCTTGTTTTTTCCGGCAGTTATCGTTGTCATCTTGATTCCGACCTTGCCCAAAAGCTCCGTCGCATCCACGCTCTGCCCCGCAATCACGCCGATTGAGCCTGTCAAAGTGTTTCTGTTCGCAAAGATTTTGTCCGCCGCGCAGCCGATGTAATATCCGCCGCTTGCCGCAAGCGAGCCAAAATAAGCGTAAACCGGCCGGCCAGTAGATTTCTTGTATTTTCTAAGCGCGAGATAAGCCTCGTCGGACTCGTAAACAGTTCCGCCGGGAGAATCAATCACAAGCAGGACTCCGGCGTTCTTTGGATCGCTTCCAGCCTTTTTAATCTGACGCAAAAGCCATTTCTGGTTGTAAGTCCTGTTTTCCTCGGAAATCATTCCTGTGATGTAGATTGCAGAAATATAGTCAGATTTTACTTTCACATTTTTTTCGCTGGAAGAAGAGCCGAATGCGTAATCCATTATCTTCAAGAAAGAAGAGCCGCTGTTTTCATCTTCCGAATCCAAGTCTGAATCAAAATATTCCGAATCTAAATATTCCGAATCCAAAGATTCAGAATCATAATCTTCTGAATCAAAATTTTCTGAATCAGGTTCTCCGCTGCCCAAAATTTCTGTTCCGTTTAATTTTAAAGAAACTTTTTTGCTGCTTCTAGTCTTTTCAGAAAAAAATCCAGCCGCGAAAGCTGCCGCCGCAATAGCGGCAATCACGGTAAAAACATATTTTCCGTTCTTTTTCATTTTTTCACCTCGTCAAAATCGTCAAAAATCAGCGGGCTTTAGCTTTTTGCTTTCAAAGCTCATCAATTTCAAGTCAAAATAAGCGTTCGTCATCGCCGTTGAAAAATAAGGGCAAAGCCAGATGAATCCGACTCCGCAGGTAGCAACGCAAAGCAAGAACCAGCCGAAAAAGCTCATAAAAAGGCAGAAAAGCTCCGCTTTGTGTCCGGCAGTCATTATCTTGCTTATGTTCATCGCCTTTTTTACGCCGATTTCAGGATTTTCCGCAATAACAAAGAACATCATCGAGTAGCTTATCGCCTTTACAATTCCCGGAATCAAGAAAAGAAGCGACCAAAGCCAAGTCCAAAGACAAAACCAGAGAGTTCCAAGAAGAGAAGAAATCCAGCAGTCAAATCCGTCTGTAAAATCTGAAAAAGCGATTTTCTTTCTATCTGAATCTGAATCCGAGTCCGAATCAGAAACTGCGCCGGAGCCAGCGATTTTTAGATAAACGTGAATTTGCGCCACAGAGACAATTCCGCACACACAGACTGCCAAAATTTCCGCCAGAAAACTAAGCTCTGAAAGCGTGTTGAAGCCTGCCACAACAACAATTCCGATTAAAGTTATAATGCAAGGCGTTTTCCAGCGTTTTTTTAGCTGCAAAAGCGCGTCGGCTTTGTATTTTTTCCCGTTGAACATCTGTGGCCTCCTGCCGTGGTCAGATTTAGCTATCTCGTTCTAAACCTTTATGATTTTGACAATCTTACCATATTTTCAATTATTCACAAAATGCGACAAAGACACTAAACTTTATTTCATTATGACTATCACACTTAAAAATTCTAGCTACGAAGTAGTATTGAACACGCACGGAGCTGAAATCAACGCGTTCCGCTCTGTGAAAGACGGCACAAAATACGTTTTTGAAGGACCTGAGTCTGTATGGAAATTCCACGCGCCGGTTCTTTTTCCTCACGTCGGAAGAATCAAGGACGGATTTTACACTTACGGCGGCAAGGAATATCATCTCGTAAACAACGGAATGAGCCGCGACCTCGAGCATAAAATCATCGAGCAGACAGAAACAAGCGCGACTTTCGAGCTTACAGAAAGCGAAGCCACAGCCGACAAATTTCCATGGAAATTCAGCCTCAAAACTCACTACGAGCTTAAAGACAACGGCCTGATTTTCACGACAACCGTAACAAACACAGACTCATCAACAATGCTTTTCTCGCTCGGAAGCCACACCGCATTCTGCTGCCCAAGAAACACTGACCCTGCCGGCACAACAAATTCCGACTATCAGTATGAATTCGAGAAAAAAGAGCCTTTGACGCAGATTCTCCTGAACGACGAGGCGCAGCTTGCGACTGACGATGACGGAACAGCCCCGACAACCAAGCCTTACGGCGAAAAAGAAGCCGGAATCGTTCCAATCAACGAGAAAGGATTTGGAAACGGACACTTCTTCACAGCGTTCAGCTCAAACTGGGTTGGACTTCGCAACAAGAAAGACGGCTCGCTCGTAAAAGTGAACTGCCTCGGCTATCCTTATCTTATGGTATGGCAGGGCGGAAACGGCGAAAAGGGAATTGACGGAAACGGATTCAACTGCATTGAGCCGTGGTACGGAACTGCCGACGCTGAAAACACAAACCACGAATGGGAAGAAAAAGCCGCGCTCATCTCGCTTGAGCCGGGAAAATCTTTCACAGCCGACCAGTCAATCACAATCGAAAAGTAAAAAAATATAGAAGATAATTAAGAAGCCCTGAGATTACCAGCGCGAAACACAATTTCAAAACGCTGGAGCTCAGGGCTTTTTTTGCAAACGAAGCGAATTCACTCCTTAAACAAAAAATTTAGCGCAACAAGGACAACAATGCTTTCTAATGCCTCAAAAATTTCTTCTCAAATTCTTCCGCAGGAAGCGGCCTTGAAAAAAGATTGCCCTGAAAAATATTGCAGCCAAGACCGAGCAAAAAGTTTTTCTGCTCCAGAGTCTCGATTCCGACTGTGGCAACATTGATTTTAAGCTCTTTAACCATTTCGATTATCGAGCTTAGAATAATTCCAGCCCTGTCAGAAAAGTCGTCGTTGGAGAAAAAATCCGCGGAAATCTTGATTGCATCAATACTGAAATCTTTGAGCATATTCAGCGAGGAATATCCTGAGCCAAAATTGTCGATTGCAATCTTGAAGCCCGATCTTCTTATTTTCTCAAAATAATGCGAGCCGCCCTCGTAGTCGTCAATAAGAGCGTCCTCTTTCATCTCAATAACAACCGAAGACGGCGCGACTTTGTATTTTTCCACAACGCTTTTCAAAAAAGACAGCGTGTCAAAATAATATTCATCCTTGCTGTTCACGTTGAACGCGATGCTCTCGATTTTATATCCTTTTGACTTCCATTCAGCGATTTTTGAGACGGCTTTCTCGCAGATATATTTGTCGAGCTTGTAAATAAGTCCTGTCCTGTCCAAAACATCAATGAATTCAGCCGGCTTCATTATTCCACGCTCAGGATTGTTCCAGCGAACGAGAGCCTCAGCCGCTTTCACCTCGCCTTTTGCGTCAACAATCGGCTGCAAATACATTTCAAACTGGCCTGATTCAAGCGCGTCCTCAAAATTGTTTATGATGTTTTTTTCCGCAAGAAGCCTGTCCATCAGATTAGAGCTGTAAAAAGCGAATGTTTTTTGATACTCGTTTCTGATTGAGTCCATCGCAAGCTTTGCCTTGTCGTACATAATCTGCACTTTCTCGTTTACGTCCTGAACCTCATACACGCCCACAGAAATAAAAAGGTTGCACGAGCTGGAATCTGCAATCTGCGCAAGATTCTCAATTCCGCGAAGAAAAATATCCTCGCTGAAATTCTCCTTTTCCATAAAGATTGCGAATTTGTCATCATTAAGGCGCGCGTTTATGTTTGTTGAATGGGCGAATTTTTCCATCATAGAAGCTTGGCGCAAAAGAATCTCGTCGCCTGCCATCTCGCCGAAATTGTCGTTTATCAGCTTAAAATCCTTTATGTTCGAGCAAATCATCAGCGGCTGCCTGAAAACGCCTTTTTTTAGCTGGCTTTCAATCCGCTCAAAAAATCCGTCGCGGTTGTAAAGCCCCGTAAGCTCGTCGTGCGTGGCCGCAAATCTTTCTTCCTGATAACGGAGCTTCTCATCAGTCTTGTCGCTCACTTTTATGTAAGAGCCGACATTAAGGCCATCAATCAAAAGCTCCTGATGCTCAACCTTGAAATACCGCAGATTTTTTTCAGTCACATTCACCGCAATCTCGCTTTCAGGATTTTCAAGATAATAATCCTTGAAATCAACCGGACTCATATTTATAAATCCTGAATCCGGGTCAAAAAGCCTTTTCGCAGCCGTATTCTGATAAATCACCTTGCCGTCAAAGTCAAAATGCACAATCGCATCCGAAACCGCCTCGGAAACAGTTCCCATAACGTTTCCGACAAGAAGATTCGGAAAAGTATAAATCGAACAGACTGCAATGCACGAAGCGAAAACTCCGTAAAGAACGACTGAATAATCAACAGGAAGATTCGCCGTGTAGCTGTGGAAATTCGCGAGAATCACCGCCGCGTAAGAAACTAGAAAAAAAACGTATTTCTTCTTGTAGAATTTCGGAGCGGAAACCGCGTTTATCACAAGAGCCGCAAATCCGCTCAAGACCATCACATAGCAGAACGCAAGATGAGCATACTGCGGCAAGGAAAAATCTAGCCACCAGAAGCGAAGCTCGCGCACAGTCATCGACGGAAGAAGCTCAAAATTATGCTTTGTAACCGTGTTTACCATCATCGAGACAGAGTCTAGCAAGGCAATCGAGAAAAAAATCTTGTCCGCCTTTTTCCGGCCGGGAAGAAAATCGGTTCCGGCTGTAAAGAGATTAAAAAGAGAAAATGCCATCCAGTCCGTGCAGACATAGTAAATCTCATTGAAAATCATCGCGAAAAAATAATTCTGGCAAAGAAGAAATCCGCTGTAGCTTAAAACCGCGACAACCGCAACCACAATCGGAAAAACCAGAAATTTCTTGCTCTCAACTTTCGACCTTGAAATCTGCACGAGAATAAAAATCATATAGAAAACAGTCAGCAAAGAGACCAAAGCATAAGCATAGAACAATTTCATCTATATTTCTCCGTTTTCCGCTGTGATAAAATTCTTCTCGAAAGCGGAAACTGTAACAGGCTTCGAATATAAATATCCCTGAAAATAATCGCAGCCAGCGTTCCTCAAAAATTCCGCCGACTCCTCGTCCTCAACGCCTTCCGAAATCACAGTCATCTTTAGCTTTTTCGCCATCTTTATGATTTTGCTTAGAATCAGCCTGCTTTTCTCGGAATTTTTCGGCTCCTTCAAAAAGAACATATCGATTTTAAGAATGTCAACAGCGATGTTCCTGAGCATATTGAGCGACGAGTAGCCCGATCCAAAATCGTCCATCTCGATTGAAAATCCGTAGTTCTGCAATCTGCTCAAAACCTGCATATGAAGATTTATGTCGTGCATAAAGACAGTCTCAGTGATTTCAAGCTTGAGTTTTTCAGGCTCGATTCCGTATTTTTCCACAAGCCCCGTAAAGACTTTGTACAGGTCAAGATGATAAAAATCCTTCACCGAAATATTCACCGCAATGTGCATCGGAATATTGCGTTTTTTCCATTCAGAAAGTTTTTTCGCGGCGGCTTCCCAGATAAAGCAGTCGAGCTTATAAAGAAGCCCGGCCTTTTCAAGAATAGGCACAAACGAGCCGGGACTCAAAACGCCTTTCTCCGGGTGAATCCAGCGAACAAGCGCTTCCGCGCCAGCAACTTCGCCGCTTATGCTTGAAACCTGCGGCTGCAAGTACATCTCAAACTGATTTTTCCTCAACGCCTGGGCAAAGCTCGTCACAACATTTTTCTCCTCGACTAAATTTTCCATCAAGGATGCGCTGTAGAACGTTAAAGTTTTTTCAAGCTCGCTGTTTTTCTGGATTGCAAGGTTCGCCTTGTCGAACATAAAATTCGCGCTTTCATAAGGGTCGGAAATTTCATAGACGCCAATCTTGAACTGAATTTTATAGTTGTACTCGTCCAAGAAACGCGTTATCTCCTCGATTTTTTCTGAAAATTCCGATGGATTAAAGAATTCTTTCCGAATAAGAAGAGCGAAGCGGTCGCCTGAAATTCTTCCAAGAATCGAGTCTCCAAGGCAGTTTTCCTGAAGAACCTCGACTTCCTTTTTCAAAAGCGCGTCTCCGTTTGAAAGCCCGAACAAATCGTTCACAAGCTTAAAATTCACAATATCAGTGCAGACGAGATAGCGAGGAACGTCCGGCTGCTTTTTCAGCAGCTTTTCACATTCAAGAAAGAAATTCGAGCGGTTGTAAACGCCGGTGAGCAAATCGTGCGTGGAGCGGTATTTCTCGCGGTTCACAAGATTCAGCTCCCTTGTTATGTCCTCGATAAAGATAAAATATCCGACAACAAGCTGATTTGAGTCGCGGAGAATATAAAATTCCTCGGAAAGGCAAGTTTTCTTTCCATCTTTAAAAATTTCCTTGTCCCGGAAAGCGAATTCCTTTTTTTCTTCGATAAAAGCAAGAAGCTCTTTTTCCGCGTCAGACTTTTCCTCAAAAAAGCTGCCCGCCGACTTGTTCGCGTAGATGCACTTCTTGTTCAAGTCGAAGCACAAGACTCCGTTGCTCATACTTTCAGTAACAAGCCCCAAGATTTTCTCCTCGACTTTTCTCGGCTGCGAATAAAAGCTGTAGTAAGTTGCAAGAACCGCAAACGCTCCGTAAAGAAAGACCGAAATGTCAAAATTGTCGTCAAGCGAAAGCCAGAAAGCATTCAAGACAATCACAAGGAGAAAAACTAGAAACATCAAAAGATAGCTTGAGCGGTAAAATTTCTTCGTCATCGTGATTTTTCTTATAAAAAGATAAAAAATCAGAGCGACAAGAAAATAGCAGAACGCAAGATGAATAAAAAATCCGAGATGATACTGATAATTCCAGCAGAAAAATTTTCCGTTCGGAGCAAAAGGAACAATCGAGAAAGCAAGCCCCGAAAAAACATTCGTCAAAAGCGACAGAGAATCAAAAATCAGCGCGACCGCCCAAATATTTCTGAAAACAACCAGATTTTTCGACTTGAAAGGAGTCTTCGTAAAGGCAAAAATATAATCGACGAAAAATATCAAAAGCCAGTGAACGCTCGCGTAGTAAAGCCCGCTAAAAAACAGCGAGAGTTTTTCTCCGAAATCAAAAAGCGTCAAAAGCTGGAGAATAAAGACAACAGTTCCAGCGCAGTCAACATTGAAAAGCGAACTTTTAAGCTCTGTATCCCGGCGGCGCAAAATAAGGCAGCATGCCACCATGGCGGCGATTATAAAGAATGAAGCAATGAAAAATAATAATCTCGTCATGGTTTTTAAGCAAATCGCCTCCAAACAAAATTATAAGTTAAATTTTTCAAAAAGCGAAACTAAAAAACTTTTATATTATTTTAATTATTTCACAGATTTCAAAGAAAGGATTCTGTCTTCCGGGCATTTCTCAAAATATTGGCGGATTCTTTCGCGCGCGTCATCGTTGCCGGAAATATTTATCATCTGGCTTTGAAAATAATGGCCGAAGCTGAAATTCAGGCAATAGAACGCAAAGAAACGCTGGAGACGAGTTTTCCAGAATTCAGGCGGCTGGCATTTTTCCACCTCATCTATAAAGTCAAGAGCGAGCTTTTCCGCGTCGAATTCGCGATTCTTCGTATCATCGCGATTCTTCGTATTTTCAGGATTTCGCAAATTCTCACGATTCGTTGAATCTTCGCGATTTTTCGAATTTTTGCGATTTTCCGCATTTTCATCGGCTTCAAAAGAATCTTTAAGCTCCCGAAAAATCCACGGCTTTTGAACCGCCGCAGTCGCAATCATAACGCCGGAAACATTCGGCGCAGTTTTCAGAGCAAGGGAAAGGCTCTCAAAATCTCTAACGTCTCCGTTCAAGACAACTGGAAATTCCGGAAATCTTTCGCAAAGCCGCGAAACCGCGCTCCAGTCAGAATGACGCGAGTGCTTCTGCTTTTGGCGGCGCGCATGCAAAGTTATCATCTCAACGCCCTCGTCAATCAGCATTTTGCAGAAATCAAAAAAACGCTCTTCCGTATATTTCTCGTCTCCGAGACGAAGCTTTACAGAAAGCCGCTTTGGCTTCGCTCCGTCTTTAGCCGCGTTCTCAATTTCAGACTTCACCGAGCGGACCATAAATGCGGTTTCTTCTATTGGTTTAAGCATCCAGGCGATTCCAGCCCCGGTCTTTGCAATCTGCGGAGCCGAGCAGCCCATGTTCAAGTCGATTCCTTTTCCGTTTTTTTCGGCAAGAACACGCGCCGCAGCTGCCATTTTTTCCGCGCTCTTGTCGGTGAGCTGCCATACAAGCTTTTCAGGCTCAGGACCTTCAAGAAGATAATACTTCTCCCACGGACCGTTGTTCAGCAAGGAAGAGGCGTTTATCATCTCGTTGAAATACTCGTCGCAGCCGCCGAAACGCCCGACAAGATTTCTGAACGCCTCATGCGTTATTGCGTCCATCGGAGCGAGAAGAAGATTAAGTTTTTTCATTGAGATTCATCCGTGAGTTTCTGGAAATTTTGCATGGCGCGCTTTTATCCGCGGATAAGGCCCTCAATCTGTGAAACAGCCGCATCCAAGAATTCAGAAGCCAAATTCTCGATGTCGCCCTCGTCAACAGCCTTTGAAATATCCTCCGCAATAGGAATCCGGGCAAGAACTGGAATTCCGTAGTCTTTTGCGATTCCGTTGATGTTGCTTTCGCCGTAAATCTTGATTTCCTTTCCGCAGTCAGGGCATTTGACGTAGCTCATATTCTCGACAAGCCCGAGAATCGGAATTTTCATCATCTCTGCCATTTTCACTGCTTTTTCCACAATGACGCGCACAAGCTGCTGAGGAGACGAGACAACAATTATTCCGTCAACAGGAAGGCTCTGGAAAACCGTGAGCGGAACATCTCCAGTTCCCGGAGGCATATCCACAAACATATAATCAACATCGTCCCATGCAACGTCAGTCCAGAACTGCTTTACCGCGCCTGCAATAACAGGTCCGCGCCACAGAACCGGGTCAGTCTCATGCTCAAGAAGAAAATTCATGCTCATAAGCTGAATTCCAGACTTTGTCTTTACCGGGTAAATCGTTCCGTTTTTATCTCCAAGAGCCTTTTCCTCGCCCACTCCAAAAGAAGTCGGAATTGAAGGGCCTGTAATATCAGCATCAAGAACCGCGACATTATAGCCGTGCTTCTGCATTTTTGAAGCAAGAAGAGCCGTCACAAGCGATTTTCCGACGCCGCCCTTTCCCGAAACAACACCGATTACTTTCTTAACGCAGCTGCCTTTTCTAAGCTGAACCCGCAAATCTTTTGACTTGCAGCTTGAGCCGCATGTAGAGCAGTCGTGAGTGCAATTTTCCGCCATATTCGTACCTCAATTTAAAGATAATCAATTCACTGCCATAAGTCAAAGAGAATATAGGCCGCTCAAATACTGGCAAATTTTATCCGAAACTAAAGATATGAAGCAAAACCGTTACAAGGCCGTCCTGATTGGAGCCGGAAGAATCGGATTCTCGCTCGGACTCGACAAAAAGCGCGAGCAGCCGGCAAGCCACACAATGGCTCTTATAAAAAACAAGAGAATCAGCTTAAAAGCCGCCGCAGACAAAAATCCTGAAAACTTAAAAAAATGGAAAAAATATGCAAGAAAGCACATTTCAGACGCGCTCGCGTTCTCTTCAAGCGACGAGCTTTACAAAAATCTTCCGGAAACCGACATAATAACAGTCGCGGTGAACGAGGAAAGCCATCTTGAAGAATGTATAAAAGCAATCGCGCAAAAGCCTAGGCTTGTAATTCTTGAAAAACCAGCCGCGCTCAATATGGAAGAAGCGGAAAAAATTCTCGCCGCATCAAAAGAACAAAAAGTTCCTGTAATGGTGAACCACGAGCGGCGTTTTTCAAAAGACTACATTCTCGCAAAAAATCTTCTTCCAAAAATCGGGGAAATCCAGACTGTTTCGGCAGAACTTGACTCAGGACTTCGTGTCTACGCGCCGGAATTTGAAAAAGACGGAAGCTATTCCTTGATTCACGACGGAACTCATCTCGTTGACATCGTGAATTTTCTGCTTTCGGACTATCTAAAAAATGAAAAACTTGAAAATCCGGCTGTTACAGGAATCTTCAAAGACGAGAAAAATATTGTGCGAAATTTTACTGCAAGCTATAAAACAAAAAAAATTCCAGAAATCCAGATAAAGATGAGCGGAAGAAGCAAATTCTTTGAATTCAGAATCGAGATTTTAGGAACGCTCGGAAAAATCGTTGTCGGAAACGGAATCCACGAATTTTATCTAAGAAAGGAATCAAAACTTTACTCAGGATTTTACTCTTTGACACGGCAGAAGACAAAATTCCCAAAAAAGACGAGATATTTCAGCGGAATGGTTCAGAACGCGGCGGACTTTCTAGACGGAAAATCCGCAATTCTCTCGCCGCTTGAAGACGCGGTTGAAGACCTGCGGATTCTTGAAGAAATAAAGGAAGTTTTGAAAAACAGTCTTTATTTCTGATTTTTTGAAAACAACGGACTTTCAGCTCTTGAAAATTAAAAATCGCTAAATTTGCGTTGCTGAAAGTCCGCACAAAAAATCGTCATTGCAGTTCAGCGGAGTGCGTTTACTCGACAGCCGAAGTTTTCGCCTTGCCGTTCGAGAAATATTTCTCGTAGGCCTCCTGCATTTTCGCCTGGCTTGCCAAATACTCCGCAGAAATCTCGTACTGCTCGGCGGTCTTGTTCAGAGCGTCAACTTCTGTTTTATAAGGAAGGAAAACCTGAATATAGACTGTTCCGTCCTTTCCCTGATAGAAATTCGTTCTTCTCGCGCCTGTCAAAGTCGCGTTTGAAATCTGAAGAGCGTTGTCCTCAAAGCCTTTAATGGTGTCAGTCTTCGAGCCTGAAACCATCGACTGCGTAACATCTTTCACAACCGTTGTGACTTTTCTTGAAAGGCTGCTGTAGGCGTTCGCCTCCGCCATCTTTAGAGAGGTGTCAAAATCCGCCATTAAAGCCTGACCTGTTCCGTAAATTCCGTCTTTTGACTCAGGCTCAAGAATGTACCAAGAAGGCACATCGCTGCTTGCCGACGCAACATTTTTCGTAGAGCCGCAGCTCACAACAAATCCGAATGTCAAACACATTCCCAAAACAGTAAGAATTTTTTTCATAAAAATCTCCTATTAAAATAAAATTCGCATTTCAATCGCCGCTGCTTTCAAGATAAGCTCCAACAGCAAGCCCGACAATATAGCTTGGAACAGCGAAAACAACTGAGGCTACAGCCCCAATCCTGCTTCCAATCAGAGAGGCTTTCTTTGAGACCTGCGCCGCTGACTTTCCGATGCTCGCCTGAACCTTTATCGTCTCGGAAGTCGAGGAAATCACCTTTGTCTCGTCGTTCCAGTCAATCTCTTCTATTAAATCCTGCTTCGTGACTTCCGCCTTATGAAGAATTTTCCGGTATTTTCTGTACTTGTACAAATCAGAATTCTGATATTCTTCCTGAAAATCAATATAATCCTGCCTTGCCTTTTTTGTGTTCGGAAACGCGAACGAAAATCCAGCGTCATCATCTCCCTGTTTTATTGAGCTGTAAGAGAACGCCCCGAGAAGCAGATTCAGCGCGGAATATCCTGCCACGCGCCCAGTCTCGCGGACTGTGCAGCCCAAGACCACAAAAGGATAGCCGAACGTGTAGTAAGCGAGGAGCTTTCCGTCAAACGTGTTTTTCGACTTTATGTTCTCGCTTTTTCGGACATAATGAATCGAGCCGTTTTCAGGAGAATCAGAGATAATGTCAACATCGACTGTGTTGTAAGTTGAGACGCACGAGGAAAAAAGCGCGAGAATTAAAAAAGCAGCCCCGATTTCCTTGATTTTACTCTTCATTATTGTCTCTCTCCGGCAAAATTCATCTATATCGCTTATAGATTTTATAGATAAAAATATAGCACGGATTTCAAAGTTACGGAACAAAACACGCTCTATAGAGTTTTATGCAAGAACGCAAGCCATCTGAAAACGATTTCAAAAACCGCGAAAGTTGCTCTGTAGAGTTTTATGCGAAATCAAACTAAAATGCTTTTCTATGAACGTTTTGATTCTTCAGCCGCCGCTAATGCAGCTTAACACAGCGTACCCGAGCGGAGCTTATCTTTCCGCATTTTTCAAAAGCCAGAATTGCCAGACAAAATGGCTGGACTTGAACATAAAACTTTTCTACGAGATTTTCTCAAAATCAGGGCTTGAAAAACTTTTTTCTCTCGCTTCAAAAAACGCGCTTAATATCGCGGAAAAGGCTGAAAAATCTGAAGACGAGGCGACGGCCTTTAATCTAAGGCGGTACGTCTCGGAAAAAAATCTCTGGATAAGCTGGATAGACAAAATCACCGCGATTCTGCGCGGACAAGGATTTGAAAACGCGCACAGATTCTGCTTTGGAGCGCACGTTCCGCGCGGAAACAGAATGGAGAACTATCTTTCAAATCTTGAGCACGACCTTACAACCGATGATGCCCGCGCTCTTGCAAGCTTAGCGCTTGCGGATTTGGCAGATTTCATCACAATCGCTTTTGACAAGAATTTCTCGCTCGTGCGCTACGCGGAAAGCCTCACAATCAGCGAGTCATCTTTTAACGAAATTGAGAAAGGAGCGGAAAGCCCGGTTCTAAAGCATTTTTACGTTCCGCTTCTTGAAAAACTTTTTTTGGATAAAAATGAGGCAAACTGGCTTTCCAACATCCAAAACGGCGAAAAAATTCTGGTTCTGGTTTCAGTTCCTTTTCCGGGAACTTTCGCGGCCGCTCTTGCGACAGGAAAATTCTTCAAGTCTCATTTTGAGAAAAAAATTTATATCTCTTTCGGCGGCGGATTTGTGAACACGGAGCTTCGGGAGACAAAAGAGCCAGCACTCGCAAAATACACAGACGCGCTCTGCTTTGACCGCGGATACGCAAGCTACAGGACGCTTCTCAAGAATCTTGAAAATCATTTTGAAAAGTCTGAAAATTTCGGAAATGATGAAAATTTAAGCATAAAAGATTCAAATTTTCCGCCGATTTACAAGCTCCGGCAGTTCTCATCATCAAAAACAGAAGATTCCGAGCAGAAAACAAAGATAACAGTCGAGGCAAATCCGGCAAAGGAAGACATTCTCTTTGAGAAAAACACGACCTCAACTTTAATCCCGGATTTTTCTGACATCGACTTCTCGCTTTATCCGCGCCTGATTGACGACACAAACCCGATGCACAGGCTCTGGTCTGACGGCGCATGGATTAAGATTTACATGGCGCACGGCTGCTACTGGCACAAATGCGCGTTCTGCGACGTTACGCTCGACTATGTCTGCGGCTTCCAGCCGACAAACGTGAAAAAACTTTACGAGGAAATCTACCGGCAGTGCGAGGATAAAAACATCTGGGGAATCCATTTTGTTGACGAGGCGATGCCGCCAGTCCTTATGGTTCAGTTTGCAAAGGAGAACATTGCGCACGGCTCGCCTATTACCTGGTGGGGAAATATCCGCTTTGAAAAATACTTCACCCGCGATGTCGCAGATTTTCTTGCCTATGGAGGGCTTATCGGAGTCAGCGCGGGGCTTGAAAGCGCGACTGGAAACGGCCTTAACGCTATTCACAAGGGAACTGATTTGGACTCGATTGTCGCCGCATGCTGCGCATTCAAGGAAGCCGGCGTTCTAGTCCACGCGTATATGATTTACGGCTACTGGTGGGAAAAGCCGCAGGACTTGATAAATTCGATGGAGACGCTGCGGCAGTTCTACGAGAACGGACTTTTGGATTCGAGCTTCTGGCACAAATTCGTCCTCACGCGCCATTCAAGAGTCTTCAATGAATGGAAGCAGGGACTGATAAAAGACTTGAAGCCGATTTTTAATGAAAAGGAAACGCCGCTTTTCGCAAAGAACGGGCTTCATTTTGAGGGCGAGAAATCATCGGAAAAGTACGGGGCTTCGCTCGACTACTCGCTTAACGAATGGATGCACGGCCGCGACCTGAAAAAGCCAGTCCAAAAATGCTTCAGTTTCCAAGTTCCGCGCCCGACAGTTCCGCCGGACTTTATCGCGAATCTGATTGAAAAATACGAGAAAAACAGGGACAAAATATTCTCTGAGACGCAAAATCCGGCAGATTCAGGAAAGTCAAAAGAGAAATCCTGGCTCGGCGGAGAGAAAATCAGCGTTTCAAAAGGGAAAAGCCTCTGGTTCTACATGGGAGAAGCGTACACGGAAAAAGACAGCGCGGCTGAATCAAGATTTCGGGGAAAAGGGCTTTGTGAGATTGACTAGAGCCTGCGGTCTTTAAAACTGAAGGTATACTTCCTAAGGACTAAAGGAATACTTCCTAAAGACTAAAGGTATACTTCCTAAAGACTGAAGGTATACTTCCTTCAGGTCTTAGGAAGCCTTACTTCAGCTCTTAGCTAGGCTTACTTCAGTGCGAAGGTAGGCTTCCTTCAGAATTTCAGAAATATTCTTAAAAAAATTAAAGATTATGCGCCGAATTTGATTCAAGACTTCCTGCCCCGACCATTTCTGCCACATCGTTTTAAGGACAGTCTACTATGACTCTCCGATAGCTTCCTAATATTCAGATTTTTTCTTCTTCCTGAAATTCCAGTGGAACGAGAATCCGACCTCAGACGATTTCATATTCTTGTAGATTCCATCAAACCAAGTGCGCCCCTCCTGCCTGAACGCGCGCTTCGCGTTATAGAAAAGCGTGAACGAGACCGGATGAGTCTCCGTGCGGAATTCAAATCCGTAGTTAAGAAACTGAACTGTGCTCATCTTAGTTCCGAAAACGACAAGAGGCGAATAGGAAACGTATCCGTGCTGTGAAAAAATTCTTGAAAAATTGAAAGAGCCTTGAATTCCGCCCGAAAAAGAATTGTAGACAAAGGTGTCGCCTGAAATTCCGTTCTGCTCATCGTCATAGGAGACTTCAAAATAAGAGTAGGAGCCGAACAGCGCGAGCGTCGCCTTTCTTGTCTGCCACATCGGAAAAAGCTTCTGGACATCAAGCCCGACAGAGCGCAAATTTCCGCTAAGCCCAATCTCGTGGATAAAATCAGGCTGCTCAGTCCATAAAAACTGCTGCTTTTGGCTGAATCCAAACGAAAGCTGCGCGCTTGTAAGCAAAATGTCCTCAAAAAAGGAATGGAACAGAATTCCACGCGCGGACAAGACCTGCTTTGTATAAGTCGCGTTTCCGTCCGC
This sequence comes from uncultured Treponema sp., assembly GCA_934691925.1. GTDB lineage: Bacteria > Spirochaetota > Spirochaetia > Treponematales > Treponemataceae > Treponema_D. Next base: position 19,877 of record CAKUTI010000008.1, on the reverse strand, counting down.
GCTCGAAATCAGCGCATTCTCAATGTTCTGAGAGCCTTCTGTAGTTTCCAAAGTCCATCTTACGCCGTCAACCGGAATAAGAGACTTTATCTCCATTGAAAACGCGCAAGAAAGCAGAAGAAAAGAGAGAACAAAAGCTACAATGATTTTTAAGCGTCTGTTCAAGTCTCTTCTCCTACCATCTTTGATTTTTTAGATTCGCGCAAGCCCCGCCTTTCTAGCCTCGTCCGCAACGGCTTTCGCGACAACTTTCGCGACACGCTCGTCAAACGCGTCAGGAATGATTTTTTCAGGGCAAAGCTCAGAATCAGAGACAAGGGAAGCAAGTCCGCGGCTAGCCGCAATCTTCATCTCCTCAGTGATTTTTGTTGCCCGGCAGTCCAAAGCTCCGCGGAAAAGCCCTGGGAAAGCAAGAATATTGTTAATCTGGTTAGGATAGTCAGAGCGTCCAGTTCCGATAATGTAAGCTCCGGCGGCTTTCGCCTTCTCATAAGTGATTTCAGGCTCTGGATTTGCCATCGCGAAAATTATCGATTTTGGAGCCATAGACTTCACCATTTCTTCTGTGACAAGATTCGGCGCGGAAACTCCAACGAAAATATCAGCCCCGACAAAAGCCTCTTTCATCGTCATGCGGCGGTTGTCAGGATTTGTGATTTCCGTGAGTTCTTTCGTCAAAAAGTCGTATTTATCACAGTCGTCCTTGATTACAATTCCGTTGATGTTGAATCCGTAGATTTTTCCGATTCCGAAAGCGTGAAGCATGCGGATAATCGAAGAGCCGGCCGCTCCAGTTCCAGAAACGACAAGAGTGCAGTCCTCCGGCCTTTTTCCGGCGACTTTAAGCGCGTTCATTACGGCGGCTGTAACGACAATCGCAGTTCCGTGCTGGTCGTCATGGAAAACAGGAATATCAAGCTCTTTTATGAGCGTGCGCTCAACTTCAACACAGCGCGGAGCTGAAATGTCCTCAAGATTGATTCCTCCGAAAGTCGGCGCAATCTGCCTGCAGAATTCAATGATTTTCTGCGGGTCTTTTGTATCAATGCAAAGAGGAACGGCGTCAACTCCGGCAAAACGCTTGAACAATGCGCATTTTCCTTCCATTACAGGAAGCCCTGCGGCAGGCCCGATGTCTCCAAGACCAAGAACGGCGGTTCCGTCAGAAACGACTGCAATCGTGTTTCCTTTCCAAGTGTATTTATAAACGTCATCAGGATTTTTATGAATCTGGCGGCAAGGCTCTGCAACGCCCGGCGTGTAAGCGAGCGACAAGTCATCTCTTGTGTTCAAAGGCATTTTAAGCTCAGCTGAAATCTTGCCTTTCCATTCACCGTGTTTTTCAAGTGCTTTTTCGTAAATTGTTGCCATAATGCTCCAAAGTATAACGATTTTTGACCTATTGAGATAGACTTTTCCGCCTAGAAAGTTGTATAATCGAAAAATAAACCGTCTAATCTAAAAGGAGCTTTAGAAAATGAAATATTTAGACAAATTGAAGAAAGAAAGATCGGTTGACCGCGTAATCTTCCTTGCTGGCATGGTTCTCGCGTTTGTCGGTTTTCTTATTCCAACAGTTTATGTAAAAATGGCAGTCGCAGAGCCTGTTGACAACACAATCGAGTCTGAGGTTGAAGAAGATGACAATCAGGGTTCAGCAGTAGGCGATGACGATTTCTACGATTCACTTATCAACGGAACTGCTGCTTCTGATGACGAGGATGAAGAGGACGATGTTGTAGTTGACGATGAGGCTGTAATCATTCTTAAAGAGACAGAGACAAATTTCGTTCTTGACAAGAACTACGACAAAATTTTGGACAAGCATGGCGAGCCAAAGAAAGTGACAAAAACAAACTATTCTTACGTTGCTCCATATGAGGTTGAAGGACAGCATATCCGCAACAGAGTTCTTAACATCTTCGGACTTGCGGCAGCATTCAACGTTGCGCCGCACGCATACAATGCTACATTCCTTGTGATTATGTGGCTCTGCTCAATCGCTGGAATCGCTCTTTTCTTTATCACAAAGACAATCGTCGGCGACATCGTAACAGTTCTTCTCGGACTTGGATTCGCAATCGCTTCTGCAATCACAGTTCCTGTAACATTCGGCGTTTTCCCAATCGTAGGATATATGACAATCGGCGGATACATGGTTCTCGTCGGCTGGATTCTCGCGATTGCAGGCTCAGTTTTGGGCGCAGCCCACATTCAGCACCCAAGCCAGGTGAAAGCTGCTGAGTAAGCAAAAATAAAAGATTCAGAATCTGATTTCTAATGAAAAGACCGTTCCTGCTAAAAGGACGGTCTTTATTTTGTTTAAAGCCCTTGATGAAGAAAATCCGGAGTCAGAAGCTGAATCAGCAAAGCCTTTAGAGCTTGCATTATGCATAAGGCTGCTTTTCGCGTTTTCTGTCAGAATCGGAATCACAAAGATTCTTGAAAGCTTCAGTTCGGGGGAAGTCCGCTTTAAATTCATAATTTTTTTCAACTTGCAGGATAATTCGGCCTTGCCTGCAAAAAGCCCGCAGTTCTTGAATTCTGCCAAGTTAAAATCATCACCGCCTCTTGAACCGTCAAAAAAAATGTTTTTCTTATACTTATAAGAGTAATTTGCCGCCGCTTCATTAGAAAAACAATGGAGATAAATAGTGTCAAGCTTAAAATCAAACAACGAGCGGACATATTCATAGGAAAAGCCAAGACCTGCAATGTGAAAAATATCGTTTGCACTGCCAAAAATTTTCTCATAAGGGAAAAAGAAATAATCCTGAGTTTCGCTCGTTGCAAGGACAGAGCCAGAAAGGTCCGCATAGCAGTAAAGGACGCCTGCAGAAAGAAAATGCCTCTGGCTTTGCATAAACGAGCCGTCAAGTCCAGCAAGCTGTTTTTTAAGGCTCAAGACAAAAAAGTTTACGCTGGCTTTTCCAAGCGACGCGCTTTCGTCCGTGTTATCGGCCTGAATGTCTGTCTTTAAGCGTGCAAAAAAGCCTGAAAAATCAATTCCAAAAGGAACCGAAATAGCTGTTTTTCCTGCACAGACTTCAATGTTGCGCGGATGACCGTAAAAATAATATAAGTCGCCCCACTCAAATCCTCCGTCCAAAGCAAGAATTTCCGCCTCAAGAGATACATCTTCTTGGAAATGATATGCAAAAGAAGAATAAACGCCTGAAAACTCTCCGTTCTTTAAAAGGAAACGTGGCTTTCCGTTCAGGATTTTTGTCTCTCCTGGAAGCCCCGCCCCGAATGTGCCGACTGAGAAATCCAGCTTTGGCGAGCTGACTTTCACTTCTCCCCAGCCAGAATACAAATCCGCGCTGAATTTTGACAAGTTTGGCTTTGCTGAAAAATATCCTCCGCATGCAGAGACTTTTCCAGCTGAAATATCGCTTTTATCCACATAAATAGAAGCGTCCGCCTCTGCGCCGTATGCTGGAAAAAACAAATCCGCCGCAAAAGAGCTGAGCCTTATGTTCTGAGGGAACAGTGGCGAAAAAAGAGAAACAAAAAATAAGGGTAAAATGTTTTTTAACTTCATAAGCACAAAAAAGCCGCAAGACTTTGTGAAGCGAAGCTCATAAAGTCCATGCGGCTAAAATTAGATTTAAAAAGATTTTTCAGACACTAAAACACTTTGTTTTCAGCGGAAAATCTTATTCGTCGGCTATAAGAGCTTTTATATCGTCTGCAATTTCGCCGTCATGGTAGAAGTTGTAGACATAAAGACCTGGAAGAACGCCAAGCTCCTGAGCAAACCAATATTTTCCACTGCTTGATTTTTTAATAGCAGGCGAAAATTTAGTGAAGTCAAATCCGCCGAACAGATTCTGAAGAGGGCGCAGGGAAATTTTCAAACCAAGACTTTGACTGTTGGAAATTTCATCGCCATGTTTTAGAATATATTTCATAGTTTCAGAATTGAGTGTCGAAGATTCCATTTCTAGAATAGTTTTACCTGAATCGTTCTTCAAATTTTTAGTTGAAGAAAAATATTCCACATCTGTTTCCGAATCATATTGTTCTTCAAGAAGGCAAACATCAACCTTGCAGTCTGTATTTTCAATAAAATTCTTCAGCGCAAAGTTGCTTGCGTCAAAAAGTTTTCCAAGATCTATATACAACGAGCTGCTTTCAGGCCAAGAATCCGGCAGGCCGTCAGTTTCCGGAATATAGAATTCTCCACCGTCTGCAATTGCGGCTTGCAACTGAACTGCGCCTTCACGCAAAACCTTGTACTCATTAAGAACATCGCTCAAAGCTGTCGGATAATCTGTTGTGTTTTTAAGAATATCATCGTAAGCCGCAATCAAGTCGCTTACTGCCGAAGCAAAATGCTCTTTTGAGGCAGCCATTTTTTCAGGACTTCTCTGGCTCATAAATCCGTTTGCAAGAGGATCTATGCTAGCGTCATATCTCAAATATTTTTCAAAGACTTTCATTGCAGCGTCTTTGTCTGCCCAGTCAAACTTAAGGAACGAAAGATCGCTGTTCAAATTGTATGACTGCGCGTACTCAACTGTCGCCTTCAGAATATTGAATGAGGTCTTTATAAGGGCAAGCTCTGCCTTTCCAAGCTTTACGCTTGTGTCTCCGACAATCTCTGTAAGACCAAAATCCTCGATTACGCGGCTAGGAATTTTAACGCTTCCTGTAACCGCATCGATTTTCTTGCAGGCATCTTCATATTCTGAGCTGAACAGAACACTGTACAAATCATCAAGAGCATCGTTCAGGCCTTTTGTGTTTCCGTTCAGGATATTTGCAAGAAGAAGCTCTCCAAAGTAGTTGCTGAATTTGGAATTTTTGAACCATTCCGGAACAGAAAGTGTCGGAAACCTGTCTCTTTCATAATAGGTGTAGTCAACACCAACCCAGCCACTCATAGTATATGACTGGTAAGAAGAAAAGTGGTATTCTGAAGAATAATGAAGATTCACATAATATTCGCCGTTCTCGTCAAGCGTGTAAGTGTAATACTGGGAATCATACAATGTAGAACCTTTTGTGTCTTTCTCATACTGCGCAAGATCGTCAAGACTTGTGTAAAGCTCTTTGCTTTCTTTTTCGCCTTCTATAGTCGCTTTTTTATAGATTTCCCATCTGCTAACAGTATTTTCAGAATATTCAGACGCAGGAGTTATATTAGCCTTGTAATAATAGCCAGAAGCAGACTGCTTAAAATCTGTACAACCAGAAATCCAGTCTTCTTCCTCGCTGTCAATATACTCTGTCGCGTCAAGCCAGTCTGGCCTAAAAAGAGCGTTCATTGTCGCAGGATAATTTGTAATACCGAGGTGCTTTTTAACGAAATCTGCAGTGGTTTGTTTTGTGCTTATTGAGGCAAGGCTTGCAAGAGCCGAATAAACGCGCGTCTCATCGTTGGCTTCTGTTTTATAAGCCTGGTTGAATTTTGTAATTGCCAAGTCAAAATTTGCATTTTCAACAGCATCAATTCCTTCTTCGATATACTTTGAATAATCTTTTGTGCTTGTTGAAATTCTAGTTTTGCCGCTTGCATCGGTTGTTTCTGTTGTAACTTTTCCGTCAGCGGTTTCTGTAACTTTTACAGTCTCGGTTACGTTTCCGTTTTCATCTTTCTTGACTGTTGTTGTTACTGTAGAGCCGTCAGACATGACTTCTGTTGTAGTTACAGAGCCGTCTTCATTTTTAACAGTGCTGGTGTCTTTTACGGTAGCTGAGTTAGAGCTCCCTCCATCATCATCGCTTGAGCATGAAACAAACACTGCGCATGCAAAAATCAAGAGGAGTGCGCTAAGAATCGCCCCCCCCGTTTAAGAAAATACTTAACTTTTTTCATGTATTATTATCTCCCAAGGAATATGATTTATTTTTCTTTTAACAGATAATCATTTCCTAAGAAGATAATAACTTTATATTAGTTTTCTTTCAAGAGAGCTTCTATCTCGTAAGTTTTCTGTAAACAGTCTTGTGCGGAATGTCGTCTGAAATTCCAAGCACATTCTTGCGCCATTCAACGTAGTCTGACCATCCGCCCTCGACAAAATTCACGTTCGAGTTGTTCTCAAAAGCGAGAATGTGAGTCGCGATTCGGTCAAGGAAATAGCGGTCGTGGCTGATTACAAGCACAACTCCTGCAAAGTCGTTTATCGCCTCTTCAAGAGAGCGCGTTGTGGCAATGTCAAGGTCGTTTGTAGGCTCGTCAAGAAGAAGAACGTTTCCAGCCTCTTTGAACATCATTCCCATGTTAAGACGGTTCTTCTCGCCGCCCGAAAGCACACCGACCTTTTTGTTCTGCTCTGCGGAGCTGAAATTGAACCATGAGCAGTAAGCGTGGGCGTTTATCTCGCGCACAGCACCGTTCACCGCGCGGCCTTTCTCGTCAACTGCGCCAAGCTTTACAAGGTCGCTTCCTCCGCTCAAAGTCTCATAGACTGTCTTTTCCATGTCGAGCTTGCTTCTCATCTGGTCAACATAGACGAGCTTTACAGTGTTTCCGACCTTTATCTCGCCTGCGTCCGGCTTTTCCTCGCCCATCGTGCCGTCAGGAAGCTCCACTTTCTGCCCTGCCGCAGTCGCAATCATCTTGAAGAGAGTTGTTTTTCCGGCTCCGTTCGGGCCTACAATTCCGACAACCGCTCCAGCTGGAATATGGAAGTCAAGATTCTCGAACAGGAGCTTGTCTCCGAACGACTTTGTGAGCTTTTCCGCGTCAATAACAACGCTTCCAAGACGCGGACCTGCGGGAATTGAAATCTGAGTGTCCTTCAGCTTGATTCTCTTTGACTCTTCAGCAAGAAGCTGCTCGTACTTTGAGATATGCTCCTTGTGCTTTGCCTGACGGCCTTTCGCGCCTGCGTGAATCCATTCCAATTCCTCTTTCATCTCGCGCTGGCGTGTTGAAGCCTGCTTTTCCTCAAGCTCAAGCCGCTTTTCCTTTGCCTCAAGCCAAGCCGAGTAGTTTCCCTTGAACGGATACCCCTCGCCTCTGTCCATCTCCAAAATCCAGCCCGCAACATTGTCAAGAAAATAGCGGTCGTGAGTAATCGCGATGATTGTACCTTTGTACTCGTGCAGATGACGCTCAAGCCATGCGATTGTCTCCGCGTCAAGATGGTTTGTAGGCTCATCAAGAAGAAGAATGTCCGGCTTTTGAAGAAGCAAGCGGCAAAGCGCGACACGTCTTCTCTCACCGCCTGAAAGCACGTCAACTTTCTGGTCAACCGGAGGACATCGCAGAGCGTCCATCGCAAGCTCCAGATTCGCCTCAAGATTCCATGCATCCGCAGCGTCGAGTTTCTCCTGAATTTCCGCCTGACGCGCGCAGAGCTTGTCAAAATCGGCGTCCGGTTCTCCAAAAGCCTCGTTCACCTTGTCAAATTCCGCAAGCAAATCTGTAATCGGCTTTACGCCCTCTTTCACAACTTCCATTACAGTTTTTCCAGGCTCAAGATAAGGCTCCTGCTCAAGATAGCCCATCGAATATCCAGGAAGAAGATGGGTCTCGCCTGTGTAGTCCTTGTCAATTCCGGCGAAAATCTTGAAGAGAGAAGATTTTCCGGCTCCGTTCTCGCCGATAACTCCGATTTTCGCTCCGTAGTAGTAAGAAATCGAAATGTCTTTTAATACTACTTTTGTTCCATAAGCACGCGAAACGTGATCCATCGTGTAAATGATTTTCTTTTCATCAATTGTTTTAGCCATAAGTCTTATTCTAGCAGAAAATCCGGCTTTTTGATATGTTTAAACGCACAGTGTTTTAAATAGTCTTAAAATCAAACGAAAGGTTGCGGCATGATTACAGTGATATTGCTTTCAATTCTTGCGCTTTCTATCATTATCTTTTGTTTCTGTTTCTTCAGAGCGTTCAAGTTCATAAAAATTCTGGAAGAAAAGAATTCATTTCTAAAGAGAAGAATCGAAGACCAGCGCACAAAAATCCAGAAGAAAAACAAAGACTACATAAAAATGCAGGAATCCGTAATCGAGGGAATGGCGACCTTGATTGAATACAGGGACGTGAACACAGGAAACCATATCCAGAACACGAAATTCTATGCGCAGCTTATCACGGACTATCTTTTTGAACATAATCTCCATAAGGATGAAGTTACGCCTGAATTCAAAGATATGATTGGAAACGCGGCGGCAATGCACGACATCGGAAAGATTTCAATCACTGACAGAATCTTAAACAAGCCTTCCAAGCTAGATGAGACCGAGTACGAGACAATGAAAACGCACACAGTAATCGGGGCTGCGCTCGTGCGGCAGATTTTCGGAAAAAACCTGAGCAGTGAAGTTCTCCGCCTTTTTATCGACACAATTCAGTATCACCATGAAAAATGGGACGGAACCGGCTATCCGCTAGGGCTTAAAGGCGACGAAATTCCTTTGAGCGCGCGGATTACATCAATCGCGGATGTTTTTGACGCGCTTGTTTCTATGCGTGTCTACAAAGAAAAAATCCCAGCAGACGAAGCCTTCAAGATGCTGGAAAAAAGCAAGGGAACGCACTTTGACCCCGAACTTACAGAAATATTTCTGAGTTTAAAGCCGCAGATTCTAAAGCATTTGAATAAAGCAAGCTGCCCGAAAAAAATCGCATGAGATTTTCGCTGCCACGACCGACTTACTTAAGTGTCTGCTCTAAGAAATACATAGATTCCGAAACGAGTTCGGAATGACAGAACTGTAAAAAACACGTGGCATCGCAATACACGAACAGATTCCGGGTGAAGCAATCAGCTTTAATTCAGCCCGTCATCTTGAAAACTTTTTTTTTCTTTTGTATACTAAAAAAATCTTTTCTGGGACTCCGGACTGAAGGAGGTGAAATTATATGGCAACAATCGTAGTTGATGACAGCGAGAACCTTGAGAAAGCAATCAAACGCTTCAAGAGAATGGTTGAAAAAGAAGGAATTATCCGCGAGTACAAACGCCGCGAATTCTTTGTAAAGCCTTCTGCAGAGCTCCACCAGAAGAAAACGACACTTGAGCGCAAACTTCTGAACAAAAGACGCAAGTCAGAGCGCAAAGATTACTAGTCTTTACTAGAACAAAAAAGGCTGCCTTTTTCGGCAGCCTTTCTCATTTTAAAGTCCTGTTCCCTCGTCAATTCCCATCATAATGTTCATGCACTGAACGGCAGCCCCGCTCGCGCCTTTTCCAAGATTGTCAAACCGGCTGGTCAAAATAAGCCGCTCGTCGTTTCCGCAAACAAAAATCTGCATATTGTTTGTTCCGGCAAGCGTGTTGGCAGGAATGAAATTCTCAGTCAAAGTTCCCTCGCCCATGAATTCCGCGCATTTAACAAAGCGGCTAGAGTTGTACTGCTCCTTGAAGACTTCTGTAAGCTCTTTTCCGCTCATCTTTCTTTTCATAAGCCTTGTGTGAAGAGCGACCGTGACAGTCATTCCCTCAAAATAGTCACAGACGTACGGGTCAAAAATCGGCTTGTATTCAAGTCCGCTTATCTTCATCATCTCCGGAAGATGCTTGTGCTCCTGCGTTAGCGCGTAAAGACGAGGCGAAGAAAGCTCGGGATTGCGGTTCGGGTCTTCATACTGGGCAATAGCCTTTTTTCCAGCCCCGGAATATCCAGAGACAGCATGGCAGACTACCGGATAATCAGGCGCGATAATTCCGTTTTTAACAAGCGGATAGACAAGCGAGATAAAGCCCGAAGCGTAACAGCCAGGAACTGCGACACGTTTTGACTTTTCGATTCTTGCCCGGTGCTCAGGTGAAAGCTCAGGAAAGCCGTAAGCCCATTCAGGATTTGTTCTGTGCGCAGTTGAAGCGTCAAGAATCCGCGTGTGAGGATTTGTGCAGAGCTTTACAGCCTCAACAGCGGCAGCGTCTGGTAGGCACAAAAAAGTGAAGTCGGACGCGTTAATCATTTTGGCGCGCTCACCAGGGTCTTTTCGCTTTTCCTCGTCAATCAGAAGAATCTCGATGTCGCTTCGCTTTGCAAACCGCTCGTATATTTTAAGCCCGGTTGTTCCCTCTTTTCCGTCAATAAAAACTTTGTAAGCCATTTTATTTTCTCCTTATCTTAAATCTGTTGTTTTCAAAAAATTCCCGGCAATCGGCAAAAATCACAAAAGCGATTCAGCCCTAACCGTCAGACATTTTATAATAGAATTTTTCTGGATTTATGAGTATCTTTATTGAAGAAATATTTTAATTTGATTTTTTTGCAGGAGGATTTTATGGAAGTTACTGTTACAACACAGAATTTTGAAGATGAACTTTTAAAATCAGAAAAGCCGGTTCTCGTTGACTTTTGGGCTTCGTGGTGCGGCCCTTGCAAAATGCTTTCTCCGATTGTAAGCGAAATCGCAAAGGAAAAGGACGCAGAGCTGAAAGTCGGCAAAGTCAATGTTGACAGCGAAGGCGAGCTTGCGCAAAAGTTTGGAATCATGAGCATTCCGACTCTGATTCTGTTCAAAAACGGAAAAGCTGAAAAAACTTCCGTGGGATTTCTTCCAAAAGAGCAGATTCTCGCGAATTTCGGACTTTAACAAAATTCAAAGCAACGTTTTTTTACAGCACAGTCATTGAGCCGGAAAAAATGACTTTTACTTTAACGGCGGTTTTCTAGGCTCGGCCGCCGCTTTTCTAAAATGAATATTCTCTCGATTTCAGGCATTTCAAAAATAGGGCGGGAAAAACCGCTTTTTCAGGACGTTACATTCGGGCTTAACGAAGGCGACAAAGCCGCAATCATCGGCCGGAACGGAACTGGAAAATCAACGCTTCTAAACGTGATTGCAGGCGTTCTCCAGCCGGACAACGGACAAATTGTAATAAACAAGAGCGCGGGCGTAAGCTACCTAAGCCAGAATCCTGAATTCGACGGAAACAACACAATCCGCGAGCACATCTTCAAATCCCAAAGTCCAAAGCTGAAAATCATCACAGAATATGACGAAATCTGCGAGAAAATGGAAGACGGGCTTTCTTCATCACAACAGAAAAAATTCGACGAGCTTACACAAAAAATGGAAGCCGGAAATCTTTGGAACTACGAGTCGCAAATCCGCTCGATACTCGGCGTGCTTGGAATTCACGATTTAAGCCGAAAAATGTCGGAACTGAGCGGCGGCATGCTGAAAAAAGTCGCGCTTGCGCAGGTTCTCGTTGAGGACACAAAACTTCTTCTGCTTGACGAGCCTACAAACCATCTCGACATTGAGACAATCTACTGGCTTCAAAATTATCTCGCAGAGACAAAACGCTCCGTTCTTATGGTTACGCACGACAGATATTTTCTTGACGCGGTCTGCAACAATATCTACGAGCTTGCGCGCGGAAAAATCAAGCTTTACGAGGGAAACTACTCGACATATCTTGAAAAAAAGGAGATTGAGGCGGAAGTCGAGGCGAACACAGAAAGGAGAATCGAGTCAGTTTTGAGATTCGAGCGGGACTGGCTTAGGCGCGGTCCGTGCGCGCGCGGAACAAAGGCAAAAGCTAGAATCCAGCGCGATATGCAGCTCATAAACCGCGAGAAATTCGCAAAAGACAAGGGATTTCAGTTTGAAGTCGCAGGAAGAAGGCTCGGAGGAAAGATTCTGGAGCTTCACTCAATCAGCAAGAATTTCAAGAAGACAAACGAGACCGCTCCTGTCCTGAAAGATTTCAGCTACACATTCTCAAAAGGCGAAAAAATCGGAGTTTTCGGCGGCAACGGAAGTGGAAAATCAACTCTTCTGAACATAATAACAGGCGCGCTCCAGCCGGATTCGGGCACTGTCGTAAAAGGCGAGAACACGCATTTCGGCTACTACCAGCAAAACCCACAGTTCAAGGATTTGAGCATGACTGTCCTTGAATACATCGAGGAAGCGGCGGACGTAATCAAAATGAACGACGAAAAAACTTTAAGCGCGTCTCTTTTCCTAAAGGAATTCGGCTTTGAAGGAAAAATCCAGCACTCAATGCTCAGCACATTAAGCGGCGGCGAGCGGAAGCGTGTCTTTCTTGTGCGCCTCTTGATTTCAAATCCGAATTTTCTCGTTCTTGACGAGCCTACAAACGACTTCGACATCTTCACTATGAACATTCTCGAACAGTTTCTGCTGAATTATCAGGGCTGCCTTCTGATTGTGAGCCACGACCGATATTTTATGGACAAAGTCGCCGACACGCTTTTTATTATGGAAGACGACGGAAACGTTTCAGGATTTGTCGGGAAATGCTCGGAATATATCGAATACAAGGAAGAAAAAGCAAAAGAAGAGCTTAACAATAAAAAAGAAGAATCAGGCGCGAGCAAAAACGCAAAACAGGCTTCCGCTGACAACGCCGCAAAAAACACAACGGCAGAATCTGGCACGTCTTCAACTTCAACAAAAAAACGGAAACGCTCGTTCAAGGAGCAAAAAGAATTCGAGCAGCTTGAAGAGACGATTATGGAGCTTGAAGAAAAAAAATCCGCGCTTGAATCGCAGATGGCTTCAAGCGACTTCTCAGCCGTGCAGAAAGCAAGCTCTGAATACAAGAAAGTCGATGAGTCGCTTGCAAAATCCTATGCCAGATGGGAAGAGCTTGCGGATTTGGAAGGATAAGCTTTAACAGCTTTGCAAAAAACGCCACAAGGAAATTTTATTTATTTTGGCTCAAATGCGAAAAGATAAAATTCTCCGCGCAAGCCAAAATTTAGGCTTGAAAACATTAAAATTTTCTTTAATTTTGCTATATCACGTGTTAAAATTATCAATACAATGGACTTGATTCATACATCAGCAGGAAAACCTCTTGAAACTGGAACGATGGTCACAGCGAAAGGGGTTTATTTTAGTGTCTACAGCAGAAACGCGACAGCAATCTTTCTTGAGCTTTTCGATTCTCCAGAGTCAGAAAAGCCTGCGCACACTATCGAGCTAACACCTGAAAAAAACAAGACCGGAGACATGTGGCACGTCTTTGTTGAAGGCCTAAAGCCCGGCGCGCTTTATCTTTACCGTGCGGACGGTCCAGATGATATTTCTAAAGGATTCCGCTTCAACAAAAATCAGTATCTTTTTGACCCTTTCGCAAAAGCATTCACAGACGGCTCTGTATTCAGATATTTAAAGCCCGGACGGCAATGGGACTTGTCAAAATCTCCGAAATGCGTGGTTATCGACGAGGACGACTACGACTGGGGAGACGACCGCCCGCTAAGAATTCCGCTTGAACGCTCCGTGATTTACGAAATGCACGTGAAAGGCTTCACAGCGTCGCCGACTTCAAAAGTCTCAGAGCCGGGAACTTACAAAGGCATAATCGAGAAAATTCCTTATCTCCAGTCGCTTGGAATAAGCGCGGTGGAGCTTCTTCCTGTAATGGAATTTGACGAGTACGAGAATATGAACATAAATCCCCGAACAGGCTCTCGCCTTAAAAATTACTGGGGATACAGCACAATCGGATTTTTTGCCCCGAAAACAAAATATTCAAGCGACAGAACTCCGGGCGGCGCAGTCCGCGAATTCAAGGACATGGTCAAAGCCTTCCACAACGCGGGAATCGAAGTGATTCTCGATGTTGTCTTCAACCACACGGCGGAAGGAAACGAAAAAGGCGTTACGCTGAATTTCCGCGGCTTTGACAACTCAATTTTCTATCATCTTTCAAAAGACGACAAGCAGTATTACCAGAACTACTCTGGCTGCGGAAACTCAATAAACGCGAATCATCCTGTCGCGCAGAATTTTATCCTTAACTGCCTGCGCTACTGGGTCATAAAAATGCATGTTGACGGATTCCGATTTGACTTGGCGACCGAGCTTACAAGAGACGAGAGCGGATTTGTCTCAGACTCGACGCCGCTCACAAGAAGAATCGCAGAAGACCCGGTTCTTTCAAACACAAAAATTATCGCAGAGCCGTGGGATGCAGACGGCGGCTATCAGATTGGAAATTTTCCGGGGGGAAGATGGTGCGAATGGAATGACCATTACAGGGACGGAATCAGAAAATTCATCCGCGGAGACGAGCACACTTCCACCGAAGCCGCAACGAGAATCGCAGGCTCAAGCGACCTTTATGCTTTGAGCGGACGCGGCCCGATTCATTCTGTCAACTATATCGACGCACACGACGGATTCACGCTTAACGACCTTGTAACGTACAACTTCAAGCACAATGACGACAACGGAGAGGAAAACAGGGACGGAAGCGACAACAACCTTAGCTACAATTACGGCTGCGAAGGACCTGTCATCAATCCTAAAATCGAGTGCAAGAGAATCAGGCAAATCAAGAATTTCTTCACGACTTTGCTTGTTTCTCAGGGCGTTCCGATGTTTGTGGCAGGAGACGAGACAAGGAGAACACAGAACGGAAACAACAACGCGTACTGCCAGGACAACGAGGAAAGCTGGTTCAACTGGCAAAATGTGGAGGACAACGCGACTCTTTATGAATTTGTGCAGACACTGATTGCAATGCGCGCGAAGCATCCTGTCTTTCACAGAAGACATTTTTTCGGAGGAAATTCCACAAGCCAGTTCAACAATCCGCCTGACATAAGCTGGTTCGACCAGAATGCGATGATTCCGGACTGGGAAAAACTCAGCCGATTTCTCGCATTCAGGCTCGGCGGACGAGCAGCAGGTCTCCAGAAAGAAGACAACGACTTTTACATCGCGATGAACATGGATATTCACGACCTGACGCTCACAATTCCAGGGGCTTCGGCAGGAAACAAATGGTTCCGCCTCGTGGACACTTCAATCGAGAACAGAAAGGCGGCTCTTCTTTCAAGCCAGGCAGAAGAGCTTCCAAGCCAGAAGCATTACGTTATTCTGGCAAATTCAATACTTATACTAATATCAAAACCAATAGAAAAGCTGGAAAATCTTCAGGAGGAGAAAATATGAAGTTTGACGCAGAGAAATTCCGGGAAAATCTTGCAGCCCGGCTAAGACGCCAATATGGAAAGGACATCTCTCAGGCAAGCAGCCATGATTTGTTTGACGCAGTTTCAGCGTCTGTGCAGGAGATTATTCTGCCGGCATGGATGGCGACCCGAAACGAATACGAAAAAAAACCTACGAAAAAGGTCTATTATCTTTCTGCGGAATTTCTGATGGGAAGAGCTTTGAGCAACAATCTTATCAATCTTGGAATCAAGGAAGAAGTAAAGAAAGTTCTCGGAAAAATGAACATCAACTATGACCAGATTGAGGACGAGGAGCCTGACGCAGGACTTGGAAACGGCGGACTTGGACGGCTTGCGGCCTGCTTCCTGGACTCGCTTGCGACTCTCGACTATCCGGGACACGGCTACGGAATCCGCTATGAATACGGAATGTTCGAGCAGAAAATCCAGAACGGCTATCAGGTTGAATATCCTGACAACTGGCTTAAGCACCGCGATCCGTGGGAAGTAAAAAGAAGCGACCTTTCTGTAACAGTTAAATTCGGCGGAGAAATCAAGTACGGAAAAACTCCGGACGGACAGGACAGATTCTATCTTGAAAACGCAGAGGAAGTGACGGCGACTCCTTACGATATGCCGATTGTCGGATTCGACACAAACACAGTGAACACGCTCCGTCTCTGGCAGGCTTCATCTCCAAACGGATTCGACCTGCAGCTTTTCAACGACATGAGATACAACGAGGCGGTCTACAGACAGAACAACGCTGAAAATATCACGCGCGTGCTTTATCCGAACGACAACGGCCCGCAGGGAAAAACTCTCCGCTTGAAGCAGCAGTATTTCTTCTGCTCCGCATCTCTACAGGACTTGGTTCATCATTTTGTTGCTGACCACGGAACAGACTTCTCGAAATTCCCTGACTACCATGTGATTCAGCTGAACGACACCCATCCGGTTGTCGCAATCCCTGAGCTTATGAGAATTCTCATGGACGAGTACGGGATGGGCTGGAACGACTCGTGGGCAATTGTGCAGAAGACGTTCGCCTACACAAACCACACGATTCTTGCGGAGGCTCTTGAAAAATGGGACGTTTCAATCTTCCAGGAGCTTTTGCCTAGAATTTATCAGATTGTGGAAGAAATCAACCGGCGATTCCTGATTGAACTTCGCGCAAAATATCCGAACGACTACGCAAAGCAGACAAGAATGAGCATTATCCACGACGGAAAAGTCTATATGGCCTGGCTTGCGATTCATGCGGGATTCAGCGTGAACGGAGTCGCGGCTCTCCACACAGAGCTTCTGAAAAACGTGGAGCTTCACGACTGGTTCGAGCTTTATCCTGAGAAATTCAACAACAAGACGAACGGAATCACCCAGCGCAGATGGCTTTTGGACTCAAACCCGGAACTTGCGGAATTCATCACAAAGAGAATCGGACATGGCTGGGAAAAGGATTTGACAAAACTCAAAGGGCTTGAAAAATACATCGACGACGAGAAATCGCTCGACGAGCTTATTTCAATCAAGCGGCACAACAAGGACGCTCTCGTTGAATATCTAAAGCACAAGCAGAATGAATTCCTAGATCCTGACTCGATTTTTGATGTTCAGGTAAAGCGTCTCCACGAATACAAACGGCAGCTTTTGAACATTCTGCACATAATGTATCTCTACAACAGGATTATCGAAGACCCAAGCTACAACGCTCCGAACAGGACATTTATCTTCGGTGCGAAGTCGGCTTCGGGCTACAGGCGCGCAAAATCAATAATCAAGCTGATTAACACTGTCGCTGAGCGCGTAAACAACGACCGAAGAGTCGGAGGAAAGCTACGCGTTGTGTTCATCGAAAACTACCGTGTTTCTGTCGCAGAAAAAATTTTCCCGGCGGCTGATGTCTCGGAGCAAATTTCCACTGCAGGAAAAGAGGCTTCCGGAACTTCAAACATGAAATTCATGGTGAACGGCGCGCTTACGCTCGGAACGCTCGACGGAGCGAACATCGAGATTTTCCAGGAGGCAGGAAAGGACAACAACTTTGTGTTCGGTCTGACAACTGAGGAAATCCAGAAAATGGAAAGAGAGCACTCTTATAATCCGCAGCAGTATCTTGAAAGAAATCCTGCTCTGGCAAAAGTTGTCGAGCAGCTTGTTGACGGAACTTACGACCCGAGCCACCAGCTTTTCAAGGAGCTTCACGACTCGCTTGTCTACGGAGTTGAAGGACAGCGTCCTGATGTCTACTATGTTCTCGCTGACTTCGAGCTTTACTGCAAGGCTCAGGAAAAAGTCGCGGAAGCATACAAGGACAAGAAAAATTGGGCAAGAAAGACTCTAATCAACATTGCAAACAGCGGAAAATTCTCTTCAGACCGCACGATTGAAGAATATGTAAGAGACATCTGGCACGTTCAGAAAGTGAATGTTCCAGAGGAAGATGTTGAGAGAATCTAAAAAATTCTAAAAAAACTTGAAAAAATCCAGCTGAAATCCGTTAAGGAGCAACTTTGGCTTTTCGGATTTCAGCATTTTTTTCATCAGAATTTTTGATTTTATATGAGCTTGCCTCAACTGCAAAAAATTTGCCTTAAAAAATTAAAAAAAGAAAGCCGGGAGTTTCCAAAAACGCAGAACACGTTAAGGAACTTTCCCGGCTTTTTTATTTTTGAAGAAATGAAAGCGGCTCAAAATGCAAAAGCCGCCTAAAAAACATCGTCTGCCATGCAAAAACTTGCCGCCATTCTAAAGCGGCTTTATCACAAAATTGTTTTTTAATCAGATTCCGAATCAAGTTCGGAATGACTTCAACAAACCGCATTTTTCGGCAGCAAAAATCTAAGCGTTAATCTTCCATCTTCTTGTATGCGTCAAACTCGCGGAGCATCTCCGGGTCTTTGTTCTTGTCAAGAAACGAGACAATGACGGTCAGAATCAAGCAGACAAGGAATCCTGGAATGATTTCGTAAAGATTAAAAAGTCCGCCGTGCATCTGATGCCAAAACACAACCGCAATTCCGCCGCCGATGATTCCGGCAATTGCGCCTTTCGCGGTCGTTTTTTTCCAGAAAAGAGCGAGAAGAATCAGAGGTCCGAATGTAGAGCCGAAGCCAGCCCAGGCATACGAGACAAGCCCGAAAATCGAGCTGTTCGGATTAAGCGAAAGAAAAAGCGCGACAAGCGAAATCAGGAAAATCACAAAACGGCTAACGTTCAGAACTTCCTTCTCGCTCGCGTTCTTCTTGAAAATTCCCTTGTACAAATCCTGGCTCACAGCGGAAGAAGCCGCCAAAAGCTGGGAGTCGGCAGTGGACATTGAAGCCGCAAGAATCGCGCAAAGGAAAATTCCCGCGATAAACGCAGGATACATCGACTGCATTGTCTCAGAGAAAACAGTCTCCGCGTCTCCAAAATGCGAGATTCCATCAACAACAACATTTTCTCCGCCTGTTCCAAGAAGAATTCCGTGCTTCAAAAGGAAAGAAGTTCCGAGAGTTCCAATCAAAAATGTTCCTATATATGAGACGACCATCCAGACAGTTCCGATTCTGCGGGCCTTCTTTATCTCGCCGTTCGAGCGGATTCCCATAAAGCGCACGATGATATGCGGCATTCCAAAATATCCAAGTCCCCAAGCAAGAGCTGAGACAATGCTCATTCCGCTGTAAGAAGAATTCGCGGCAAATGCGGCTTTCATCTTCTCACCGAACTCGCCAGCAACCGCCCGCGCGTCAAATGACTGAACCGCGCTTATCGCCTCGGCAGGTCCGCCCAGAGCAATAACTGCAACTGCGCCCGAAAGCACAAAAGCGCAGAAAATCAGCGCGCCCTGAACAAAGTCCGTGCTGCAGACCGCAGTGTATCCGCCCGTAATCGTGTAGCAAAGAATAACAACAAGACCGATTGCCAAGCCCGCGTGATAAGGAAGCCCGAAAACTGAGTTGAAAAGCTTCGCGCACGCCACAAATCCAGAAGCCGTGTAAATCGTAAAAAAGAAGACAATAAAAATCACACACAAGACAGAAAGAATATGAGACTTGTCCTTGAACCTGTTCTGGAAAAATTCAGGAATCGTGATTGAGTCTCCAAAAGCAATAGAGCATTTTCTCAAAGGCTTAGCAACAATCAGCCAGTTCAAGTATGTTCCGATTACAAGCCCCATCGCAGTCCAGAAAGTCTCCTTGATTCCGCCAAGATAGCAAAGCCCAGGCAAGCCCATTAAAAGCCATGCGGAAGAGTCAGAAGCCTCGGCAGAAAGAGCAGTAACCCACGGGCCGACCTTCCGACCGCCCAAGAAAAAATCCGACGCATTAGTATTTTTGCTCGCGCTTCTAAGCCCGATGTAAACCATAAAGCCAAGATAAAGCACGAAAGCAATGATTTTCGCAAGTGTAGAAGAATCCACTTTTTTACCTCCAAATTTTTACGAAGATTTTAAATTAAAAAAGGACTCTCCACAATAAACTATTGTATAAATATGCAAGAAAATGAATATTTTTAGCAAAAGGGGAGATGCCTCTCCCCTAGTTCGCACTCCGTTGCTCACATACCCCACTCTGCGGGGCAAACTATTCACGCCTTTCCGCCCCGCAACGACCGGGGAAAAATTACTCCAAAGTTATTGCACAGCCAACACCGACATCTGTTCCAACAGCAGGTTCTGAAACCGCAGTTGAAGGAACGGTGTAAGAATAAGGCGGCTTATAAGAACTTGAACCGTAGCTTGAGATGCTTGAACTGTTGTTCAATGCAGTCCATTTTCCAGATACATTTCCGTACTCTTTTGAAGAATCCGCAAAATAAAAACCGATTAAATAGCTTCCGTTCACAACAGAGTCTCCTGTTGTCTTTGAGAAATTCGCAAAGTTGTTTCCTTCAATATAGAGTTCGCTTCCAGCACGGACATTTATGCAGCTTGCGCTATCTGACTGCGTGCCAGCGTCAAAATAAGTATTGAGAATATGGCCTTTTCCATAACGGAACAACGGCATACGGGCATTTATATTTTT